>JBGPNN010000001.1:0-43465 GCA_041487495.1 bacterium
CCGAACGCGTCCCGCAGGAGTCTGCGGTGGCCGGCCAGCGCCTGCCCGTAGCCCGCGTCCCCGAGCTCGTGAAGAAGGCGTGTAGACCCCTCGATGTCGGTGAAGAGGAAGGTAACTGTCCCGGTGGGCAGGGTAGGCACAGTGCGCAGCGCTCCTTGCTGCAATAAGCAGGGGCTTATTGAGGGCGGACTTTCGGGGTAGTCCAGACTTGCTCCTTCATTCGCACTACCTCGCAGCTGCGGGGTAGAGGCACTTTTCTCGGCGTCCCAACCTCCGGAGACCTGGGAACTTTCCCCCTGTGCCCCCGTCTAACTGGTCGACGGGAGGCGAGTGGTGGAACACCCGGTGACTGTTGACGATAACAGCCTGATCAAACGCTCCTGCGCGGGCGACCTCGACGCCTTCGGACACCTCGTCCGCGCACACCAGGACCGCGTCTACAACCTCGCCTACCGCATCACCGGCAACCACGAGGACGCTGCCGACGCTGCCCAGGATGCTTTCGTCCGCGCATATCAGGGGCTGGAGCGGTTCCGCGGCGAGGCGTCGTTCTCCACCTGGCTGCACCGCATCGCGACGAATGCCGCGCTCGATCTGGTCCGCCGACGCCCGGACGTCCCGCCGGTGGAGTTACCGGCCGATCAGGCGTCGTCCGACGACCCCGCGGCGGAGGCCCATCGCCGTGAGGTGAATCGCCGGGTGCATGCCGCGGTCGGGCAGCTCCCAGCGGAGTATCGTGTAGTCGTCGCGCTCCGCGATGTACAGGGCCTGGCGTACGACGAGATTGCGAAGGTGCTGCAGATACCTGTGGGCACCGTCAGATCGCGGCTGAGCCGGGGACGCGAGGCGCTACGCGCGCTGTTGATGGACCTCGTTGCGGCCGAGGGGTGATGATCAGATGAATGGTAGGGAGAGGGTGAGTATGGATCACGACGCGGCCCGCGCCCGGTTCTCGGCGCTGATCGACGGCGCACTGCCCGCGCGGGAGGCGGCGGACGTCGAGGGGCACCTGGAACACTGCGCCGCGTGCCGCACCGACCTGGCTCAACTGCGCGCCACCGTGCGACTCCTACAGGAGGTGGAGCCTGTGCAGGTACCCGAGGGATTTGCGGCCGGCGTCCGCGGCCGGCTCGAGCAGTTGTCTCATGCCGCGCCGTCGCGGCCCTGGGCGCGGTGGCGTATCACCTGGCCGCAGATCCGCTGGTCGTGGAAGACCGCGGCCGCCGCGGCATCGGTGGCGCTCGTGGCGATCTTCGCGGCCAATCTCGCGCGCGAGATGACGCCTACCTGGCGCCTACGGAGCCAGGGAGAGCGCGCGCGGTGGGGAGACGGCAGGGAGACCTCCAACGCGGAGACCAACTCCAGGGTCAATCGCAAGGCGGCGGCTCCTCCTCAACCGTCGGTGGATGCGGTCGGCCAGCAGTCCGCTGTGAGCAATGAGCCTAACTTCGATCGGAAGGTCATTCGAACCGGCCAGCTGGCTCTTGAGGTCGAGAAGTTCGACGAGGCGGCGCGGCGGCTGCTGACGATCGCCGAGACCGCCGGCGGGTTCATCGCTGATTCCTCATATGAGGAATCAGGCGGCGTGCCCCACGGCACGTTCGTTCTCCGCGTGCCGGCGAACCGATTCACTGACACCGTGCGACAGGCCGAGCAGCTCGGCACCGTCCAGCGCCGGCAGATCAGCGGCCAGGATGTCACCGAGGAGTTCATCGACCTGGACGCCCGCGTCCGCAACCTGGAGCGGCAGGAGGCGCGACTGCTCACCTTCATGGACCGCGCCGTGAAAATCCCCGATTTGATGGCGATCCAGCAGGAAGTGTCGCGCGTGCGCGGCGAGATCGAACGGCTCAAGGGCCGGCTGCGGTTCCTGACCAACCGCGTGGACCTGGCCACAATCCAGGCCGACGTCAGCCAGAAACCCAAGAAGCAGTCAGGCGGATTCTGGGACTTCGACCGGACCATCACGCGGATTCAGGCCGCATTCCTCAACACCGTCCGGGAGATCCTCGGCGCCGTGGAGGGGATCACAGCGTTCGCGGCGGCGATCCTCCCACTGGTGCTGCTCGGCATGCTGGGGTGGGGTCTCTTCAGGCGATCGAGCCGCCGCGCCGACCGGGCGGCATGATCCGCTCAACGCTACCGAGCCCGCATCGCGATTGAAGCATCGGGAGGCCGCCGAGTCTGTGCGGCCTCCTGCTATACTACGGGACGGTGACCCCCGTGCCCGGAACGCTCGTCCTCCTCGACACCAATGGTCTCATCTACCGCGCCTTCTTCGCGCTGCCATACTTGACGACCTCGGACGGGCGGCCGACCAACGCTGTGTACGGTCTGACGTCCATGGTCTTGAAGGTTCTCGAGGAGGAGAAACCCGACTACATGGCAGCCGCGTTCGACCGGCCCGCGCCGACCTTCCGCCACCGGCAGTTCAAAGAGTACAAAGCCCATCGCGAGGCGATGCCCGACGACCTCCGGCCGCAGTTTGCGCTCAGTAAGCAGGTGCTGGACGCGCTTCGCATCGCGATCTTTGAGGCCGATGGCTTTGAGGCCGAGGATATTATTGCGACGATCACCCGCCAGGCCCTCGAGCGGGGGATGGAGGTCCTGATCGTCAGCGGCGATCTCGACACCCTGCAACTCGTCCGGCCGGGCGTCCGCGTCATGGTCACCAGCCGCGGGATCAGCGAGACGGTGATTTACGACGAAGCCAGGGTCCGCGAGCGCTTTGGATTCGCCCCGACCCAATTGCCGGACTACAAGAGCCTCCGCGGGGATTCGAGCGATAACATCCCCGGCGTGCCTGGCATCGGGGAGAAAACGGCGAGCGCCTTGGTGCAGCAGTTCGGCAGCATCGAGACCCTCCTAGACCATCTGGATCAGGCGCCGCCGAAAGTACGACCCGCCTTGGCCGCCTCACGCGACCAGGTCGTGCAGAGCAAGCACCTGGCCACGATCGTGGCCGACGCGCCGATCACGGTCGATTGGGAGGCCTTGCGACGGCGCGACCCGGCTCGCGATCGGGCCGAGGCGCTGTTCCGCGACCTGGAGTTTCGCGTGTTTGTGGACCGGTTGCGGGGGGTCGCGCCGCCCACGCAGGAAGCCGTCCCCGCCGTGCAGGCGACGGATGCGCGAGACCTGGCCCGCTGCGCCGAAGGCGCGGCGGAAGTCGGCGTAGCGTTTTTACGGGGCGAAGGTCATCCACTGGTGGCGCCGATCGACGCCGTGGGTGTGGCGGCCCTCGGGCAGGCGGCCTGGATGCCGCTGAACGGTCTCGGTATCCCGGAGCCGGTCCGAGCCATCCTGGAAAACCCCGCCGTCCGCAAGATCAGCGGCGATATCAAGGCGGATCTGCTGACCCTCGCGCGCGAAGATATTACCCCGGCCCACCTAGACTTCGACGTCGCCATCGCGTCGTATGTGCTCAATCCCGGCAAGCGCACCCATACGCTGGAGACGGCGGCCGCCGAATACCTGGGGATCGACCTGCGACATGTCGACGAAGACCAGGCGCTGGCGGCTCATCGCGGCGCGCTGGCCGCTGCGTGTGCGGATGCGCTGGTCCGGCTGCGTCCCGTGTTGGAAGAGCGGATGCGCGAGCGGGCCGTGGACGGGTTGTTTCGTGACGTCGAGATCCCGCTGGCCGAAGTGCTCGCCCGGATGGAACAGACCGGCGTCGTCATCGATGTCCCGTACCTGGACGCGCTGGGCGTCGAGATGGCTGGTCGCATCGACGGGCTCGAACGTGAGATTTACGGAATGGCCGGCGCCGAGTTCAACATCGGGTCGCCGAAGCAGCTGGGCTTCGTCCTCTTTGAGAAACTGCAGCTGCCCCCGCTGAAGAAGACCAAGACGGGATACTCGACCGACGCCGAGGTGCTGGAGTTCCTGGCGCCCCGCCACGAGATTGTCGCGAAGATCGTCGAGCACCGCGAGTTGACCAAACTGAAGTCGACGTACGTCGACGTCCTGCCGCGCATGGCGGATCGCGGCGGCCGCGTGCACACGACCTTCAACCAGACGCTGGCGGCGACAGGCCGGGTGATCACCGAGTCCCCGAACCTACAGAATGTGCCCATCCGCACCGAGGAAGGCCGCAAGATCCGTCGCGCGATCGTGGCACCGGCGGGCGCGCTGCTCCTCAGTGTGGACTACTCGCAGATCGACCTGCGGGTCCTGGCGCACATCACGCGCGATCCCGGTCTGGTCTCGGCCTTCGAACGGGGCGACGATATCCACACCGTGATTGCGGCGGAGGTCTTTGGGCTGGCACCCGGCGGCGTGACGCCCGAACTCCGGCGGCGCGCCAAGGCCATCGTCTTTGGCGTGGCCTACGGGATGAGCGAGCATGGTCTGGCCGCTCAACTCGGGATCGACCGGCGCGAGGCGCGCGAGTTCATCGATACGTACTACGTGAGATTCCCCAAGGTGCGGGAGTATATGCTCAGCGTCGTCGAGCAGGCGCGCCGAGACGGCTTCGTGACGACGGTGCTCAACCGCCGCCGCTACCTGCCGGATCTGATGAGCCGGAACCGCGCGGTGCGCGAGGCCGCCGAACGGACGGCGATCAATACGCCGATCCAAGGGTCCAGCGCCGACATCATCAAGCTGGCCATGCTGATGATTGCCCGGCAGGTCCTCCCGTCGTCGTCGGGCGTTCACATGACCCTGCAGATCCACGATGAACTGCTGTTTGAGCTTCCCGAGCCGGCGGTGGTCGAGGTTGCGGCGGAGGTCCGTACCCTGATGGAAGGCGCCTTCCCGCTGAGTGTGCCGCTGGTCGCAGAGGCCAAGGTCGGTCCCAATTGGGCCGAGATGCGCGCCGTGCCGTGAAGATCATCGGCCTGACCGGGGGGATGGCCAGCGGGAAGAGCCTGGTGGCGCAGATCCTTCGCGAACTTGGCGCCGAGATCATCGACGCCGACGTGATCGCGCGCGAGGTCGTGGAGCCCGGTACCGAGGCGCTTCGGGAGATCGTGGCAGAGTTCGGACAGGTCGTCCTGCAGCCCGATGGGACCCTGGACCGCCCGGTGCTCGGCGAGCGTATCTTCCGCGACCCCAAGGCTCGTGTCCGTCTGAATGCCATCACCCATCCGAAGATCCGACGGCGGATAGCTGAGCGGGTCGAGGGCCTCCGCTGCCGCCGGCCCGGCGCGATTGTCGTCCTCGATATCCCCCTGCTCCTCGACACCGCACCGGCGGACACCTATGCGCTCGATGGGATCGTGGTGGTCTTTGTCGATGAGGATACCCAGGCCGCGAGGCTGGCGGCCCGCGACAGCGTCTCCCAGACCGTGGCCAGGCAGCGCCTCGGGGCCCAGCGGCCGTTGCGCGAGAAGGTTCCCCTGGCCACGTGGGTGATCGACAATGCGGGAACGCCGGATGCGACCCGGCGACAGGTCGAAGCGCTCTGGCGCGCCTGGCAGCAGCAGGGCTGATGCGATCGCGGCGGGAACCCGCCCCGAGGCCGGTTCGTACCAGTGGTGGGAGGGCATCATGAGGCGATACGCGATCCCGATTCTGATCACGCTCGTTGCGCTTGGCGGCTGGCTACCCTCGCCGGCGGCGGCACAGTCGGCGTCGGTGGTGGTCGATGGGCGGATCGTGGCGTTTGATCAGCCACCCGAGATCATCGGCGGCCGCCTGCTGATTCCCCTGCGGGGCGTCTTCGAACGCCTCGGCGCGAGCGTCGAGTGGCGGCCCGACCCCGGGATCGTCGTGGCCCGGCGCGGCCCGACGACAATCGTCCTGCAACCGGGCAACCGCACTGCCCGTGTCGACGGCCGGACGCTGACGCTCGACGTCCCCGCGGTGATCGTGAACGGGCGCACGCTTGTCCCGCTGCGTTTCGTCGGCGAGGCGCTCGGCGCGAGGGTGGAGTGGGAATCCGCCAGTCGTGTCGTCTACGTGACCTCGCCGTCGCTGGCGGGCCCGCCGGCGCCCCCGAGACCACCCGCGCCTCCGTACGGACCACCCGCGCCTCCACCGCCGGGTCCCCCGGTCGTCCCGCCCGCACCCGTTGCACCACCGACGCCGGCGCCGCCGTTCACGCTGGACGGCACCGTGGCGCGCGTCGAGCCGTACGCCGCGCCGGCACGGTTGCATATTGTCTCCGCCGGAGCGGATTTTGTCATGACGGTGCAACCCGACACGCCCATCTTCTTGACGGAAGTCGGGAGCGGCCGTGGCGGCGCCGCGGCCCTCGAGCAGATCCGTCGGGGTGATTTCGTGCGGGTGTCGGTCGACGCGCAGGGCCGCGCCCTCTCGATTCGCGCATCTTACCGTCAACTCGTGGGCCGCCTGGACCGGATCGGATCCCGACGCCTCGTGTTGGCCGGCGGACAGGTCCTCGGCCTGGCCGATGACGCCCTCATCGTGCTGGACGGTCGCTACATCACACGCGAGGTGCTCCGCCCGGGCATGGCGGTGACACTCCGCTTGAATCCACAGACGAACGAGGTTTGGGAGATCCACGCGCAGGCGCCGCCCGCGGCCGCGCCTCCTGTTGTCCCCGCGCCCATCCCGCCGAGGATTGAGACTGCGGGGCTCAACACGGCGGGGCCAATTGGGGCCGGCGCAACGCTCGTGGTGACCATGCACGGTACACCAGGCGCTGAGGCGTTTGTCGATATCGGACGGATCGTAGGTCTGCGCATGCAGGAGGGGCCGGCCGGCCGGTACACCGCCAGCTATACGGTACAGACCGGCGAGGCGGCGCAGGCGCAGGTCGCGGTGCGGCTGAGTTCTGGCGGGACGGAGACCACTCGCACCATTGCCTACGTCACGATTGACGGGCTGCCACCGGTGTTTACACGCCTGGAGCCGGAGCCAAACACAGCGGTGGCAGCGGCGCGCCTCGTCATCACCGCCAACTTCGGCGATCGTGGCCCGTCCGGGGTCAACATCGACCGCACGCGCATCTGGGTCGACGGCCAGGAGGTGCGGGGGACCGGCTCGACCGCGACATCCGTGACGTACATCCCAGCGGCGCCCCTTCCAGCAGGGCGCCATCGCGTGCAGGTGTTCATCGTGGACCTCGCCGGAAACGAGGCGTCTACGACCTGGACGTTTGTGGTCAACCCACCGGCCCAGGTCGTGGCGCCCACGTCGGTGGTGTCACCGCCGATCATCCGGCCGACGGCTGCCCCGATCGCGCCGACTCCGGCGCCCGCGACACCCACCCCGGTTCCCCCGATGGTCACCCCGACGCCCCGAGGGCCCGCCCTGCCGCCGCCGACCATCACCAGCCCGAAGCCCGGCGATGCGGTCACGTCCCAACTGGTCGTGCGCGGAACGGCGCCGCCGGGCGCAAAAGTGCAGGTGACAATCCGGTACGAGGGCCTGACGCCGGGTGGTCCCGGCGTCACGATCGGCCCGCTGACCGCGACCGTCAGGTCGAACGGCGACTGGGAGATTCGAACCAGATTGCCCGAACGCCTGCGAGAGACGCGGCTCACGATCACCGCGGTGACGGTGGGTTCCGGCGACCTCCGATCCGACCCGACGCGGGTCGTGATTGTCTCACTAGAGCAGCGGGATCCGGAGCGGCCGTAGCGCTACCCGGCAACGGTGGAACCAACTGGACACCGGTTGGTATACTGTTTTTATGCCCCTCTTTCAGATGACGACCGAACACCCCCCGCGCGGAGACCAGCCGAAGGCCATCGCCGAGCTCACGGAGAGTCTCCGCGCCGACCACCGGTACCAGACACTGCTTGGCGTGACGGGCAGTGGCAAGACCTACACCGTTGCGCGGGTCGTTGAACAGATACAGCGGCCGACCCTGGTGTTGGCGCACAACAAGACGCTGGCCGCGCAGCTGTATGGTGAATTCCGCGAGTATTTTCCGGGCAACGCGGTCCGGTACTTCGTCTCCTACTACGACTACTACCAGCCCGAGGCATACGTGCCGCAAACCGACCTCTACATTGCGAAGGATGCGTCGATCAACGACGAGATCGACCGCCTCCGGCACGCAGCGACGAAGGCGCTGATGGAGCGGCGCGACGTGATCGTCGTGGCATCCGTGTCATGTATCTACGGTCTGGGCCGCCCCGAAGACTACAAGGAAGTGATGCTGTTCGTCCGCCGGGGCGAGCGCCGATCACGCGACGATATTGTGCGCCGGCTGGTTGGGATCCAGTACGAACGCAACGACATTGACTTCGCCCGCGGCCGGTTCCGTGTGCGCGGCGACGTGATCGAGATCTTTCCGGCGTACGAGAACCGCGCCGTCCGTATCGACCTGCTCGGCGACGAGGTCGAGCGGATCGTTGAACTCGATCCGTTGACCGGCGAGATCTTTGAGGCAAAGGACGCCGTGGCGATTTGGCCCGCCAAGCACTGGGTGACGACCGAGGAGCGTCTCGAGCGCGCGTTGGGGTCGATCGAGGCCGAACTGCAAGAGCGGCTGGCGTGGTTCAGGGACCAAGGGAAACTGCTTGAGGCGCAACGCCTTGAGTTCCGGACGCGGTATGACATGGAGCTCCTGCGCGAGGCCGGCACGTGTCCCGGCATCGAGAACTACTCGCGCCACCTTGACGGGCGAAATCCCGGCGAGCGTCCCGGCTGTCTGATCGACTACTTCCCGCGCGACTTCTTGTTGGTGGTCGACGAGAGCCATGTGACACTTCCCCAAGTTCGGGGCATGCTCGAGGGCGATCGGTCGCGCAAGAAGAACCTGGTCGAGTTCGGGTTCCGGCTGCCATCGGCGTGTGATAACCGGCCGCTGGCGTGGGAGGAGTTCGAGGCGCTGATCCCGCAGGCCGTCTTCGTGAGCGCGACCCCCAATGAAGTCGAGCTGTCGATGAGCGCCCGAGTCGTCGAGCAGATCGTCCGGCCGACCGGGCTGGTCGACCCGCTGGTGGAGATCCGTCCGGCGAAAGGCCAGGTCGACGACCTGATGGCCGAGGTGAAGGCGCAGGTCTCGAAGGGCGAGCGGACACTCGTCACAACACTGACGAAGCGCATGGCCGAAGATCTGAGCGCGTACCTCCAGGAGCTCGACTTCAAGGTGCACTACCTGCACTCGGAGATCGATACGCTCCAGCGCGTGCAGATCCTGAAGGACTTGCGTCTGGGCACCTACGATGTGATCGTGGGGATCAACCTGCTGCGCGAGGGGCTGGACCTGCCCGAGGTCTCGCTCGTCGCGATCCTCGACGCGGACCGCGAGGGTTTTCTGCGCTCGGACATTTCGCTGATCCAAACCATGGGCCGCGCGGCACGCCACATATCCGGGCACGTGGTCCTGTATGCGGATCACGTGACCGACTCCATGAGCCGGGCGATCGGCGAGACCAACCGCCGGCGCGAGATCCAGGTGCGTTATAATGAAGAGCACGGCATCATTCCCCAGTCGATCGTCAAACCCATCCGCGACCTGATCGACCTGCAGCAGGTGGCCGAAGAGATCGAGGGGTATCAGCCCTCGAAGGAGATCCTGACCGCGGACGAGCTGATCAACCTGGCCGAAACACAGCGGGGCAAGGTCCCGTGGGACGTGGCGCGGCTGTTGATGTTGTCACCCGTGGAACTAGAGCAGACGATCGACGCCCTCGAACGAGCGATGCGCAAGGCCGCCGCCGAACTACAGTTCGAGAAGGCGGCTGCGCTCCGAGACCAGATCACCGAACTCCGCAAGGGTCTGGGCGAGCCGTTCTTTGCGAGGGCGGGAGGCCGGCGCGGGAACGGCCGCGGGCGATCGCGACCCGGCGCCCCAGGTGGGCGGTACCCTCGCCGACGATAGATTGGAGAACGGTCTCACGAGGAGTTGGCGCATGTCGTTCGACCGCATTGTTGTTCGCGGCGCCCGCGAGCATAACCTCAAGAGTATCACCGTCGAGATCCCTCGCGACCGCATGGTCGTGCTGACCGGCATTTCCGGGTCCGGCAAATCCTCGCTGGCATTCGATACCATCTACGCGGAGGGGCAACGGAAGTATGTCGAGTCGCTCTCCGCGTACGCCCGGCAGTTCTTGGGGCTGATGGAGAAGCCCGACGTCGACGGCATCGACGGCCTTTCGCCGGCGGTCTCGATCGATCAGAAGGGCGCGCCCCGGAACCCGCGGTCCACTGTAGGTACAGTGACCGAGATCTACGACTACCTCAGGCTGCTCTACGCGCGCGTCGGTGTGCCGCACTGTCCCACGTGCGGGCGGCCGATCAGCCGGCAGACGCGCGAGCAGATCGTCGACCAGGTGCTGGGCCTGGGTGAGGGCACGCGGGTCCAGGTCCTGGGTCCGATCGTCCGCGGCCGGAAGGGTGAATACCGGCAGCTGTTCGACGATCTGCGGCGCCAGGGGTTCGCCCGCGTGCGCGCCGACGGGAGCGTCTACGATCTTTCGGAAGAGATCCCGCTCGACAAGAACAAGAAGCACGATATCGAAGTCGTCGTCGACCGCCTCGTCGTGAACGCCGACGTCCGCTCGCGCCTGGCCGATTCGGTTGAGACGGCGCTCAAGCTCGGCCAGGGGCTGGTCTACGTTGACGTGATTCCCAACGGCGAGGCGGCGGGTCGCGTGTCACGCGGTCGTGTGCAGTCGCCGCGCGGCGGCCCTGACGGTGCCGACGATGGCCTGCTGGTCTTTAGCCAGCAGTTCGCCTGCCCGGATCACGGGACGGTCCTGCCCGAGATCGAGCCGCGCGTCTTCTCATTTAACAGTCCCTACGGCGCGTGTCCGACGTGCACGGGCCTGGGTTTCAAGCAGGAGATTGACGAGGATCTGGTGCTCGACCGCGATAAGAGCCTGCTCGACGGTGCCGTACTCCCCTGGGCGGCATCCACCAGCGAGTACTATCAGGAACTGCTGCAGTCGCTGGCCGCGCACTTCAAGGTCGACATGAAGACGCCGGCGCGCAAGCTGCCCAAGACGTTTCTCGATGTGCTGCTGCACGGATCTGACACGTCCATACGCGTGCGCTATCACAACAAATGGGGCGTGCTGCGTAACTATGATATGACGTTTGACGGTGTGCTCAATCAGCTCGAGCGCCGTTACAAGGAGACCGACTCCGAATACGTCAGGGAAGAGATCGAACAGTATATGACGAGCCTGCCGTGCCCGGACTGCAAAGGCACGCGGCTCAAGCCCGAATCCCTCAGCGTCAGAGTCGGTGGCAAGAACATCGCCGAGGCGACGGCGCTGGACGTGCGGCAGGCTCTGGAGTTCTTCACGACACTGCAGTTCTCCGAGCGCGAGCGCCTGATCGCTCAGCAGATCATGAAGGAGATCAAGGCGCGGCTGAGCTTCCTGGTCAACGTGGGTCTCGAGTACCTTACCCTTGACCGGACGGCGAACACGCTGTCCGGTGGCGAAGCCCAGCGCATTCGTTTGGCCACACAGATCGGTAGCGGCCTCATGGGTGTCCTGTACGTGTTGGATGAACCGAGTATCGGTCTGCACCAGCGCGACAACAAGCGCCTCATCACAACCTTGATGGGGCTGCGCGACCTCGGCAACACCATTTTGGTTGTCGAGCACGATGAAGAAACGATTCGGTCGGCGGATTGGGTGGTGGACATCGGCCCGGGCGCCGGCGCTGACGGCGGCCACGTCGTCGTCTCCGGGACGCCTGAGACTGTGGCGAAACATCCAGCGTCGATCACAGGGCAGTATCTCTCCGGCCGGCGCCGCATCGGCATTCCGGCGCGGAGACGCTCGGGGTCAGGCCAGGCCCTGCTGGTCCGAGGCGCGCGGCAGCATAATCTCAAGGGCATTGACGTGCGTATCCCCCTGGGCGTCTTCGTCGCGGTGACCGGCGTCTCGGGGTCGGGGAAATCGACCCTTGTCGACGAAATTCTGTACCGTGCGCTCAGCAACCACTTGTACAACACGCGGATCCGCCCCGGCGCGCACGACCGCGTCGAGGGGCTCGAACACGTGGACAAGGTCATCGAGATCGACCAGTCGCCAATCGGCCGCACGCCGCGCAGCAACCCGGCGACATACACGAAGACGTTCGACCTGGTCCGTGACCTGTTCGCGCAGACCTCGGAAGCCAAGGTGCGTGGCTACGGGCCGGGCCGGTTTTCGTTCAACGTGCGAGGCGGGCGCTGCGAGGCGTGTGAAGGTGACGGCATTGTGCGGATCGAGATGCACTTTTTGCCCGACGTGTATGTGCCGTGCGAGGTCTGCAAGGGCAAGCGGTACAATCGCGAGACGCTGGAAGTCACCTACCGCGGCAAGAATATCAGCGGGGTTCTGGACCTGACGGTCAGTGAGGCGCTGATATTCTTCGAGGCGATCCCGCGCATTCGCCGTAAACTGCAAACGCTGGGCGACGTCGGCCTCGGCTACGTCAGGCTCGGTCAGCCGGCCACCACGTTGTCCGGCGGCGAAGCCCAACGCGTCAAACTGGCGACGGAACTCTCCCGGCGGGACACGGGCCAGACCGTCTACATACTGGACGAGCCCACGGTGGGCCTTCATTTCGCCGACGTCGAGCGCCTGCTGGGGGTACTGCACCGATTGGTCGATGCCGGCAACACCATCATCGTCATCGAGCACAACCTGGATGTCATCAAGACCGCGGACTGGATCGTCGATCTGGGACCCGAGGGTGGTGAGTACGGCGGCGAGGTTATTGCCGAGGGCACGCCCGAACACGTGGCCCGTACGACCCGTTCGTACACCGGGCAGTTCCTCCGCCGGATGCTGGGGAGCGGGGCCGCCCGCGGAAACGGCGCCGCGGCCGGGCGGGGCCAGACGGCCGGGCGGGTCTCAGGTCGCACGGCACGTTCGGCGGCGCGTCGCTAGCCCCGGCCCGCCGAAGCCGCATGACGTCCGAGGCGATTCGAGCCACGCTCCAGCTTCTGCCGACGCGGCCCGGCGTTTACCTGATGAAGGACGCCGCGGGTCGAGTGCTCTACGTGGGCAAGGCGGCCTCCTTGCGTGCGCGTGTCCGGCAGTACTTTCAGGATCCGGAATCCCAGGCCAACCCTCGGCTGCGCGTGCTGGTACCAAAGATTGTCGACGTCGACACGATCGTTACGGCGAACGAGGTCGAAGCCCTCATCCTGGAGACCAACCTCATCAAACAGCATCAGCCGCCGTTCAACGTGCGGATGGCGGATGACAAAGCCTACCCGTACGTGAAGCTGACCCACGAACCGTTTCCGAAGATCATCATGACGCGCAAAGTCCTGCGTGACGGCGCCCGGTACTTCGGTCCCTATCCCTACCACGAGCCCAAGCTGGTCGGCCGGACGATCCGGACGATCCGCAAGCTCTTCAAACTACGCACGTGTACCATCGAGATCACCGGGGACCTCCCGCGTCCCTGCCTCGACTACGACATGGGACTGTGCTCGGCACCATGTGTCGCATGGGGTGCATCGGCCGACGCGTATCAGGAACAACTGCGCCAGGCCGCGCTTTTCCTCGATGGCCGGCAGACCAGTCTCCTCGACGAGCTCCGAGCGGAGATGGCAGACGCCGCCGAGGGGCTGCAGTTCGAGCGCGCCGCGCAACTGCGTGATCAAATCCAGGCCATGGAAGCCATCGCCGAACCCCAGCGCATCGCGAGCGGCGGCCTGGAGAATCGCGACATCGCCGCCGTAGCGCAGTCGGGCGACCTGGCCTGCGTCGAGATGATCACGATCCGCGGCGGCCGCATCCAGGATCAGCAGCACGTGTTGATTGCCGGCACGCGTGGGCTGGAGCCGAAGGAGATCCTCTCGCAGGTGCTGGCGCGGCACTATAGCGACCTGCCCGTTCTGCCGGGCGAGGTCCTGGTCGGCGAAGAGATCGACGACCGCGCCGCGCTCGCGGCATGGCTGACCGAACGCCGGGGAGCGAAGGTGGACGTGGCGGTGCCGCAGCGTGGGAACAGGCGGCGGCTGGTGGAACTCGCGCGCGAGAACGCCGCGCTCTACCTACACCAGGCGCACGCCCGCGAAGCGGGTCCGGCCGGGGCGGGTGTCGCCGATCTGCAGGAGGCGCTCTCCCTCGAATCCGCACCGTTTCGGGTCGAGGGCTACGATGTCAGTCACTTCCAGGCCGGAGAGGCGGTGGGGGCGATGGTCGTCTTCGAGGCCGGCCGCGCGCGCAAGCCTGACTACCGCCAGTTCCGGATGCGGGCGGCCGGGGGCGGTGATGACTACGCGGCGTTGCAGGAGATGCTGCGGCGCCGTTTCGCACGGGCCCGCGAGGAGCAGGAGAAGATCGATCGCGACGAGCCGATCCGTCCCCGCTGGTCGGTGCTGCCCGATCTGGTCCTGATCGACGGCGGCCGCGGGCAATTGAACGCCGCGCGTGGGGTCCTCTTCGAGTACAACGTGACGGTGCCGGCGGTCGCGCTGGCCAAGGAACAGGAGGAACTTTACCTGATCGATCGTCCCGATCCGATTCGCCTGCGACCGGAATCCGAAGCGCTGCAGCTTGTCCAGCGGGTGCGGGACGAGGCACACCGTTTCTCCAACATCGCGGGCCGACGGCTGCGGGAACGGCGCATCGTCTTCTCGGTCCTGGACGACATCCCAGGGATTGGGGAGCGGCGGAAACGAGACTTGATTCGTCGCTTCGGTTCGGTGCGAGGGGTGCGGGTCGCACCAGTCGAGACACTGACCGACGTCCTGGGACCGAAGCTCGCGCAGAGAGTGGCCCGCTACCTGGCCGAGCATCCCGATCCACGTGACGCTGCTGGTGCTTGACACCGTACCTGACGGCATCTACCATATAGCCATAAATAAGGCTATTAGGAGGACCTCCGACATGCGCCTCGTCTCGACCGCCGAATTGAAGAACCAAACCAATGCAGTTTTGCGAACCGTCCTGACCGGTGAGCCCGTCGTCATCACGCGATATGGCCGCGCCGTCGCGTCCCTGCTGCGGCTCGACGAAGCCGATCTGGGCCGGCTGGCCGCCGGCGGGGATCGCACCGACGCCGCGCCCGCGGCGAGAAGTCGCGGGCGCCGGTCCCGGGTTCACGCCGCCATCGGGCCGTTCGAGTATGCGGCGTTCCCGCAACCGTTTGGGACCTTCTACGTTGGCTTCGGTCCCGAGGGCCCGGTGTTTGCGCGCATCGCGCTCTCGCCGGCCGCGTTCGAGCGCGATGCCGCCCGCTATCTCGGCGCCCGCGTGCACCCGGTCCCCGCGCCAGGCTGGCTCACCGGGGCGGTGGAGTCGGCCATCCGGAAACACGAGGTGTTTCGCGGCCCCGTCGATCTGACGCGGGTTGGACCGTTCGAGCGTGAAGTCCTCGGGCTGCTCCGTCGCATTCCGGCCGGTGTCGTCAAGACCTATGGCGAAATCGCGAAAGCGGTGGGGCAGCCGGGGGCGGCCCGGGCGGTGGGGGCGGCGTGCGCCCGCAATCCGCTGCCGCTGCTGATTCCCTGTCATCGCGTCGTGCGCAGCGATGGGGGTCTCGGTGGATACTCGCTGCGCGGGGGCGTCTCACTCAAGCGCCGCCTGCTCGAAGCCGAAGGCGCCCTGCCCTCACTGCTCGACTGATCGGTCTCACGGAGGGACCTACTGATTTCAACGGCAGACGCCGCGCCCGCATCCGTCGAAGACCAGGCGCCGCACGCGGTCGTCCTCGAAGATGTGACCCGGCGATTCCCGGCCACACGGGCGGCCCAACGCGATGAGGTCCTGGCGCTGGACCATGTCAGTCTCACCGTGCAGGTCGGAACGGTGTTTGGCCTCCTTGGGCCTAACGGTGCCGGGAAGACGACATTGCTGCGCATCGTGAGCACGCTCCTCGCGCCCTCCGGTGGGCGCGTCCGGGTGCTCGGCTACAACGCGGTCCGGCACCCCGAGCCCGTCAGGCGGCGGATTGGGGTTGTCCTGGGCGGCGAACGCTCCGTATACTGGCGCCTGACTGGGCGGGAGAATCTCCTGTATGCGGCCGCGCTGCACGATCTGCCCACGCGGGTCGCCAGTGAACGGACGGCGGAGCTGCTGGCCCTGGTCGGGCTTGTGGAACGCGCCGACGATCTCGTTGAACGTTACAGCAGCGGCATGCGGCAGCGCCTCGCATTGGCGCGCGCGTTGGTCCACAATCCGGCGTTGATCATCCTCGACGAGCCGATGGCGGGACTCGATCCGCAGGCCGCCGCGGCGATGCGGACGTTGCTCGCCGCGCTGGGCCGCGACCGCCGCCGCACCATCGTGATGGCCACGCACCACCTCGGTGAGGCGGAACGTCTCTGCGGCGAAGTCGCGATCATCGATCGTGGCCGGGTGCTGGCCTGCGGCGCGCCACCGGCGCTGAAAGCCCGATGGGGCGCCGCCGCCGGCGGTGTCGAGGCCACGCTCGAAGATGTGTTCCTCGCCATCACCGGGCGTCCTATCGCCGCCGCGGACTCCGTGGAGTTGCTGCCGTGACCGGCCCTGGCCTATAATCGGGCTGTACATGGCGCGGGCGGGAGTAGCTCAGCGGTAGAGCGTCTCCTTGCCAAGGAGAAGGCCGTGGGTTCAAGTCCCATCTCCCGCTCCATGCACGGGGCGGCGTAGCCAAGAGGCAAGGCAGGGGTCTGCAAAACCCCCATACGCCGGTTCGAATCCGGCCGCCGCCTCCACCGTTTGTCTTCGCGATTCCTGCCCAGGTGGCGAAACCGGCAAACGCGCGACACTTAAAATGTCGTCCTGCGAACGCAGGTTGTGGGTTCGACTCCCACCCTGGGCACCACGAGGATTGAAACCTGGAGCGTTTCAGCGATAGCGCGTGACGTCCGAGCCCTGTTCGCCGGGTTCGTCGGTCTCTCCCAATGCGCGATAGATCACGCGGTTCCGGCCGGCGGCCTTGGCCTGCAACAACGCCTGGTCGGCGGTCTCCAGCAGCGCCGTCGCGGCCACCGGTCCGTGGTTGGCGGGGTCATACGTCGAAATGCCGGCGGTGACCGTGAGTGCGATCTTGCCCTGCGGCGCCTCAACCGCGACTTCCGAGACCTTCCGGCGCAGCGATTCGGCGACTTCGATCGCGTTCTCCGGACCCGCGCCTGGCAGCACCCAGACGAACTCATCGCCGCCGTACCTGGCGGCCAGGTCGGTCCTGCGCGGCCGGCCTGAGAGGATGCGGCCAATCTGGCGCAGCGCCTCGTCACCGACCTGATGGCCGTGCGTATCATTGATCTGCTTAAACCCATCGAGGTCGATCATGATCACCGACAGGACCTGACTGCTCCGCCGCGCCCGCTCTACCTCCAGGAAGAACTGCTCATCGAAGGACCGCCGGTTCGGGAGATCGGTCAGCGCATCGTTGGTCGCCAACTGCTCGAGCATCTTGTTGGCGGCCTTGAGTTCGTCCTGGAGGAATTTGACCCGCAAGGCGGCCCTGACGCGCGCGATCAGCTCCGTGGCGTCAAACGGCTTCGGGATGTAGTCATGCGCCCCTATTTCGAGCCCCTTGATGCGGCTTTCGACCTCGGAGCGGGCCGTGAGGAGGACCACCGGAATGTCGCGAACCTCGGGGTCTTCCTTTAACTGCTGGCACACCGTGAACCCGTCCAGGTCAGGCATCATGACGTCCACCATGATCAGGTCCGGCATCTGTTCCCGGGCCGTTTTCAAGACGTCCGTGCCGCCGGTGAGGGTGATCACCTGGCAGCCGAAAGACTCCAGCCGCTGCCTCAAGAGGCGGAGAATCGACGGCTCGTCGTCGACGACGAGCAGTCTCGGGGGTTTGGGGCCAACGGAGAGCGCCATAGGTTGGCATGGGGTTCGGCGCTTTCCATGAGGTCTCCTTTGCCGCTCCGATGGGCATGAAACATACCGGAAGTTACGGGCAGGTTTCCTGGAACCTGGGAGGTGGCATCGCTGGATCGTCCCCACGCGCAGCCATCGGTTTTGCCGTCGGTTGCGGGTGTTCTCTTGTTCGCCATCGGGTGGCTCTCTACGGCCTTTCCACAGACATTTGCCGTCGCGCCGTATCCGACCACTATCGGCGGACTAAGCCAGATGAAGGTCTTCCTTCTTTCGAGCGGGGTCTTCGTCTTCCTGACCTACGTGGTAAAGATGCGGCGGGATGGATGGGTCCCGGTGGCGCTGGCAGCGGTCGGGACCGTTCCGTTCTGGGTCGCTTCAGCGCTCGCCTTCTCGGCGGGATCCTGGATGGTCATGGTCGTGAGTGCGACGCTCGCCGCGACGTTGCTGGTCGACGCCGTGCGGCCGTGGCGATATGATACGCCCCCGCGCCGCCGGATCCCGACACTGGCCGCCGCGATAGCCGTCATCGCGGCAACCATCGGGGTCTTCGTATTCGTGAGGCCGGAGGTCTTCATGTTGTCGAAGGCCGCGTTCCTCCACGCATTCCTGCGGCCGGTGGGCGCAGGCATGCTCGCGAGCGCGATGCTCCTCGTGGCGGGATGGGTCTGGCCCAGGGCGCAACCGGCATCACAGCTCGCCGGCGCCGTGCCGTTCGCCATCCTGGCGATCGGGTTTATCCTGGTGGGACGTTGGCCCGCGGTCTTGACCTATGGCATCCTGGCGATCGCACTCGCGCGCGAGTCTGTGGTCTTCCGTTTTATCCAACGCCGCGCGACTGAGCGCGACGCCCAGCCGCCCAGCGTCAGCGAATTCGAGATGGCCACCGAAGCCGTGGCCTGGGGCTTTATCCTACTCACGGCGGTTGTGGCCAGCATCACGCCCGATGCCGGCCACCGCATGACCCTCTCCGCCGTCATGATCGTCACCAGCTTCTTCACCGTAGTCTTCTATCATCTCTTGCCGGTCGGCGGCGCGGGGCTCGGGCGGGCGGTCTTCGCCTCGGGGGTCTACAGCCTCATGGTGGCGATCCTGGTGCAGGCGACGGGACGCGAGCAGAGCCCGTATTTCTTCATCACCTTCCTACCGATCCTGCCGCTGGCGTGGACCCAAGCGCCGCAGACGATCATCGTTCCTCTCGCGATCCCGCTCGGGGCGCTGGTTGTCGGGCTGGCGGTTGATACCCTGCGCGGGCAGGTCACGATGGTGAGTATCGCCACACAGGGGATGCCGCGCGTGGCCGGCTTGCTGCTCGTATCGGGGTTCACCTACATGCTGGCCATGCGCAACCTCCAGAGCCGCAGCCGTGTCCGCGAGGCCCATCGCAGCCTCGAGACCGTGGTCACCAGCATGGGGGAAGGGCTCGTCGCCACTGACGAAACGGGGAGGATCACGCTCTGCAACCCGGCGGCTGCCGCGATCCTGGGGCGCCCCCCCGAGGATCTCCGCGGCGAGTCGCTGACCAGCGTGCTGCCGTTGCGGCGCGAAGACGGCACACCAGTGTCGCACAACACCCATCCGTTGTGGCGCGCCCTCTCCGGCCAGCAGGTATCGCCTGGCCGTTATGTCGTCGCCGGGCCGTCCGCCCTCCCGACCTCCGTGGCCGCCACTCCGCTCGCTGGTACCAACGGGCATCACGGTGCGATCATTCTGCTCCGGGACGCCCGTGCGGAAGCCGAAGTCGAGCGCCTTCGTGAAGACTTCTTCAACATCGCATCCCACGAACTGCGGACGCCGCTCACGGTCATCAAGGGCAACCTGGAGATGGCGCTCGAGGAATCCCTTTCAACGAGCCTCAAGGGCACGATCGAAGAGGCCCTCTCGTCCACAGGCCGCCTGATTCGCATGGTCAACGACTTCCTCGAAGCCGCGCGACTTGATCATGGTTCGGTGTCGATGCGCATCGAGACCGGCCGCCTGCCCTCCCTGGTCACTCAGGCTGTGGAGACGATGCGGCCGGACGCGGAGCGCAAGGCGCTCACCATCACATACCATGCCTCGGCCGACCTGCCGCCGGTGCGAATGGACGCGGAGCGGGTGCTGCAGATCCTGATCAACCTGCTCGGCAATAGCGTGCGCTACACGCAGACCGGGCAGATCGACGTCTCGCACGAAGTGGACGGGAATGAAGTCGAGACGCTCGTGAAGGATACCGGCATCGGCATCTCGCCCGAGCACCACGACCGCCTGTTCGGTCGCTTCGGGCAGGTTGAACGCGGGCTGCGGCGGGGCGGCGGCGGCAGCGGCCTGGGTCTCTACATCTCGAGGCAGCTCGCCGAGCAGATGGGGGGCAGCGTCGTGCTGAAAGCCAGCGCGCCGGGACAGGGTAGCACGTTTGTGCTGCGCCTGCCGGTTGCTGCCGCGGAACCGGTCGCGGCCGGGAGGTAAGGAGAACCGCGCGCTAGCCCGGCGGACGGACGAACAGGAAGTACACGATCAACGCCGCTACCAGCCAGAAGATCAGATCCATCGGATGCCTCCTCGTGGACGCTGTCTGAGGATTCGGCGGCCGAGCCGGCCGTCCTGCGCGCGTTGAATCTCGAACACCCTTTGCTATAATACGCCGGGGACGGGCCCACGTAGCTCAGGCGGTAGAGCGTGTCCTTGGTAAGGACAAGGTCACCGGTTCGAATCCGGTCGTGGGCTCCAGTTCTTTAACATGCCTGTGAGGGATGTGGAAAACGGCATGCATCGCCACGAGTTACTCGTCTCCACCGACTGGCTGGCCGCGAATCTATTCAACAGCGATGTGCGGATCGTTGACCTGCGCTGGTCACTGGATGATCAGGACCTGGGCGAGCGTGAGTACCTCCGCGCGCATATTCCCGGCGCGGTTTACCTCCATTACCTGCGGGACCTTTCTCACCCGGACGATCGTGTCCCTGGCAAGATCGCCTCGCCCGATCGCTTCCGCGCAGTGATGGAAGCGGCGGGTATCGGCGACAATACTCAGGTGGTCGCCTACGATGATAACGGCATTTTCATGGCCGCTCGTCTAGTGTGGAGCCTTCACTACTATGGGTACAGCAACGCCCGAATCCTGGACGGCGGAATTCCGAAGTGGCTGGCGGAAGGCCGGCCCGCGGAATCCGGTAGAATAGGGTATGCTCCACAGCAATTTACTCCGCGACTCAATCCTGCGATCCGCGCAACCAAAGAAGACGTACTTGCGATTTCCACTGGGGACTGCCGGCTGCTTGACTGTCGCATGGACCGCACGTGGTTTGCGACAGGGATGCACATCCCTGGGGCCAGTCGACTTCCGGCACCCGCCGTGCTCAGGGAAGACGGCACATGGAAGCCGCTTGAAGAACTGAGACAATTGGCGGCCTCGACGGGTGGACTGCCGGGTAAACCTGTCGTGCTGTATTGTGGCGGGGGTGTTTCGGCCTCGTGCTGCTACGTGATGTTCAAGATGCTGGGCTTGGAGAACATTGCGGTCTATGATGGTTCCTGGCAGGAGTGGGGAAGCGACCCTAACACACCCAAGGAGCCTCACTAGGCGTCACCCCGGCAGGCTGTGGTCCGCCGCAGCGCGGGATTTTGGCCTCGGTCCAAAAAAGGGGACTCTTCATGTACACGATCACTCCGCAGGTTGTAGCTGTTGGGCCGAAGCGCGAAAAAAGCCGCTTTACGTACATGCACAACTTTGGCCAGAAGATAGACATCCCATATGTCTCTTGGCTCATCCAGGGCAACGGTATAACGGTCTTGGTAGACGCTGGGTGCAGCGCTGAGGACTACCGTACGCACATCCGGCCGGCCGACCGCCCTCTGATGCTTGCGGGAGAGCAGTTCGCAGACGTCGTTGACGTGAAGCCTCTGGAGGAGCACCTTCGTGACCGGGGCCTTCGTTTTGACGACATCGACATTCTGATTCAGACCCACCTCGACTGGGATCACACGATGGGAACTCGCCGCTTCAAGAAGAGCAGAATCCTGCTGCAACGCGCGGAGTGGGCCAAAATCCCATTTCACCCACTCTTCGAGGGCACGTACGCCCCAAAGTACATCTACGAAGAAATATCCAAACTCAACCTCCATCTGCTCGAAGGTGACCACACGGTTGCGCCCGGGCTGGAAATACTCTATACGCCTGGGCACAGCCCCGGCGGGCAATCCGTTGTGGTGGAGACCGGTCAGGGGCCTTATGTGATTGCAGGCATGTGCACGATTCGCGAGAATTTTTACCCGCCCGCGGACGTACTTGCTCATTCAGAGTACCGTGTGATTCCCGCTGGGATGCACATTGATCCGCTCGTCTGTTACGATAGCATGCTGCGGATCCTGGAGAGGGGTGGTGAACGGGTTCTTCCGTTCCACGATAGCTCTATCATGTCTATGGGAACGATCCGCTAGACGTGATGCAAATGCGCCGCAATAGCGTCCTGCTACGCGCGTAGCCAGACCCGCCTCCCCAGAGGCGGTACCCCGTTGAGAAGCCCCGGCAGACTGGAGACGAGAACGCGTGCAGACGCGTCGTTCTTGGGGACTGGAGGAGAAAGTCGTCGTCGTCACCGGGGCCAGTCGCGGTCTAGGGCGATGGATAAGCCTCGCATTCGCGCGTGCCGGGTCGCGGCTTGCCGTTGCGGCCCGGAACCGGGTGCTCCTTGACGACGTTGCCTCGGAACTGCGCCAGGCACGGGTCGAGGTGATCACGATTCCCACGGACGTTCGCGATCCCGACGATTGTGCCCGGCTGCTCGAGACCGCGCATGCACACTTTGGCCGCATAGACATTTTGGTGAACAACGCCGGCACGGCGGTGCGGAAACCAGCCGTAGAGATCACCGTCGACGACTTTGATGCGATTGTGCAGACCAACTTTCGAGGGACCTACTTTTGCACTGTCGCTGCCGGGAGGATCATGGTGGGTCAGAGGAGCGGGGCCGTGGTGAATATTGCTTCAACCTCCGCCGTGTTAGTCCGACGCGGTGTTCCGAACTCAGTGTATGGGCCTTCGAAAGCCGCGATTGTTATGCTCACCAAGGCTTTGGCGGAGGAGTGGGCTCCGTTCGGGGTTCGAGTCAATTGCGTGGCTCCCGGTCGCCTGCCGACGGATCTGTCCAGGAGTCTCGCGCCGCAAGGTACCCGCGAGTGGGAGAGCCTAACGCAAACGATTCCTATGGGACGGCTGGGGGAACCGGAGGATATTGCGGAGCCGGTTCTCTTCCTCGCTTCGCCCTTGAGTGGCTATATCACCGGACAGACCCTCTTCGTGGACGGCGGTAGAACCATCCTGTAACGTCGCCATGGCCGCAAGTCCATGAAGAAGTCCGCTTTGATCTAGAGGGGAGGCAACACGGTGGAGCGCACGCCGTCGGACAAACAGGTCGTCGGGGACATCCTGGAACCTCTCGAGTTCACTGTGACGCCAGAGATGAACGAGCAGTATTTGTATGGTCAAGAAGACTACCATCCACGATACGTAGAGAGAACCCCCGCCAGTCTGCCGCTGGTGCACCCGGCGCTGCTGCTCAACATGAGCAACATGCCCCGCAGTCCGTCTTTTTCAGTTTCCTCTGGTCTCGCGGCCATTCATGTCGGAGAGCAATGTGAATTTCTGCGGCCCGTCAGAGTGGGGCAGCCGATCAAGGTTACCTGGGTGGTCAGGGACGCGTACGAGAAACGAGGACGCCCCTATCGAGTTTATGATGCGCTCATCACCCATGCGGCGGGCGAACCCATCATGCGGAGGCGGATAGAGAATACCTATGTGTCCGCGGCGATGAGCATTGCGGAAAAAGGGAGCGATAGGTAACCTCGGATGACGATCTTGACCAGACAAACAACAGTCGGCTCGGAGTTTAGCGGCAAGAAGAGCACGTTGACATGGGAGCGACTCTGGGCTTTTTCAGGGGGTCTGTTTGCCGCGGACGGTTGGCCTAAGAAGAACATCCATACAGACATGGGCGCCGCGAAGGCGACGGGGCTCTACACAGTAGCGGCCTCCGGCACACAGTATCAGGGCTACGCAGTATCCCTTCTCATTGATCTGTTCGGCGAACAGTGGTTGGGCAACGGCTCTATGACCGCGAAATTCATCGCTGTCGTCACCGTCAACGACACGATCCAGCCAAAAGCGAAAGTGGTCGCTGTGCGTACCGAGCAAGGACGAAGCCTGTTCGAACTCGAACTCTGGTGTGAGAATCAGAACGGCACTAAGGTTATGGTAGGAACCGCGGTCGGGTCAATTGCCTAGTGGGATTTCACATCAGAACCGCGTGGTGAGCCAGCCGCCAGACGCGCAGGGGTGGCGATGGCTCGACTGAGCGAAGATGTCACTAAGGACCTGCTACGCAAACACGGCATTCGGGTTCCGCCTGGAGTTGTGGTAACTTCTTCTTCGGGCGTGGAGGAAATTGTTCAATCCATGGGTCCGCAGGTGGTGGTCAAGGCCCTCGTGCCTGCCGGCCGGCGAGGGAAAGCCGGGGCTGTTCAAAAGGCGGCGGGTGTCTCGGACGCACGGCGGATCATCGATAGCATCCTAGGGTCCAAGGTCCATGGGTACATGGTCCGGCAAGTGCTCATTGAACACGCGATCCCCATCGCACACGAACTCTATACGGCATTCACGTTTGGTCCCGATGGCGCCAGGGTGTTGGCTTCTACACGAGGTGGGGTCGATATCGAGGAAACGCACCTTCAGCATCCCGAGGCGATTGTTGTGCATTCTGTCGACCACGTGACAGGATTTAGGCGGCATCAGTGTGTCGACCTCTGGCGGCGAACCGGGGTTCGCGGGTCCCAGTTGGTCGATCTGTCATACTTTACCCTTCGTCTATGGGAAACGTTTCGAGAGGTGGATGGCTTCATGCTCGAGATAAATCCTCTCGCCGTTGATGAAAGCGGACACCTTTGGGCAGTGGGTGCGATGCTCGACGTTGACGACGCTGCAATGTTTCGGCATCCGGATTTCGCGAGGGTCCCCGTGGACGCCGGACCGGGATGGCGCGAGCCTACCATTCGTGAGAGGGCGGTCGGGGAGGCCGACCGCGCCCTGGTCGGAGGCAGGGTGCGCTACATTGAACTGGAGGGAGAGATAGGTCTCTTTGTGGCTGGAGGCGGGGCCGGGCTGATGATTCACGATCTTCTGATTGCGTTCGGGGGCAGACCGGCGAACCACACCGACATCACCCCAGGTCGGTCTCCCGACAAACTCTCCGCCGTTTTCGATGCAATTTTCACACAGCCACACGTGAAGAGTCTGCTGGTGTGCGTCAACTATCTTCAAATGGTAAGGGCGGATGTGGTCGTGGAGGCTCTTGTGCGTTCCATCGCAGATCATCACGTTACCACAGAACGGTTCCCCATTGTTGTTCGCGTTTTTGGCCCTGGCGAAGGCAATGCACGAATACTTGCCTCGCAAGTGCCCGGTATTCGATACCTCCCTCACGGAACCGATATCGAAGAGGCAGTCAGGCTCATTGTCGATCTAACCTCGCGCGTTTGAGGACACCACACGGCATTGAGTATTTTGATTGATCGGGATACGAGTGTTGTTGTGCAGGGAATCACAGGCGGACAAGCCGCCATGGATGTCCCCTGCATGCGGGCGTATGGCACCCGTGTTGTGGCTGGAGTGACTCCCGGCAAGGGAGGACAACAGGTCTTTGGCGTGCCGGTCTACGATACGGTGCGCGAGGCTCTGGCGCAGCACCACGTGACAGCGAGTGTGGTGTACGTACCTGCGTCGGCGGTACGGGAGGCGGTTTTTGAGGCTGTGGAGGCACGTATCCCCCTTATTCTGGTGCCCACAGAGGGAGTTCCACACCACGATGCTGCGGATTTCGTGGCTGCGGCACGCGCCGCGGGGGTACGGATCATTGGCCCCAACTGCAATGGGTTGATCAGCCCGGGCGAGTGCAAATTGGGAGGGATTGGTGGTGACGCTCCCGAGGAGATTTACGCGCCCGGTTCGATCGGTATCATTTCGCGAAGCGGAGGAATGTCTGCGGAGATTGCCGTGACCCTCAAGAACGCGGGATACGGCGTCAGCACATGCGTGTCGATTGGCGGAGATCTGATTATTGGGACCAGCCCTGTCGAATGCCTTAGGCTGTTCGCGGCGGACTCCCAGACACAAGCCGTTGTGTATTTTGGCGAACCTGGAACCCGGGCAGAGCAGGCGCTTGCAGACTACCTGGAGCGCGCTCGATATCCTAAGCCCGTTGCTGCACTCATCAGCGGTGATTTCCAGGAAGCGTACCCGCAGGGTACGAGTTTCGGGCACGCATCGGCGATGATCCAGGAAAACAACGACACGGCAAGAGCCAAGAGGCGTGTGCTGCAGCAAGCAGGTGCCCTGATAGTCGATCGAATGAGTGGGATTCCAAAGTTGCTTTCGGGCAGTCTTGACCCTTCGTGTGGTCGTGCTTGACGGAGGCATGAACGCCTGATCGAAGGAGGAGCCAGCGGTGGAGAAGAGTCGGTTCTGGGACTCTGACATCGAGACACTACCCCGTTCCCGCCTCGCAACGCTGCAACTCCAACGCCTGCGCTGGCAGATCGAACGATGCTACCGTGAGTCTGCCTTCTATCGTGAGCGTTTGGATCGGGTGGGGGTCAAAGCCTCGCATCTTCAAACCCTGGAGGACATCCGACTCTTTCCCGTGGTTACCAAGCAGGAGCTCCGCGACGAACAAGCGGCACACCCACCATTCGGACGCTACATCGTGGCGGCGATATCCGAGTGGCGCGAACTGCATCCGTCCACCGGCACAACGGGGGTGCCGGTGAACACGATTTGGTCGGCGGAGGATGCCGGGGTGATCGCCGACCATACCGCCCGGACGATGTGGAGCTTCGGCGTGCGGCCCGACGATATTGTGCAGAACGCCTTCGCCTACGGCCTGTGGGTGGCTGGGATCGCCGTCCACTATGCCTGCGCCCGCATCGGGTGCTTCGTCATTCCGATTGGCGCCGGCACGACCTCCCGCCAAGTGGACTACTTTCTCAACCCTGGATCGACAGTGCTGATTGCCACGCCATCGTTTGCCATTCATATCGCTGAGCATATGCGGGAACGTGATGTGAACCCAGCGGACATTCCGCTGCGGGCGGGCTGTTTCGGTGGCGAACCCGGCGCGGAGGTTCCTGCCACGCGTGCCCGCATCGAACGAGCGCTGGGGATCGACTGCTACGACTACTACGGCCTCGGCGAGATTGCCCCGACGTTTGCGTCCGAATGTATCGAGAAGAGCGGTCTGCACATCGCGGAAGACCACTACCTCGCCGAGGTTCTTGATCCCGAGACCCAGGAGCCCCTTCCCCCCGGCCATTCCGGCGTGCTGGTCCTTACCAACCTGACGCGCAAGGCCATGCCGATGATCAGGTACTGGACGAGCGACTTTGCCCGCCTGGATTCTGAGGCATGCCGGTGTGGCCGCACTCACGCGCGGTTGGCCGGAGGCATCTTGGGCCGGGCCGACGACCTGATCATTTACAAAGGAGCGAAGTTTTACCCCGTGCAAGTTGAAGGCGTCGTGCGCGCGTTTCCCGAGTTGACCGAGGAATTCCGCATCGAACTAAGCAGAGACGAGGAACGAGGCGTAGATCAGGTTGCCGTAATTGCCGAGGTGGCCTCGGGGAGGGACGAAACCGTAGGCGACCGCCTTCGCCGCGCCCTCGGCGAGGCCCTGGGCGTGACACCACTCGTCCACCTGGTTCAGGCTGGCAGTCTGGAACGCACAGTATTCAAGGCCCGTAGAGTGGTCGACCTGCGCCCCCGGCCATCCGCCTGACCGGGTTGTGCGTATGGAGGGTGGCATGGACGCTTCTCGGAAACCAGTGGAGCTCGAAGAGTCGGACAAGCTACGGCGGACTCTCCGCAGCGATCCCCCTGATCGCCTGGGCAAGTCCACGTGGGAGATATTGGAGGAGGCCATCAGGGATGGGAAGCAGGCTGAGACTTTGGCGATTCTCGATTACCTGCAGGAAGGCGAGGTTGCTCCGCGCCATTTCTTCTTTGCTGATTGGGTGTACGGCAATTTCTCCTACGTCGTCGAGGCCTTCGGCGAGGACGCATACGAGGACATGTTTAGGGCGACGTGGGGTGCCAAATCGGATGGTGTACCTGGCAGCGTAGAGGGTTTCGAGCCCGGGCTTCTCACGGATGTGCGGGCCTTGGTGAATAGACATGCTGAGATAATGCGTGGTCATTGTCCTCCACCGGGCGCGATCCAGATCTCGGAAGAAGCGGATCGTTTTGTGATGAAGCTTCTTCCATGCAACTCGGGCGGGCGAATGCTCCGGAGCGGGATGACGCAGGGAGACTGGAACCTTCCCGTGACTGAAAAGGCCCACCGGTGGTCCTGGGGCAAGGGTGGGAAGCCTCTCTACTGCTGCCACTGTGCCTTGAGTCGGGGCATCATGGCGACGGAGACGAGGGGGTTTCCGATCCGAGTTCATGAAATACCCGGACGCGGGCTCAATCCCGATTCCGACCATCCTTCCGACCCTTGTTGTATGATTTTCTATAAGGAACCAGAGTTGATTCCCGAGGAATACTTCACCGCCCTTGGACTCAAGAAGGAACCATCCAAATTTCAGCGCTAGCCTGGAGATCTTGGCTTCTGGCATTTCTGTGTTCCGCATTCTCGTCTCGGAGGGAACGGACATGGCACCGAAGCTAGAATGGTCCGGGGCGTTAGGCAGAGTGACCCGCACTGAGTCCGCCCCGGAGCAGGGCATTCTGACTTGGGACTTAGTGCGCGACGCCATCGCGGGGGGGCGACCCGAGGAGGCCATTCGATGGCTGAGGTACATCAAGGATGGGGAGAACCATGTGAAGCCAGGACGGGTGAGCCAGTCAATGTTGTACATTCAATCACTCCTTACCTATATTGCCGAGCGTTATGGAGAGGACCATGTGGAAGCGGCGCTACGTTGGTGGCGCCGAAAGTTGCTCGTTGCAGGACACGAGCCCACTTATGAAATGAGGCCCCTTGAGCGGGTTCGGTATCACGCGGAGATGGCTCGGGCGGATTACAGTGGTCTCCGGTCTGAAGCTGTCGACGTCTTTGAAGAGGAAGACCGATACGTGATGGTGCTGGACTGCTGCGGTGGCTGTGGCAAAATGCGCAGAGCTGAGCGGGAGGGGGGTGGGCCCAGACTGGGTATGACCTCGCGCTCGCATCCGTGGTCCTGGGGCAGAACGAACGTACCATACTATTGCGTGCACAACTGTGTGTGGTGGGAGGTCATGAGTACGGAAGATCTCGGTTATCCACTCCGAATTCATGAGTGGTCTGATGACCCTCGCAAGCCTTGTCGAGTCTACTTCTACAAGGACCCAGGACAAATTCCCGAACACTACTTCGCGCGCATTGGGAAGACACGAAAATTCTAGCGCTGGAGTGACCGGTGTTGTTGACAAGCACGGCACGTGGGTGCCAAAATATGACATATCGCATATGATATACGCATCGCTGTTGCGAACCAACAATCGCCTACCAGCTCGGGGCTTTTCCTCGATGTCTTATCCTGCGACACAAGAAGGGAGCAGAAGATGCCCAGACTGGAGCGCTTTGGGCTCAAATTTGTCGGACTAGGTGCGATCGCACTTCTCAGTTGCATACTGGTGGGTTCCCCATTGTTGACCGCCACGCTCCCGGGCTTCGCGCCCACGTCAATGCGTGTTTCGCCGTGGACCTCCCTGCCTTCCAGCACGTTGGAGGCGGCAGCTGCCGTCGTGGCCCGCAAAGCCGACGATTCGACGCTTATCGTCGCCTGGTCAGGCGATCTGAACAGCATGGATCCCCCAGACAGCCTCATTGAGTGGAACCGTGAGGTCGTCCTCAATGTCTACGAAACCCTCGTGCAATACAAATTCGAGAAGAAGGCCGATGATACACTTGTATGGCAGGGGCTTCAGGTCGCCCCTGGGCTCGCCGAACGCTGGACAGTCAGCGGACCCTCGGTAACCTTCGAACTACGCAAGGGTGTGAAGTTCTACCCAAGCGGCAACGAGCTCACAGCTGAGGACGTGAAGTATAGCCTTACTCGAATGACGAATGTGCCGGGGTTCGGCAGATTCAACGCAAATCTCGCCGGGCTGTTCGATGGCGAGAAGCAAATTCAAGTGGTGGATCGGTACACAGTCAAGATAACGTTCGGCGATGCGAAGGGCGCACCGATGCTGTTTCCGTCATCGCTGCCGTCATTGCGCTTTCCTCAGTTCTCGGTGCTGGATTCCGCAGTCGTGAAATCGAGGGCGACCCCTGATGACCTGTGGGCGACAAGGTTCCTGAAGGACCACGCGGTTGGTACCGGGCCGTACTACGTTGCGGACAACAGAACGCCTGGGCAAGAAACCACCCTACAGATGGTTCCCAACTATTGGGGGAAGAAGCCGGCCTTTAGAAGGGTTATCCTTCGGGTGATCAAGGATTCCGCCGATGTCGTTGCTCTTATGCGGCGTGGCGAAGTCGATGTCACGACCGCGCTCGGGACACGGGAGCTCACCTCCCTTGAACAAGCGGGGTTTAAGGTTCGCCGTGCAGCGGTTCCGAACATTGTGAAGCTCGAAATCGCGTTGGACAAGCCGCCGCTCGATATCAGGAACGCACGCAAAGCGCTGGCGTATGCGATGCCGTATGATGAACTGGCGAAGAACGTGTATGGCGGGCGAGCGGAGCGAGCTCTATCCTACGTCAACCCAGACGCGCCCGGCTTTGCCCCGACATTCAAACTCTACAACGATATCAACAAGGCAAAGGAATTGATGCAGCGGGCTAACCTTCAGTCAGGTTTCCAGGTGAGCATCTTCTACGACAGCGGAGTGCCTGCGTTCGAGGACATTGCACTCCTCATTCAGGACCACCTGCGCAAGCTGAACATTGTCGTCGACCTGAAACCCCTGCCGACGACCCAAATGGGGGCCGAGCGGACGGCGCGCATCCGGGGTCAAAACTCGCTTCAGGGACTCATCCTGTCGCAGGGAGTGATCTGGCTGGATGACCCGGATCCCAATACCGATGTGTGGATCAAGTCCGATGGCGTGTCGAACGTGACTCGCTACAAGAACCCGGTGATCGATGAGCTCCATCTGGCGTTTCGGTTTTCTCAAGACACCAAAGCGCGCGTGCGGGCTTACGAGAAGATTCAGGGTATGGTTGCCGAGGATGTCCCCATGATTCCACTGCTCGTCACCGGGCGCAACGCGGCAACACATCCCAGGATTTCGGGGGTCAGCTTTACTGCTGATCCGCACAATCGCTTTTGGACGATGTTTCTGGCCAAGTAGGGAATGAGTCGCGCAGGCGCCGGTCACCGGATGCTCTGCAACCTGGCTGCGTCACGCACGGACGGTTAGGGCGGAGGGAGGAGGGGTGGGAGTCCGCTGGACAGAGCAGGCGCTGAAAATTGCGGCACCGCTTTGGGAAGCCGTTCTCAAGCATGATTTCATCCGTGAGCTTGGTAACGGGACTCTTCCCGACAAAAAGCTCATCTTCTATTTCGAGCAGAATATCCACTACATCGACATGGTCGTGCGGTGTCGTACCATTGCGGCGTCCAAGGCAACCTCAGACGCGGAAAGAGACTTCTTCCTGGATCGGACACCGGTCGTGGTGGAGGAGCTGCAGCACCAACGGAAGATGCTTGCAGCACTTGGCGGCAACCCAAATGCTCCGATCGCGCCTGCCTGTCACGGTTACACTCGCCACATCCTTAGCCTCGCTTGGGCTCGCAGGCCAGTGGAGTATTTTGGCGCATTCCTGCCGTGCCCGCTAAGCTACGACGAGATCGGTCACCACCTAAGAGATCGGCTCAAGAAGTCTTCCCATCGGGATTGGTGGGAGTTCTATATGAGCCGCGAGCATAACGAAATGTGCGACAGGTATCGGAGTTTCGTTGATGAGCGCGTTGACGACGTTTCACCCGCTGCGCGGAACGAGATGCTCAAGAACTTTATTGTGAGCTGTAAGTACGAATACTGGTTTTGGGATATGGCGTACAATCTCGAGACTTGGTAGGAGATCAAAGCGATGAAGGCGTGGTCACGGGAAGCGTACGATGCCGGACGTGAATTGTGGCAGCGTATTCTGGAGCATCCCTTTGTCCGGGGACTACGCGACGGAACTCTGCCCGACCGAAGTCTCAAGTTCTACTTCGAACAGAACACCCACTATATCGACGCGGCTGTAAAGGCGCGTGCGCTTGCTGCGGGTAAGGCGCCCGATATTGAGGCGCGCGACTTTTGCCTTGAACGCGGCCCGTCCGGCAAGAACGAGCTTCAGCACCAACTCAACCTCCTCGCGGCGTGCGACGGCGACCCAAACGCGGAGTTGGCGCCGGCTTGTCTTGGATACACACGCCATCTCCTGGCGATCGCGCACAGCCGCGACACGGTAGACTTGTTGGCAGCCTTCCTCCCGTGCCCCTGGACGTATGATGAGATCGGGTCCTCACTCGAGAAACATTTGAAGAACCCACTCCACATTGACTGGATGCAATTCTACTGGAGCGCGGACCATCACGCTCTGTGCGATCGCCACCGCACGATTGTTGATCGACTAGCCGGTGACTTGTCGGCGCGTCGGCGAACCCAACTCCTGGATGATTATCTGATCAGTCTGCACTATGAGCACCGGTTCTGGGACATGGCGTATCGGTGCGAGCGCTGGCCCAGCGACCGGCTGGTGGAGTTGCGTGCATAGGAGAACGTACCGGCGAAGCGTCTGGTTTTTTCAGGGACGCCCTGGGACGCTCTGCCCGGGGAAGCGCCGTGGGTAGACTCGGCAAGGTGATTCATCGCCGGCTGCGATGCCTCCGGGAATTCGAGGAATACGGAAAGGGGCGAACATGCGACCCAGGCTGGATCACGTTGGAATCGCGGTGCGAAACATCGAAGATGCGGCACGAGTGTACCGTCAATTCAGCATGAGTTTGCAGCAGGTGGCGCTTGGGGAGGGCGTGAGGATCGGGTTTATTCCGGCGGGCGCCAGCCAGTTGGAGTTGCTTGAGCCAGCGGGACCGAACACGGTCGTCGGGAGATTCATTGAACGCCGGGGCGAAGGCCTCCATCATGTCTGCTTCGAGGTTGACGATCTGGAGGCCGCGCTCGCGGAGTTGAGTGGTCGCGGCGTTGAGTTGATAGACCCCACTCCCCGGAGAGGGATCCAAGGGACGGTGGCGTTCGTCCACCCCAGAGCGTGCCGCGGGGTGCTGATCGAGCTTATTAAGAAGGATGGAGAGTAGGAGGAGACGCGAGCCCGTGCCCGGGCCACTGCAAGGATTTCGGATACTCGATTTCACCCAATACGTTTCCGGGCCGTATTGCACGATGCTGCTGGGTGACTTGGGCGCGGAGGTGATCAAAGTAGAACCTCGGGACACCGGTGACTTATATCGCCGGCAGGGGCCGCACTTCATTGAGGGCGAGAGCACAGCGTTTCTCAGTTTGAACCGCAACAAGCAGAGTCTGACCCTGAACCTGAAGTCACCTCAGGCACGTGAGGTGATACATCGTATCATTCCGAGCGTAGACGGAGTCGTCGAAAATTCCCGGCCGGGAAGCATGCAGAAGCTCGGTCTCGGTTACGAGGATCTGCGGTCGCTTAACCCGCAGCTGATCTACGTGTCTATCTCCGGATTTGGTCAAACAGGCCCGATGGGCCAAGAAGGCGGATATGATCTTGTGCTTCAGGCTTTCACTGGGCTCATGCGCATGACCGGCGAGCCTGAGGGGCGGCCGAACAAGATTCCCATTGCTGCCCTCGACTTCGGCACGGGAATGTTCGCAGCGCTAGGGCTCCTGTCCGCCTATATCGCGCGACAACGAACCGGACAGGGTCAACACGTTGATACGTCCCTCTTGGATTGCGCCGTGTCATGGCTGGGGATGCATGTGCTGGACTATTTCACGAGCGGCGAATTGCCCAAGCCGCTGGGCTCGGCGAGCCCGTTCTTCGCACCCTACCAGGCCTTCCGCACTGCGGACAGCGATATTGTGGTCGTCGGCACCGGGGGTCAAGATGCCTGGCCACGGCTGTGTCGCGCGGTAGGCGTCGACCACTTGAGGGATCATCCGGATTTCGCAACGAATGCTGCGCGGGTGAGGAACCGCGCTGCACTCACCGAAGCGCTCGAGGACGTGTTCCGCCAGCGGGACAGCCAGTACTGGTTGGAGCGTCTCAGGGCGGCGGGTGTTATCTGTGGACCCATTCGAACACTTGATAGCCTGCTGAAGGACGAACAGGTGCAGCATCGACGACTGATCGAAGACGTAGAGCACCCGACCGCTGGCCGACTGAGGTTGGCCGGTATCCCCATCAAAATGAGCGGCACGCCAGGCAGCGTCGCCGGGGCGCCTCCGAAATTGGGGGAGGACACTCGAAGCATCCTATTCGCGCTCGGATATGGGCCCGATGAAATCGCGGCGCTGCGCGCGGGAGGAGTCATCTGATGCGTTCGCGGCGTACGGGTGGACGTTCCAGTGCCCCTGTGGGTCGAAGCACGGGAACTCCGCTGGGAAGGGGAGGTGGCGGGCGGCCGAAACTGCCGCGGATCATTGCGGCGAACCTGGAGGCTCTCGCCTACAACGCGATCAAGAAGGCCATAGTCAATCTGGAGTTTCGGCCCGGCGACCCGTTGGTGGAGACGGATATCGCGGCGCAGCTTGCCGTTAGCAAGACACCGGTTCGGGAAGCGCTTATCCGTCTCGCACGGGAGGGTTTGATCGAGAGCGGACCAAACCGCGGTCGGGCTGTCGTGCGCTTGAGCGCGCGCGACGTGCAGGAAGTTTTTGAGATTCGCGGCCTTCTGGCGTCTCATCTAGCCCGCCGATTGGCGACGACGGCGCGAGAGGCGCTCTTTGACGAACTCGAGGCGACGATTAGAGCCGCAGAAGAGGCAAGCCGAGACGGTGATCGACGCGCGTACTTTACGCACGTGAGAAATTTCGACAGAATCCTGTACGATGCAAGCCCAAACCTTCGGATGACACCTCTGCTCCAGAACTTTCAGGACCTGCTAGACGTCATTGGCGCCATCTCAAATGAGGTGGCGGGTCGCTCTGATAGATCGAATCTGGAGCATCGGCGCATTCTGGAGGCTCTCCGAGCGCGAGAACCCGATCAAGCGGCCCAGCGGATGGCGGAGCATATTCGGAGCGTTTTGGCTGACTATCTGAGAGTTGTTGACAGACATGCTTCGGACCGACCTCCCGCACAAGGGTGATCGCGCGGCGGAGTCGGGTGGACAAGACGATGTTCGCGTCAGGGTTTGACGGTCACGCTCGGCCAATTCGCGTCCTTCTTGGCAAGGCCGGGCTCGACGGACACGACCGTGGCATCAAGGTGATCGCGAGGGCTTTGCGGGATGCCGGCATGGAGGTCATCTATCCCGGGCTGCGTCAGAACATTGAATCTTTGATCCAGGCGGCCCTGCAAGAGGATGTTGACGTCATCGGTCTTTCGGTGCTCTCTGGGACTCACCTGGAGCTGGCGAGTCGCCTCATCCGGGGGCTCGGGGCTGTGGCGGGTGATTGTCTGGTTATTGTCGGGGGAGCAATACCTCCAGCCGATGTTCCGCGCCTGTATGCGGCTGGCGTGCATGGCGTGTTCCCTACGGGGAGCACGTTCGATGAGATCATCCGGTTCATTCGCGAGCAGACTCGATCAATCGACGGCAGGCGAGGCTAGGGCCTGTCGCGTGAAAAGCGGTGGTCCGCATGCTCTCTGAAGATGACAAGATCCGAACTGAGCGTCTTCGGTGGGAGCGAGAACGGCTTCTCGACCGGTCGGCGCAAGAAACGAGAACAGACGCCGGCCTCCCCGTCGATCTCCTATACACACCGTCAAATCTCGCCGCTCTTGACTACCGGCGCGACCTCGGGTTCCCCGGTGAGCTTCCGTTCACTAGAGGCGTCTATCCAACGATGTACCGAAGCAACTTATGGACGATGCGCCAGTACGCAGGGTTTGGCTCATCAGAGAACTCCAACCTTCTTTATAGGCAACTGCTCAGCGAGGGGCAGACCGGTCTTTCGGTCGCCTTTGACCTGCCCACGCACCTCGGCTACGATTCCGATCATTCGAAGGCCCGCGACGAGGTCGGTCGAGTTGGTGTCGCCATTGATACTCTCGATGACCTGGAGTTGCTCTTCGACGGCATTCCGATAGACGAGGTGAGCGTCAACTTCACAATCAACGCCCCGGCGGCGATTATCCTTGCCATGTACGTTGCCGTGGCCGAGCGGAGGGCCATCCCCTTGGACCGCTTGGCCGGTACTCTCCAGAACGACATTCTGAAGGAGTATCTCGCCCGGAAACTCTACATTTTTCCGCCAAAGCCGTCGCTCCGTTTGACCGCTGACGTCATCGAATACTGCACTCGGCATATGCCGCGCTTTAACCCAATCAGCATCACTGGCTTCCATGCTCGCGAGGCAGGCGCTGATGCTGTTCAAGAAATCGCATTCACTCTCGGTGCTGCGCTTGTTTACGTCGACAAGGTCCTCGAGCGAGGCATCCCGGTCGACCAGTTCGCGCCGCGCCTATCGTTCCATTTTGCCACCGGGCTCGATTTCTTTGAAGAAATCGCTAAACTGCGGGCCGCTCGGCGGCTTTGGGCGGGAGTCATGCGGGAGCGATATCGCGCTGAAAATCCTCGGTCCTGCATGTTGCGGTTTTTCTCCGGCGGCAGTGGAGTCCCACTCGCGAGCCGAGAGCCACTGAACAATATCGTCAGGGTGGCCTACGAATGTCTGGCCGCAGTACTGGGCGGTGCGCAGGCGATCCACACGATGGCGTACGATGAACCGTTTCGCATTCCATCAGTACAGGCGGCCCGGGTTGCGCTCCGTACGCAACAGATTGTGGCCTATGAGACCGGGGTGACGCGTACGGTTGATCCGCTCGCCGGCTCATATTTCGTCGAGTCGCTCACGAATGAGATGGAAACGGCGATCCGCAAGGAACTGGAATGGATTGACGGGGTGGGCGGCTACGTCGCCGCGCTGGAACGCGGCGATCTTGAGCGAGCCATCCTGGATCGAGCCTACGAACATGAGGTCGCCATCCAGTCCGGCAAGCGTCGGTGGGTTGGTGTGAACTACTTTGTGGCGGAGGATGACCAGACCCAGGCGCTCCAACTGCACGAGCCCGATCCGCTCGCGGAAGCGCGACAAATCGAGCGCGTGGGAGTGGTCAGACACGGCCGCAGTGTCGAGGCTGTCCGACGGGGCCTTGACGATGTCAGGGCAGCCGCTGAGGGCGACGAGAATCTGATGCCGGTCTTGATCGCAGCGGTCAAGGTTCGCGCGACGTTGGGCGAAATCTGCGCGACACTCCGGCAGGTGTTTGGTGAGCATGAGGAGCCGAGGGTGATTTGAGGATGAGTCTGCAATCTAGACAACCATGATGACTCACGAATCGGGTTCCGGCATTCGGTTCGGACTCGTCCTCCAAGCGGTCGATTCACCCGGTGAGTTCACCCGGAATGTGCGTGAAATCGAGGACGGGGGGTTCAGCTACCTGTGGATGACTGACTCGTCGCTTCATGCTCGAAACCCCTACGTCTATTTGGCGCTGGCCGCCACGCACAGTCGGAACCTTTTCCTCGGAACGGCCGTCACACACCCCCACGCTCGCCACCCTGCAATCAGTCTTTCAGCGGTCGCCACGATCGATGAGCTGTCCGGTGGCCGCGCAATCTACGGCATCGGCACCGGCGACAGACCGGTGACGGAACTTGGGCTTCGACCGGCCCGCGTACGGGTAGTTCGGGAGACGGTCGAAATTACGAGGCGGCTCCTGGCCGGAGAGATGTTGACCTGGCATGGCGAGGCGTTCAGCCTCCACAACGCCGAACTTCGGTATGGACGCCGCGCGGACTTACCAATCTTTCTGGCTGCAAGTGGCGCGCGCATGCTGAAACTCACCGGTGAAATCGCCGACGGTGGTCTGATTCTGGCGGGCTTGTTTCCAAAGAGCGTGCGCTTCGTGCAGGAGCAGGTTGCGGAGGGCGCCGCACGTGCGGGACGCGATCCTAGCATGGTTGACCTGTTCCTAATGTTGTACGGTACCGTCAACCTAGATCGACGGCACGCGATTGAAGAGAGTCGGACGATGGCAGCCTGGTTCTGTCAAACTGCGCCGCATTTCCTTGAAATGGCGAATTTCGATCCCGAGTTGGTCAAGAAGGTCCAGTCCGCCTATACCGGCGGCGAGTTCCACCAAGCGCGCGAGGCCGCGAAGCTCTGTCCGGATGAGATGGTTGAGATGTTCACACTTGCCGGCACGCCGGATGATGCCGTTGCCCGGATCCGGGGGCTTTCGGCCCTCGGGGTTCGGGCGTTCAATTTCTTCCCCATCGGCCGTGACCGGTGGGGAGCGATCCGGTTGTTCATGCAGAGAGTGATACCGCAGTTTCGGTAGCGATGCTCCGATGTCGAGGGACTACGGTCGGGAGGGCGCATCATCGTGAGTCGGGAGCTGCTGGCGCGCATCATTCAGCGTGACGATTTGGATTTGGCGATTCGCTTGACGCAGAAGGCGGTTCGAATTCCTAGCATTAACGGCGAAGAGGGGCCACTGGGAAAAGAGGTGTATCGGTGGCTGGGGGAGCTGGGGTTTGAAGAGGCCGAACTCCAGGAAATCTACCCAGGGCGTTACAATGCGACCGGAGTGCTCCACGGCCGTCGCCCAGGTCCAACTCTGGTCCTTACAGGACACCTCGATAATAAGCCCGTGTGTTATGGCTGGGACACCGACCCGTTTTCAGGAGCAATTGTAGATGGTCGCCTCTATGGCCATGGCGTGATGGACATGAAGGCAGCAGTCTGTTGCCAGATTGCTGCGATTCATGCGTTGCGGCGGTCGGGCGTCGATTTCGCTGGCACTATCAGCTTTGCCGCTGTCGCCGACCACATGGGTGCGCAGCAGGGCAGCATCGATTTTTTCAAGAAGACGCGGGCCGACATGGCTATTCTCGGGGAGTTGAGCGACAACCGAGTCTATGTTGGCCATCGCGGGCGCTACTACTTCGACATCACCACGCTAGGTCGGGCGGCCCATACCTACCGGAAAGCAGACGCCATTAGCGCCATCAACAAGATGGCAGGGGTTGTGAAGCGTATCGACGCTATTCGATACTATCCCAAGCTCGATCCAGAGACGGCGCGGCTGTTCGGGGAGGAGCTCTATATGGCCGTGGGCCGCATCTACGGGGGATTACCGCCCGATGGGCCCTCCATGATTCCTGACCGGTGCACTATTCGCGTGGATACCCGCCCCCAGCCTGGCGTGCCTGTCGAAGAAGTGCAGGCGGTGATCGAGGCGGCGCTCAGCGAGCTCAAGGCGAAGGATCCCGAGCTGAAGACGGAAATGGTTGTCGCCGATGTCAAGAATTGGCACTGGATCAAACCGGATGAACCGATCGTTCGCCTCGTGAGTCAAGCAGCAGAAATCGTCAAGGGCGAGCCGACAACTGTGCATGCCGTCAGCTGGCTTGGTGACACGGCCAGTTTCGGAAGGATCGTGCCGACGGTTATCTTTGGGCCCGGGCGTGAGCCGATCTACATGCCAAACGAGTATCTTGACCTCAAGGATATTGAGATTGCTACAAAGGTGTACGCTCTGACAGCTGCTCTGGCGCTCGATGCTCACTAGTCGCGGGAGCTAGGAGGAACCGGTGTCCGGACTTGGATTGCTCGATATCACGGCCGGCGTGCGTCGATTGCTCGAGGTCTGCGTCGCGCTGCGACCGCGCGAACGGGCCCTTCTGGTGACTGATACGGGGTCCGATGCTGACATCGTTGCCGCGTTCGCCCTCATCGTTAAGGAGATGGGAGCGGAACCCGTGATCATAGTCATGGAGCGCCGACCAGTTCCAGGCGCGGAGCCGCCGGAGACTGTAGCGGTGGCGATGAAAGCCGCCGACATTGTCCTTGAGCTCACGTCCCAGTTCATCGGTAGCAGCCGGGCGCGGGTCGAGGCTTGCAGGGCTGGCGCACGCTACCTAGTGCTTGTCCAGCTTGGCCGAGCGAACTTGCTTGAGGGTGGGGCCGTGTGGGCCGACTTTGATGGTATCAAACCGCTAGCCGAGCGATTGGGGGATGTTTTCGGCCGGGCGAAGAGGATACGCTTTGTAACTACGGCGGGGACAGACCTCACGGCGAGCATTGAGGGGCGTCACGGTCGTCCACTCGTCGGGTTGGCCCGGGAGAAGGGAGGGTACGCTGCGCCACCCGATATTGAAGTGGGGATCTCGCCAGTCGAGGGTACGGCCAACGGCACGATCGTGGTGGATGGTGCTCTCCTTCTTATGGCGGATGGTGTCTTGCGAGAACCGGTGAGGATTGTCGTGAAGGACGGTCTCGCTGTATCGGTCGAGGGGCGGGAAGCTTATGCGCTGCTAGAGATGATCCGACGATGCGACGATGATCCGCGCATGTACAATCTGGCCGAGATGTCCATCGGCCTCAATCCGCTCGGCCGCGTGAGCGGCCTGGCCCTCGAGAGCGAGGCGGCGCTCGGCACCGGTCACATCGCGCTCGGCAACAATCTTGCCTACGGTGGACGCGTTGATGCTCCAGGGCATCTCGACTGCGTCCTGCGAGACATCACGGTCTACCTCGACGATGTGCTCATAGTGAACGGGGGGCGGCTCGTCGGTGAATGGGTGCGCAGTTGACCAGTGCCCCGCGATGCTCGCCGCTCAGCTTCATTCACCGAGCAATTTGTGAAGGAGGGGGACGATGAGGGCGGCACTTCTTCAGGCGAACGGCCAGATTGCAATCGGCGAGTTTTCAGATCCATCCGATAGTGACAGCGTCATCGTTCGGGTCAAGGCTGCCGGGATCTGTGGTACGGAACTACATTTTCTGGACAGACTCCTGCAGCCAGATGCTTATCCGTTCATCCTAGGGCACGAGATTTCGGGTACGGTCGAGAAGGTTCCAGCCCGCGAGAGCGGGTTTCGCCCAGGGGATAGGGTTGCCGTCTATAACGTCATCGGATGTGGATCTTGCCGTCATTGCGCGACGGGGCGCACAAACCTGTGTGACCGGCCCCGGCAAATCGGTTTCAATGTCCATGGTGGGTTCGCGGAGTTTGTCGCTGCGCCCCCTCAGACATTGGTTCGGATCCCAGATTCGGTGCCGTTCGAGACCGCCGCGGTCCTCGCCTGCAGCGGGATGGCGGCCGTTCATGCCTCGCGTGCTGCAGGGGTCACGCTGAACACTATCGCGATCGTCAACGGGATCGGCGGCGTGGGCCTCATGGTGATCCAGGTGGCGCGGCTGGCGGGTGCTGATGTGATCGCCGTTGGGGACAGCGATGCGAAACTTGCGCTGGCAAAGGAATTCGGAGCCGTGGCGACGGTTCGAGCCGCGGATGAGAAGGACTATGAGGCCCTCCCTGGACGCGTCCGTGCGTTGGTTGGGGGCGGTGCCGACTACTTCTTCGAACTCGTGGGGACGACCGCAAGCATGGCAGCGGGATTTCAGTCGCTCGGCAAGAGGGGGACGTTTGTCAGCATCGGATACACTGGCGACAAACTCGTCGTGAATCCGGTTGACCTCTTGATCAAGGAGCAACGCCTGGTAACGTGTGTCGCTGCCGCCAAGCGAGACCTAGATGATGCCGTCAGTCTGGCAGGCGCCGGCAAGCTGCGCGCGTCAATTCAGGGCCGCGTGCCGCTCGACCAGCTACTTGAGGCGCTGCGCAGTCTGCGAGAACGCCGCGTCCTGGGTCGGAACATTGTGACGTTCGCCTAGTGATAGTCGCCGCGAGCGATTTGGCAGGAACTGAAGGGGGAGTTGACGTGGCCCTGCAGACGCGGAAGCCTGAATTGACGTTTCTGAGGAAACCGCCGCGCATGGCCCCCTGGTGTCGCAAGAACAACTTGAGCGTGTGCTCGGGTACATTGAGCTGGGTCAACAGGAGGGCGCCCGGGTCATGTCCGGAGGCTACCGAGCAGGAGACGAGCTTTCCAGGGGCTTCTTTGTTGCACCCACGGTTCTTGGCAACGTGTCCAACGATATGAGGGTGGCCAGGGAAGAGATCTTCGGGCCGGTTGTGGCGATCATGCGTTTTGAGGACGTCGAAGAGGCCGTACGCCTCGCCAACGCGACGTCGTTTGGGCTTTGTGCGGGTGTCTGGACACGGGACATCGCGAAAGCGCACCGTGTTGCTGCGGCCCTTCGATGCGGGACGGTATGGGTGAACACCTATGGTATGTTCGATCCCAGCACCCCTTACGGCGGCTACAAGATGAGTGGCTACGGTCGAGAACTCGGAGAGGCCGCTCTGGATGCCTACACGCAGGTGAAGAGTGTGTGGATCAACACGGGCTCATGATCGGTGTCGAGCAAGATTGCGTCGTCCCGTGATTGAAAGCGTGCGTCGTGGGTAACGCAATCAACGTGCGAGGAAGGGGAATGGAATGGGCCGTTATCTGGTTGTAGGCAACCCCGTCGTCACGCTCGGCGAGCGAGACTATATTGAAGACGGCGCACTCATCATCGAAGATCGTCACGTCGTTGCGGTCGGGCCACGTGAACGCCTCCAGGCGATGGGGCCGTTCGAACGGACCATCGGCTCACCGCATCACTTTGTCATGCCTGGGTTCATCAATGGACACTTTCATTCTGGCGGGGCGATGGGTAGGGGTCTCATCCAGTATGTGTTCGAGAGAGCGAACGTCCACGCGCAGACGAATCGTGGTGCGGTCACCGAAGAGGATCTGTTCAACGCGACCGCGTTGAGCTTGATCCGATGTATTCGGGGTGGCCAGACGGCAGCGGTGGACTTCAGCTACGGTCGGCCCGGCATGCCACAATTCGGAAACGAACCCATTCTCCGTGCCTATGAGGCGGTCGGTTTTCGTGGTGCGATCGGCGTAGTGACCCGTGATCAGAACATCTATGTCCACGGTGACAATGAAGCGTTTCTGGCGATGCTGCCCGCAGCTCTAGCGAAGGAGGTGCGGGCGTCTCCGATGGGCTATGCTTGGCCCGTCGACGAGGTCATCGCGACCTACCGAGAGTTGGTGAAGGCGTGGGACGGCCGCGACGGTCGGATTCGGTTGATCCTGGCCCCCGATTGGACGCCAGCCTGCTCCGACGATCTCTATCTGTTGAACCGACGTCTGGCCAATGAGTACGGGACCGGCGTGACAACCCACGTCCTCGAGACGCGGTCGGAGATGGTTTTCACCCTCAAAGCCTACGGGAAGACGGCCATGCGACGGCTTGACGATCTCGGGGTGCTCGGACCGGACTTCTCCTGCGCGCATTTCGTTTGGGCGACCGATGAAGACATTGCCATCGCGCGTGACAGCGGGTCAGTTCCGGTCAACAACCCTGGCTCGAATCTGCGTCTCAGTACAGGCATCGCGCGCGTGCGTGACATCATCGACTCGGGCGGTCGGATTGCTTTCGGAACCGACAGCATTTCGTTCTCCGATCACGAGGACTTCTTCCAAGAGTTGCGGTTGGCAGCCACCCTACAGCGGATCCCGACGGACCTCGAGATCGGGCGGCTGGACACGGCCAAACTACTCCGATTGGCGGCAACCAGCGGGGCGCGCGCCGTGCGCTTCGAGAAACAGCTCGGTTCGCTGGAACCCGGGAAAGAGGCTGATCTGCTCATCTTGAAACGTGACCGGATATTTTGGCCTCCGGGGAAATACGATCAGGTTCCGGTTCTGGACGTGATCATCGATCGGGCCAATGCCACGGATTTGGACTCCGTGATCATCGCTGGGAGGGCTGTGCTCGACGCCGGGAGGATCACGACTGTCGACGAACAAAA
>JBGPNN010000002.1:0-40033 GCA_041487495.1 bacterium
CAGATAGACGCCGAAGATCATGATGAGCACGATCCCCAGCCAAAAACTGGGCACCGACTGCCCTAGCAGCGCAAGCAGCATCGCTCCGGCGTCCACGATGCTGCCGCGGCGGGTCGCCGAGACGACGCCCAGCGGCACGCCGATCCCCACCGAAAGCGCAAAGGCCACCGTGCCCAACTGCACGGTGGCCGGGACGCGCTCCCAGATGACTTCAAACGCCGGCCGGCTATGCCGCAGTGACTCCCCAAAGTCGCCGCGCACCGCGCGCGAAAGGAACCCCAGGTACTGCACCGGCCAGGGCCGGTCGAATCCCCGCGCGTGCCGGAACTCTTCGATCTGCTGTCGGCTCATCACATCGGCCGCTGAGCCCAGCAGCAGTTCGGTCGGATCGCCGGTGAGAAACAGCAGCGCAAAGGACGCCACGCTCACCATCAGCACGACGACCAGCATCTGCGTCAGTCGCCGAGCCAGGTATGCGAGCATGGCCTGCGAGAATCATAGCCCCCGCTTACCGGAACCGGGCGTTGTGCAGCCGGATCCGCTCGTCAACCCGCGCCTTCCACTCCAGACGCTGGCTCACCCCGTAGATATCGGTCTGGAACCAGATGAAGATCACCGGCGCCTCGTCGTAGATGACCTCCTGCATCTTGAAGCAGATGTCGCGCCGCTTCTTGACATCGAAGGTCACCGACATGTCATCCCACAGCGCCTCGAAGCGCGGCATGTCGGTCAGGCTCCGGTTCGAGCCCGAGTCCTTCTGCACCAGCGCCAGGTCGGCCTGACACTCAAAGCCCGGCCCGGACCCGATCAGATACGTGTCGCGGAAGCCGGCGCCGCGACGGGCGGATTTGCCCACGAAGACCGACCAGTCGAACACCTGGAGGTCGAGCTTGACTCCGACCTTCGCCAGGTCGGAGGCGATAACCTGACAGATCTCAGCGTCCTTGATGTACCGGCCGCGGGGGCAGTCGAAGCCGAACTCGAGGGCGCGGCCGCCCTGTTCGCGGACCCCTGTGCGCGGGTTCATGCGCCAGCCGGCCTCGTCGAATAAGGCCGCGGCCTTCTGCGCGTCGTAAGGATAGGACTTCACGGCCGGGTTCTGGTCGGGCACGTTGGCGACCGTGCCTGTGCACTCACCCTTGTTCGCCAAGAGATTGCGCATCATCGTGCGACAATCGAACGCGTAGTTGAGCGCCTGGCGCACACGCTTGTCGCGCAGTGCCGGATGGCGATCCTGACGCAGCCCGATGATGATGCGGCGCAGCCCGGCGACGGTATCGACCCGCGCGTTGCGGTTGCGCTCGACCTGCGAGATCAGATCTGGTGGCACGTTCACGATGATATCGGCGTTGCCGGCCGTCAGTTCGGCGATCCGTGTCGCGTCCTCGGGGACGGGACGGAACAGGAGCCGGCGGATGCGCGGCCGATCGGGATGCTCCGACCAGGCCTCCAGCACGACGCGCTCGTTGGGCACGAACTCGACGACGCGGTACGGCCCGGACCCGATCGGCCGGCGCTGCAGATCGCTGACCGACGTCTGGCTGGTGTACCGGGGTGGCATCGGCGCGGTTTGTGTGTGGGCCAGGTGGAGCGGAATCAGGGGATTAGGCTCCTTCGTCCTGATACGGAGGGTTACGTCATCGACAGCCTCGACGGTGTCAAGGTCGAGCAGGCTGTACTCATACTGGACGTCGGCAGTTTTCTTGTCGTAGAATTCCTTGCCGCGCAGCAGCGAGTAACGCACCGCAGCGGCATTGAGCGGCTCGCCGTTTTGAAAGCGACGGCCGGCAACCAGTTTGAACTCCCAGGTGCGCGAATCGCGCAGCCGCCACGACTCGGCCAGCCCCGGCAGTAGTTGCAGATTGTCGCCAAACCGCGTCAAGGTCTCGAAAATGTGAATGATGGCGTTCGTGTCGGGTAACGATGAGGAGAAGTACGGCTCGAGGGTCACGATGTCCGCCCCCTGGAGAATTACCGCGGTGTCCGGGGCCGGCGCGGCGCCACCCCCGCTCCAGGAGAAACCGATGACCAGCGCCAGACCAAGTACCAATACCCGCGCCACTCTTGCGAGACGAACCATGTACATCTCCCCCATCCGACGAGCGCTATTTGCGCTCCTTCCACGCGTACTTCGCGGGCCAGTTGTTGCCGGCGCCCTCGAGGTACACACCGAACACGTTGGACTTCACCGCAACCTGTTGGGTCACATCGAATAGCATGATGATCGGCGCATCGCGGAACACCTGCTTGACGATCTGCGTGTAGTAGATCTTGTTGCGGCCCGAACCGCTGGTCGCTTTGATCGACTGCTCGATTAACTCGTCCACCACGGGATTCGAGTAGTACGCGCGGTTGAAGTACCGGGGTGCGGCCGAGTTGCTGTGGTAGAACGTCAGCATCGTATACTCGGCGTCACCGGTAAACGTGCCGACCGCCAGCATCACGAGATCATACGTCGCCCGGTCCGGCGGCAGCGTTATCCGTGGAAGGAACGACGCCGAGTCGAGCACGCTGATCCGGGCGTCGATACCGACGGCCTTCAGCATCCCCTGCACCAGTTCGGAGATCTCAAAGTCGCCGGCCATCCCGCCTTTGCGGGTGACGATCTCGACCTGCCAGGGGCGGCCCTGGAACTGTCGCACGCCGCCCGGACCCATCGTCAGACCCGCCTCGTCCAGCAGCTTCTTGGCTTGGTCAGGATTGTAGGGGTAGGTGCCGGCGGGGACGTAGCCTTCCACCGCGGGGTTGATGTAGATGGCGTTCGCCACCTTGGCGTTCCCGAGGAATACGGTCTTGATGATGCCTTCCTTGTCGACAGCATGATTCAGCGCCTGGCGCACCCGCACGTCGTTTAGTGGAGGCTTGCGATTGTTGATCGTGATGTAGTACTGCTGCGATCCGAGCCCTTCGAGCAGCTTCAACCCCTGCTTCTTCTTGATACGCTCGGCATCAGGAATCGAGATCTGCAGCGCCATGTCGACGTCCCCGGCCTCAAGCATGGTGGCGCGGGCGATGATGTCGGGCGCGATCCGGAACACGACCTCATCCAGATACGGCAAGCCCTTCTGCCAGTAGTTGGGATTCTTCTTGAAACGGATGATCTCGTTGGGTCGAAATTCGGCCAGTGTGAACGGTCCGGTGCCAGACGCCTGTATCTTAAGCCCGTCGTCTCCCACCCGCTCCTGAAAGGCCTTGCTGTACATCGAAAACGTCTTGGTCGCGAGCACGGCGCGCATGTTTGGCATCGGCCGCGTCAGGCTGACCCGCACGGTCAGGTTGTCGACCACGTCGACACTCTTAAATGGCAGCAGGTCGAAGAGCGGCTGGCGCTTCGAAAACTTGCGGTCGAAGTTCCACTTGACCACATTCGCGTCGAAAACCGAGCCGTCGTGGAACTTGACATTGGGCTGTAGCTTCCAGGTCACGGTGAGCCCATCGGGTGTGAATTGATCCTCCTTGACGAGGAGCCCGTTGACCTTGCCTTTCCCGTCGCGGTCGTAGAGCGTCTCGTAGACGTAGTGCGACAGTTCGTTGATCGTGCTGAGGTTTGCGGCGTTCACGTCCACGTGCGTCGCCAACGGCACAAATGAGATGCTGAGTGTCCCGCCCAGGGTGGGCTGCGGCGCTGCGGCCGGGGCCGGCTGCGCCGGTGTCCAATACGCACCGACGACAAGTATGAAGGCGAGCGCCACGATGGCGCCGACGCGCGTGAGCGATCGACTGCGGTTCGGCATAAAATGCTCCCTCCTGTTGGTGTTCACTCGGCCAATTCGATTGTCCGACCCGTTGCGGACGCCTCGTACAGTCCGAGCACGGCGGCCAGGGCTCGCTTACCGTCTTCGCCGTTCGGGCTCGGCTCACGTTCGTCCTGAATCGCTCCGGCAAACTCATGCAGCGCACCGACGAAGCGATCGTCCTCGCGCACTTCGAGACGCGTCCGCTCCTTGTCCGATCCGACCTCGATCACGCCACCCGAGACCGTGAGCGCGCCCTTTGTGCCCCACACCGCCGTGTCCCACCCGCCCAAGGTGACCGGCGCCTTGGATTTGTGTTGAATCACCGCCCCCAGTGTGCCCGATCTGAAGACGACCGCACCGACCAGATTATCTTCCACTTCGACGGGATAGCTGAAGGTGCCTGCGACCCCGCAGACCCTGTTGATCGGGCTTGCGACCAGCCATGCGAGACGATCGAGGCTGTGCACCCCATTGTACATCATCATCCCGCCGCCCGAGATCGATCGGTCCCAGACCCACGCGGGCATCTCGCTGCGGCCGCTGCTCATGCTGTCCATCACCAGCACCGGGCGGCCGATGACCCCCGCCTCGATCAACGCCTTCGCCTGACGGTACTCCGCGCGAAAGCGGTGCACGAAGTTCACCATCAGGCGAACGCCGGCCGCCCGCGCCGCGGCGATTACCGCCTCGGTCTCGGGAATGCTCGTTCCCATCGGCTTCTCGATCAGCACGTGGAGGCCGCGACGCGCGCAGGTCACGCCGGCCGCGCTCAGCAAGACGTGTGGCAGGGAGATGATGACGGCGTCCAGCGCCACCGCCTCCAGCATCCACTCGTAGGTGTTGTAGCACGGAATCCTCAAGCTCGATGCGGCGGCGGCGGCGGCCGGGGAGGGGTCGGCTGCCGCCACCAGGACGACGTCGTCGGTCTTGCGGCAGGCGGCCGCGTGACGCAGCCCGGCGGTGCCGAGGCCAACGAGTCCGATGCGCGGGGGCTGGCTCATGGCGGGGAGATCAGCTGTCACCAGACGTGAGTAGCGGTGGCATGAAATCCAGCCCCAGCATCGCATCGGGGCGCTCGCCCACCGGATCACGCTCCCGCGCCGCTCGCACCAGGCTGCGGTACACCTGTTGCGCGCCGGCCTTCAGCTTACCCTCGTCCGCAAATAGCACCCGGCCGTTTTCCACCACCTTCCGCCCTGCGACCCAGATCGTGTGGACGTCCTGGCCCGTGGCGCAGGTGACGAGCGCGCGGATCGGATCGAGCACCGGGCCGATGTGATAGCGTCCGAGGTCGATCAGCACAATGTCGGCTGTCGCGCCGGGCGCGAGCCGGCCCAGGTCATCCCGGTTCAGGGCCCGAGCGCCGCCGAGCGTCCCGGCATCGAACACGTCCCGGCAGGTCGGCGTATTCGCCGAGCGATCGACGGCCTTGCCCATGAACCACGCCAGGCGCATCTCCCCGATGATGTCCGCGGGCCAGACATCGCACCCGATGGCGACGTTGATCCCCTCGGCGCGGTAGCGGCCGAACGACTGCAGCGTCTCGCCGCGCCGCGCGAACGGCAGCGGCGAGTGCGCTACGGACGCACCGGCGCGGGCGATGAGTCGCAGGTCCGTCGCCGGGTCTCCACCCACGGCCACGTGGCCCTGCACGTAGATCGTGTGACCCAGGATGACATCGGGCCCGAGGAAACCCAAAGTGGCCAGATGCTCAACAGGCGTGCAGTGGTAGGTGTTCTTGATGCGCGTAACCTCGAATTCGTACTGGGCACAGTGGATCTGCACGATCAGCCCGTGCTCCGTTGCGGCCTGTCGCGTCGCCCGCAGGAGATCCGGGCTGCAGTTGTCCACAGCGTGCGGGCACAGCAGCGTCTCGACCAGGCCCCCGCGTGTCCCGCGGTGGCGCAGGCAGAACTCGACCGCGCGACGCAACCCCTCCTGACCAGAGGCCTCGTCCCAGAACCACCCGGCACGGCCGTCCCGATCGTAGTAGACGCGGCCGGAGCGATACGACAGCGACGCGTAGACGCGGGCGCCAACACGGGCGGCCGTCTCGAGCAGCATCTCTTCGTCGCCGGGAGGATTTCCCAACCACCACAGCGTGCCCGAGCCCGCCGCGTCCACGATGGTCGTGGACCCACACTTCAACATCTGTACGAGCGCGAACTCCGCGGACAGTTGCTGTTCTTCGACCGTCAACGACTGGGGGAGATCCGACCGGGCCGCATATGCTTCAGACAACCCGTACCGGACGGGCCGGTCGCCCACCATCGGCATGTCGACGAACGCTGCCATCAACTCGACGCCGATATGGCCGTGCGTGTTGATGAATCCAGGCGACACCAGCATACCCGGCACCTCAACCACCTGGCCCGGCACGCCGCCCCATCGGGGGCCCGCGTACAGGATGCGGGACCCCTCAAACACTACCTCACCATTGGGGATCACGTGGTGGCTGCGGCCGTCGTAGGCCACCACCCATCCGCCGCGGATCAGCGTGATCACGGCGCCGGTGAGACGCCAACGACCTGGCGGCCGTCGACGAAGACGGCTCTGACCGCCGCCAGTTCGGGAGCAAAAACAGCAATATCGGCCGGCCGACCCGCTTCCAGGAGCCCCGCGTCGGTGAACACCGGCAGCCGCCGGGCGACGTTCCCTGTTGAGAGTGCCACGGCCTCCGGTACGGTCAGCAGGCCGCGCTTCACAGTTGCCGCCAGCGGCACGGAGACCGGATCGTAATGACCCGAGGCGTAGTCGGTGCCGACGAAGTCCACCAGGCGCTCCCGCACCAGGGCCAGGAAGTTGTCGGCGTCGGACTGGCCCTTCGTCCGTGTAAACAGGTCGAGCCCGGAGATCTCCAACAGCGCCCCTCGCCGGCGGAGCTCGCGCGCATAGTGGATCGATTCCTCAACAGTGAAACTCGGATGGTTGACGTGACCGGCAATCATGCGGTCGGTGGCGATGCCCAGCACGACATCGGCCGACGACGCAGCGTGGTGGACGAGAAATGGGCGACCGAGACGCGCCGACGCGGCCGCCGCCTCCCTGAGCCCCTCATACGCGTGCGCCATCGACGGCATCACACACCGCTGGACGGTCTCGATCGCCGCGTCCTCAGAGAGCCGGCCCGCCAGCCCGGCGGCGTCCAACGCCGTTCTGAGCGCCCCGCGGTCGAGGCTGGCCGGATCGATACGCCGCCCCAGGATGGCTTCCTTGAGCGCCCGCGCCTGGAACGGATCGATCTGGACGCCGCACCGCTCTTTGACGGCGTTGGGGATATAGACGTTGTCCTGCTGGCCACCCCCCAGCGTCCCGCCCGCCCCGATCTCACCAATGCAGACCGCACCCTGCGCGAGGAGCGCGTCCACCGTGGCCTTCCGATGCGTGTCGGCCAGGCCGGCGCCGTCGGCCATCTCGGCTGCCCGGACATTGGCCGGCGTATGCGCGGTGCACTTCTGGACCTTCAGTGGGTGGCGATCCCGCAACGCCAGATACTCAGACCACAGCGGGAACCCGTCGACGGAAAGCACACTCGTCGTCCCGCCGCGCAGGTGCCGGTCCTTGTAGGCAAAGACTTCCTCTTCCGTCGGCGACCGCGAGCCTGTGGCGTGCGCGGGACCCAACGTCACGCAGTGGACATGCAGGTTGACCAATCCCGGCGCGAGGATTCCATCGCCGAATTCGCGGATGTCTCGCCCGGGCCTGCGTCCGGGGCCGACCGCGGCGATCCGGCCGTCTTCGATCACCACGTAGCCCGGTTCATAGACCGTGGCACCGTCGCCGGTCACGACGGTCCCCAGCAGCGTCGTGCTTATCGCCCTACCGCCTGGCGGGCCTTAGGATTCGCCGCTTCGAGCGCCGTCAGGATCTCATCGGTCGTCTTGACCTTCGCAAATACCTCGTTCATCACGCGCAGCGCGAACTCGTGCATCTCGTGTGTCCACGTCCCGCAGGCATCGTCGACGACGAGCACCCGATAGCCCAGGTCTTTCGCATCACGGACGGCGGACTCGACGCAGCCGCCTGTCATGACCCCCACCATGATCAGGTTCCGAACGCCCAGGTTCTGCAGCACGTAGTGAATGTTCGTCGAGTTGAACACGCTCCCGGTGGTCTTGTCGAACACCAGCTCATCATCGATCGGCGCGAGTTCCTCGAGAATTTCGGCTCCCTTCGAGCCCGGCGGATGGAGATGCCCCAGTTCCTTGTGCGCCAGGCTGCGGTCGCGGCCGTCTTTCGTCATCGACCGGATCCGGGTGAAGACCACCTCGACGCCGCGCTGGCGGCAGCTATTCTGGAGCCGCTGGATGTTGGGTACGATCAGTCCCAGCCGCCGCTCGACGTAGTCCAGCCCGTTGATGAACCCGTGCGCCCGCCGCCATCCGAAGATGCCGTGGTCCATGTGCGCGTCAGCGTACTGCATGTCGATGACCAGCAGCGCCGTGTCTCCGGCGCGCAGCACGGGGTCGGCCAGGCGAGGACGCCAGCCAATGTAGGGATCGTCGCGCGAGATCGTGCTCACCGTGTATTCCTCCTGTCGAGTGTGTGATCCGGGGACACTACTCCGGTTCGCGCGAGAGCTACTGGTTCCTGCCGGGAGTTCTAATCGATCTTCTTTTGGAACCGCCGGATGGCCAGACCAAAGACCAGCAGCGCCAGGACGACCAGCGGCACGATCTGGCGCCAGAGAAACTCGAAGCCAACGCCCTTGATCAGGATGCCCCGCACGACGATGATGTAGTACGTCAGCGGCAGCGCCTGTCCGACCCACTGCAACGCGACCGGCAGCGATTCCCGCGGGAACAGGAATCCCGAGATCAAGATGCTCGGCAACAGCGTGAGCTGCGAGAGTTGCAGGGCCTGCTGCAGGTTCCTCGAGACCGTGGAGATGAGGGTCCCGATGCCCAACGACGAGAAAAAGAAGGCGAGGGTCATCGCGTACAGCAGCAGCAGGCTCCCCTGCACCGCCACCCCAAACCAGACCCACGCCAGCAACAGGATAAACGTCATGTTGATGTAGCCCAACCCCATGAGGGGGATGATCTTGCCCAGCATGAGCTCGATCGGCTGGATGGGCGTGACGACGAGCTGCTCCAGCGTCCCCATCTCGCGTTCGCGTACGATCACGGTGACGCTGAGGAACGTCGTCGTGAACTGGAGGATGACCGCCAGCACGCCCGGGACGATGAACACCCGGGATTTCAGATCAGGGTTGTACCAGGCGCGGGTCCGGACCTCTACGGGCGTGTCGGGAGGCCGCTGCCCGCGCCGGCGGATCATCTCGAAGTTGAGGTCCGTCGAAAGGCGTATCCCGATGCCCGCTGCGACGGAGAGCACGACCTGCGCGCTCGTCGCGTCTGAGGCATCCACCACAACCATCACCGAGGTCGGACGCCCCGAGCGCACGCGCGTCGCATAATCGGGCGGGATCACCAGCCCGATCTTGGCCTGGCCCCCATTCAGCCGCTGCTCGATATCGGTCATGTTGCGGGCCGCCAGCCGGATCGAGAAGTAGCGTGTGTTCTCGAAGGTCCGGATCAGCTCGCGACTCTCCGTGGTGTGGGACTGATCCCACACGATCGTCGGCTGGTGCAGCACCTCGTTGGACAGGTAGCCATACAGTACGAGCTGGATGATTGGGAGGCTGATAATCGTCCCGAGGGTGCGACGGTCGCGCAAGATCTGAGTGATCTCCTTGCGCATGATGCTCCACAGCCGCTGCCAGCTCATGGCACCCTGGCCGTTTCCTTGGCCTCCACCAGCGCCACGAAGACATCTTCCAGCGACGGGAGGATCGGCTCGACTGACTCGAGGGCAAAGCCCTGCTGGCGTAGATACGCCGCCAGGACAGCGGCCATGTCGTCCCGATCGACGGTCGCGTGGATCGCGGCGCCATGCAGCGCGGCATCGCGAACCTGAGGATGCGCCTCCACAGCCGCCAGTGCCTGAATGAAGCGATCCGTGCGGATCTCGAGCACGTGGCCGGGCATTTGCTCCCGCTTGATCGCCTCCGGCGTCCCCTGCGTGATGATCCGGCCTTCATAGATGAAGGCGAGCCGGCCACAGTGCTCGGCCTCGTCCATGTAGTGCGTCGTGACCATGATCGTCGTGCCTTCTTCGGAGAACCGGTCGATCATGTCCCAGAACTCGCGTCGCGAGACGGGATCGACACCCGCGGTGGGCTCGTCCAGGAACACCATCTGAGGCCGGTGGAGGACGGCGCAGCCGAGGGCCAGACGCTGGCGGAAGCCGCCGGACAACTCTCGCGCCGGATCGTTCCGCCGCTCTGTCAACCCGGAACGCTCCAGCCATTTGTCGACTTGCGTGCGGAACGCAAGGCCGGCGAGGCCGTAGACACCGGCATAGAATGCCAGGTTCTCCCTCACGGTCAAGTCCGGGTAGAGGCTGAACCGCTGCGACATGTAGCCGATCCGGGCCTTGATCTCCTCGGGCTGCCGGCGAACGTCGAATCCAAGCACTTCCGCGTTGCCCTCGGTCGGGTCAAGGATGCCGCACAGCATGCGAATCGTCGTGGACTTCCCCGCGCCGTTGGGGCCCAAAAAGCCCCAGATCTCGCCCGGCCGGATCTCGAACGACACATGGTCCACGGCCACGAAGTCTCCGAACCTGCGCGTGAGGGCCTCGGCGCGAACGGAGTACTCGAGCACGCGCCCGGCGGTCATGCGGTGCGCGCCCCCAGCCGCGAGACGAACACGTCCTCGAGCGAGGGCGAGATCCGCCGGACGCTCGATACCCGCACACCGCCGCCGGCAAGCACATCCTCGATCTCCCGGCTCACCTCACCCGACGGGACGAGGACATGGAGCCGATCACCGAAGACCTCCAGGCTGACCACGGACGCGCACTGGCGCAAGATGCCCTTTGCGGCTTCCTGTGGCTGGGCGACGACCTCCAGAATCTCCCCCTGCATCTGCGACTTCAGCCAGGCGGGATCGCCGATTGCGATGATGCGGCCTCGGTTCATTAGCCCGACGCGGGACGCCCGCTCCGCCTCATCCATGTAGGGCGTGCTGACGAAGATGGTGATGCCACGCCGGTTCAGTCCATACAGAAAACGCCAGAATTGCCGCCGCGAGACCGGGTCCACCCCGGTCGTCGGTTCGTCGAGGATCAGCACCTCGGGTTCGTGAACGAGCGTGCAGGCGAGCGCCAGTTTCTGCTTCATCCCGCCCGAGAGAAACTGCGCGAGGCGTCCGCCGAACGACGACAGACGGAAGTCGGCCAGCAGGCGCTGCGCCCGCTCCGGGAACTCTCGTGGCGACACAAGGTAGAGATCGGCATACAGGCGCAAGTTCTCCATCACCGACAGGTCACCGTACAGGCTGAACCGCTGGGGCATGTAGCCGATGCGGGCCTTCACCTGTTCGGGATCGCGGACGACGTTATAACCCGCAACCTCTGCCTCACCGGCGTCGGGCGTGACCGCGCCGCAGAGCATGCGGATCAGTGTGGTCTTGCCGGCCCCGTCGGGCCCCACAAGGGCGAAGATCTCACCCCGGTGAACCTCGAGGTCCAGGCTGTCGACGGCCGCCAGATCGCCGAACCGTCGCGTCAGCCGCGTGCAGTGGATGGCGGCCCGACCGTCGCCGCTTCCCATCAAGGGGAGGCGAGGGGCCCGACAAGAATCACCGCGTCCGCTGGCAACCCAGGCTTCAAGACGCCATCAGGGTTCGGCAGCGCGACCTTCACGCCGAAGACCAGCTTGACCCGCTCTTCTTTCGTCTGCACGTTGCCGGGGGTGAACTCCGCGCGGCTGCTGATCTCATCGACGGTTCCCCGCAGGACGCGGTCCGGATAGGCATCGACGCGGACTTCGACGGGCTGACCCAGCTTCACGCGGCCGAGATCGGTCTCGGCCACGAAGACCCGCAGGTACGGCCGGGTGAGGTCGGCGATGGTCATGATCGGAGCGCCAAGTGTCACCAGATCGCCGACTTCGACGCTCCTGGAGATGACCGTCCCCGCGATCGGTGCGCGCAGCAGCGCGTGGCTGCGCGCGGTCATCGCCAGGGCGAGGGCGGCCCTGGCCTGGTCGGCCGCCGCTCGCGCCGCTTCGACCTCCCGTTCGCGCTGAACCACGAGCCCCGCGGTCGCCCTGGCGCCGCGCAGCGCGGCTTCGGCCTGCTCCACCTGGGCCTTTGAGGCGGCGACATCGAGCTGACGGATGGGGACGGTGCGGCGGTTGGCCAGCGCGACGACCAGCGCGGCCTCGGCCTGCTTTACCGCCGATCCGGCGGCCTCTCGCTGCGATCGCGACGCATCCCGCTGCGCGCGGACCGCGTCGCGCTGGGCCATCGCCGCCGCAAGCGCCGTGCGCGCCGCATCCACCTGCTGCGCGGCCACCGCGCCATCGCGGAACAGCGCTTCGGCGCGTGCCGCGTCAGATTGCGCACGCAACAAAGCGGCTTCGGCCGCCTGGAGATTTGCCTCGGCGGCGCGCAGGGCCGCGTCGGCCGCGGCCACCTGGGCGGTGAGGGCGTTCACCTGCGCGTTTGCCTGCGCAATCTGCGCGTCGACGGACGCCTGCTGCAACTTGACGGTCTCGCCGGCCTGCGGCACCCGCGTGCGACTCGCCACGACCGCGGACTGCGCCTGATCCACAGAGGCTGCCGTCAGTGCGTGCTGCATCGAAAGGGCCACGTCGGCCTGCGCCGCCCGTGCCTCGGCCACGGCCAGTGCCGCGCGCGCCTGCGCGACCTGAGCGTCCAGTTCCTCATGGTCGAGTTCGGCGACCACCTGGTTGGCTTCGACCTGGTCGCCTCCGCGTACTTTGAGGCTGACGACCCTGCCGGCAACCTTCGGCGAGACGTCGACCTGCGTCGCCTCGATCGTACCCGAGCCCTCGATCCGGTTCTCGCTGGAGCGGTGCCGCGGCAGGACCACCGCGGCCGCCGCGGCCGCGGCCAGCACCAGAATCAAAATCCGGAGCCGTGGGGAGATTCGCCGTCCTTCAAGTTTCATGTTCCTCTTCCTCCGCCCCCCGCCGCGGGACCTCGTCGCATACTACTCGACCGGGCCACCCGCCGCGCGCTCGAGTAACGCGCGGGCGATATTGATGTCGAACAGCGCCTGGATGCGGTTGGCCTCGGCCAGCGATAACGCGGCCTGCGCCTGGATGACTTCGAGGTTGGTCGACACCCCGGCGGTGAAGCGCACGGTGGCGATGCGGAACCCCTCCTGCGCCTGCTCGACCGTCTTGTCGGCGGTCACCAGTTCTTCGGCCGCCGACGCGTAGGTGAGCAACGCGCGGCGGACATCCAGTTCGATGGCCTGCCGTAGTTGCGCCTCACCGACCTTCAGCTGCTCGACGCGCAACTGGGCCTCGCGGATGCGCTGGTCGGTGACATGACCGTCGAAAAGCGGCACCGTGGCCGCGAGCGTGAGGCTCCAGCCGGCCGCCGTCGTGCCCGTGGATGTGCCGCCCGTGCTGTTGCCGTACGAGGCCCCGCCGCTAAAAACGAGCGCCGGGCGGCCACTGGCCCGCGCGATGTCGATGGCGGCGGTTGCGGCGTCCAGACGCGCGCGCAGTTCCGCCAGTTCGGGCCGGGCCTCGAGCGCCCGGCGGATCAACGCGGCGACCTCGCTGCGAACGCTGACGATCCCCATCGTCTCACGCGGCGTGAGCGGGGTATCCAGCGGCAGGTTTACCACGGCATTGAGCGCGTGCACGGCGAGCGACTGCGCGTTGCGGCTGCGGATCAGGCCTTGTCGGGCATTCGCGGAGTTCACTTCGGCCTGGATCTCATCGAACCGCGGCGACACACCGGCGGCGACCCGCGCCCGGGCCAGGCGCAGGTTCTCCTCCGCGGCGGCCACGGTGCGTTGTGCCACATCGACGCTCGCCTGCGCCAGCAGGAGCTGGAAGTAGGCCTGCCTGACGTCAAACACAAGCTGTTGTTTGGCGCGCTCCAGTGCCGCCTCTGCCCCCTTGAGGTTCGCCTGGGCGAGGGCGATCTGCGACTCGATCCGGCCGCTGGTGATGAGCGGCAGTTGATAGGTCAGCGCGACCGAGTACAGATCGACACTCGGCGGCGGGATGGTGATGGTGATCGGAACAGGAATGGCCGGCGGCATCGCCGGGATGGAGATTGTTGAGCCGGTCCGCTCGTTGATCCGCGTGTAGGATCCTGTCAGCACCACCGTGCCCGAGCGCAGGCCCTCGGCCTGGGCAAGTTGGGCCCGCGCCACCTGCGTCTCGAACGCGGCGATTTTCAGGCCCAGATTATTCTGCGCGGCGACCGTCAGCGCTTCAGACAGCGTGATCGCCCGCGGGGTCTGCGCGACCGCCGGGTTTGGCCGCACAACCCCGGTCAGCAGGAACAGCGCGCACAGCGCGGTCAGCATTCGGCTTAGGGCTTTCAAGGTCTCCTCCTCACGATCAGGCTGGCATCCGGCGGTCGAGGGTGCCGTGGAGAAACAACCTGACCGTCTCCCGGATGATGGTCCGATAGGTGGACGGCACCATCCGCCGCCCCTGCAACACGTGCTGGCCCAGCGCAATCATGAAGATCGTGCCGGGGAGCGCCCGACCCGCAACCGCCGGGTCCAGGTCGCGGCGGTACACGCCGCGGGCCATCCCTTTTCGCAAGTGGGCTTCGAGCATCCCGGCGGCCGCCATGGGCATCAAGCGCATGTATTCCTCGCGCGCCTGCTGGCTCAGGTGTGGCAGCGCCGACAGGAACACTTTCAGAAACCCGATGTTACCGGTGACGCGGTCCACCATTGCCTGGCCCATCGCCACCAGAGCGCGCTCGGCCTCTTCCGCCGTGCTGACATCGGGGAGCGCGGCCAATCGGTCAAACACCGGTCCGGCCAGATACCGGGGGATATGGATGAGCAGATCTTCTTTGCTGCGGAAATAGTTGTAGATCGTTCCCTCGGCGACCCGCGCCTCGCCGGCGACGTCCTCGATCGTGGCGGCGGCATACCCGCGGTTTGCAAAAACCCGCACCGCCGCCTGCAGGATCTGCCTGCGGCGCTCCTCGCTATGTACTTTGCGGTCTTGCGCGGTCACATGTGGCATGTTCTGTCGATGAGTGAGTACTCACTCATCACTACTCCGCGGCTATCGTACGGCGAAGAGCGAGGGTTGTCAACGGCTAACGCCAGCGGGCCAGGCCGGGGTCGTGCGCGAGCATCCAGGTTTCGTTGAGACGCCACGGCGAGAGCGCATCCGATTGCACCACGACGCGTTGTTTCGTCCAGAGCACGTCGTCGCGGGCCCGCGCCTTCCCATCCTCCTGATGGCGCCACTTCACGTCCTGGACCAGGAACCAGAGGAAGTGCATGTAGGTCGAGGCGACGATCTCGTTGACCGCCATTTGCCCGGTATCGAAGACGCCCACCGGGGAGTCGCCCGCCGAATCGATGCGATCGAGGAGCAGCACAAACGGGTTCCCGACCCCGTCGTTGCCGACTTCCAGGAACGCCGGTGTCCACCCCAGCGGGCCCCAGTACGATCGGGCCTGTCGCGTGGCGAAAACCAGGTCGAGCGCCGACTGCACGGGGGGCACACCCATGACGGGCTCGCTCACGATAAAACCCCCGTTGAACTCGCCCAGCACAACCCGCACCGACGGCGAAAAACGCACGCCGAGCTCATTTTCGGCCTTCGCCAGGTCGCGCTCGGGCGCGGGCGGATTCAGTCGGATTACGCCGGGATCGAAGAACCCCAGCTCGCGCCGCAGATCGTCGATCACCATCGGGAAACGTCAATCTCCCGTCTACCCGCCTCCCGTCTACCCGCCACCCACCAGCCACGCATGGATCCAGCGGCTCGGCTCGACGATGGTCTCCCCACCGGCACTCTCGCCGCGGTAGGTCACCAGCGCCAGATAACGGTCGATTCTCTTATCGGCGGGTTGTTCTGTCTCCACTAATACCCCGATCCCCGCGACTTCAGCCCGGCACTCCCGCATGAGATCGTGCACGCCGCGGGCGGTCCCACCCCCGCGGAGAAAGTCATCGATGAACAACACCCGCGCCCCCTCGGGCACGGCGCGTAGCGGCACCGTCATCGACTGCACCAGCCCCGAGGACCCCGAAACGTAGTTCACGCTGACCGACGGCCCTTCGGTCACGAGCCCGCGGCGAATCGTCACCAACGGCACGTTAAAGGCGCGCGCGGTCATCAACGCCAGCGGGATGCCCTTCACTTCCATCGTAAGCACGACTTCGGGGCGCACGTCGGCAAACAGCGTGGCAAAGGCCTCGCCGATTGCCTCCGCCATCGAGGGGGTGGAGATCAGGTCGGTCGTGTGAAGGAACCCGCCGGGCAGCGCGCGACCGCGCTCGCGGAGCCGCCCGCAGATCTCGTCGACCAGGGCACGGACCTGTGCCGGGGTCCGGAGCGGAATGTAGCGCACCCCGCCGGCCGCGCCGGCAAGTGTCTCGATACGGCCGAACCCGAACCGTTCGCACACGCTGCGCAGGTAGGCGAGGTCCTCGCTGACAGTGGACTTGGCGGTGCTCAGCAGGTCCATGAACGTGGATAAGGAGAACAAGCGGTAGGGCGCGGCCATCAGCGCGTGGGCAATGGCTACCATGCGCTCGCCTCGCCGCAGGCGACGGCCGGGTCCGGACACGGTCGCCGAGGTCGCGCCGGCACCACGCCGCGCGGGCACCTCAGTGCTCCGATCCCGGTTCCAGGGCCGCCCGCAGGATTTTGACGTTCTCCGGCCGCTCGGCGTCGATGTCCAGGGCCAGCTCGGGACCGTCAAGCACCACCGCCCGGCCGCGGATGCCGGCCACCTCATAGATCCGCGCCTCCATGTCGGCGATGGTGAGACTACCCGCGGCCAGCTTCATCATGGTAGGCCAGCCAAACAGCTGTGCCAGCAGCCACGGTTTCTTGCGACCAGCGATGACGCGCTCTACGAGGGGCCGAACCTTTTCGATGAGCCGGGGATCGAACACCAGCACGCTCCCGCCGCAGAACACCCCGTCGGCCACGCGCACGAATGTTTTGCGGGCGTCGGGAAACCGCCGCAGGAGGGCCGCCTGAGGAATGATTGGATAGTAGAAACCTGCCTCGCCGGTACACAACTGCAGGAACTGGTCGAGCGCCTTCGCGGTGATCAGGGGCAGGTCGGATGCCACGGTCAGCACCCGCGAGGCGCCGGTCAGGCGGGAGGCCGCGGCGGCCATGTTGTCGATGAGGCTGGGTTCTTCGGCGATGATCTCGACCGACGCGCCGAGCAGGGCTGTGAGCGGTTGGACGGGCCCGACGGCAACAATTCGGTCGATCGAGCCACAGCCCCTGACCGCGTCCAGCACGCGCACGACCAGTGGCCGGCCGCCGAGTTCGAGGAACGCTTTGTTGGGTAGACCCGGCGCCAGCTGAGAATCCGGCGGCCCGCCTGCCAGGACGATCGCCGCCGGCACTACCTCTCCTCGGCGAAGGTGCGGGTCACGAAGACATCGACGTCGGGGACTTGCCTGAGGTCCTCGGCGACGCGCTGCGCCGCGGCATCATTGGCCATCAAGCCAAACACGCTCGGCCCCGTCCCGCTCATCGCGGCGCCGTACGCCTCGCCCCGGAGGATGCGGCTCTTGAGCTGGCCGACAACGGGATGGCGGGCGGCGATCATCTCTTCAAAGACGTTACCGAGCAGGCGCCCCACCGCGGGGACGTCGCGCCGGCGGATCGCCTCGACGAGCGCCCGCGTGTCGGGCCGGGCTGCGCCATCATTACGGTGGAAATGCCGGTACGCCCATTCGGTGAGCACCGAAACCCTCGGGCACGCCAGGACGACCCAGGTCGGCGGCAGCGGCGGAAGTGACTGTACACGTTCGCCGCGGCCCCGGGCGAGCGCCGCGCCCCCGCTCAAGAAGAAGGGGACATCGGATCCGAGCCGCGCGGCGAGTGCCGCCAGTTCACGCCCGTCCAGCCGCAGCTTCCACATCTGGCACAGCCCCATCAACGTGACGGCTGCGTCGGCGCTGCCCCCGCCCAGACCGGAGGCTACGGGAATCTGCTTGCGGACGTCGATCTCAACAGGCCGCGGGACCTTGTACTCCTCGCGGAGCAGCGCGGCCGCCCGGTAGACCAGGTTGGTGGCGTCTGACGGTACGTCTTCGGCATCGGCGATCACCCTAATACCATCGCCGGACTCGCGCAGGGTGATCACATCGTGAAGGACGACGGTGTGGAGGACGGTCTCGATGTCGTGATAGCCATCATCGCGCTTGCCGAGGACGTCCAGTGCCAGGTTCACCTTGGCGTAGGCGTTGAGGCGAAGTTCCTTCACGAGTCGTGCCTCCTGAGGGTGTAGGAGCGGCACGTAACAGGTTAGGTACCCGGGGGTGCAAGTCCTCTCTCGCTTCATTGCACCGCGCAGTGGCTTCTCGTAAGATAGGACCCGTGGCGTACCAGGATCCTCCAGACTCCTCTGTCCCCGCACCGCCGCTCGCGACCCCTGCGCCGGCGAGACGGCGCCGCCGCTGGTGGCGGACGCTGGCCTGGGCGCTCCCGGCCTTCGTGCTGCTCGCGGGTGGGGTGGTGCTGGGGACATATCTGTATGTGCTGAGCCACATCGCCCTGAGCAGTGGCGAGACCGTGCCGCGCAAGCGCGCAGACGTGTATGCTTTCCCGATACGCCTCGTCGACCGGCTCAACGTCTTGATCATCGGGGTGGATGTCACGCTCGATAGCAAACGACGCGTCCTCAACGTCGCTCGGGCTGATACGCTGGCACTGGTCACGTTCGACTCTGAGCGCCGCCGGATCGCGGTCCTGTCGATCCCCAGGGATACGCGGGCGCAGATCCCGGGCCACGGCGAGACGAAGGTCAACGCCGCGTATGCCTACGGCGGCCCCGCCCTGACGATCCGAACGGTCGAACGCCTGACCGACATCAAGATTGATGCGTACGTCAAATTGGGTCCGGAGTCGTTCGGGAAGTTCATTGACGCGATTGGCGGCATCGATATCGATGTCGAGAAGGACATGAAGTATACGGACTCCTGGGCCGGGTACACGATCAACCTCAAGAAGGGGTTTCAACACCTGAACGGGTCGCAGGCGACGGGCTACATCCGGTTCCGGCACGACGAGATGGGCGACATCGGACGGGTCGACCGGCAGCGCAAGGTCCTCGCCGCCCTGCTCAAGAAGCTCAAGGACCCATCGACGATCCTGGCGGCCCCGCACCTACTCCAGGCTTTCGCCCAGCACACCACGACCAATCTGACGTCCTACGAGTTGATGGCGCTGGGAATGTTCGCGCTGCGAACCCGCGACCGTCCGATGGAGATGCAGACGTTGCCCGGCACGTTCGCCCCGTCGTATTGGGAGCCGGACACCCCCAAAGTGCGGGCGCTGGTCGCCGACGTATTCTACAACGTGACACTGGACGAACTGGCCACAATCCAGGTCGAGGTCCTCAACGCCAGCGGCAATGCGGCCGTAGGCCAGCGGGTCGCCGCGCGGATCAGCGCGCTGGGCTTCCGCTCGGTCAAGGTCAGAACGGTATCCACGCCCGTCGACATCACCACGATCGTCGATCGGACGGGCCGCAAGGGGCTCGGCAAGATGGTGGCTGTGGCTCTGGGGCGCGCGGTCGTGAAGCGGGAACAGGCGGTGGGCGCGCCTTCGATTACCGTAGTCGTGGCGCGCGACGCCGCGCGCACGCTCTCAGGGTCGATCCCGCGCCGCAACGACCCCGAATAAGCACGTCAGCGGCCGCCCGCTGCCGAGTTAGGCCGGGTTGCTCCCGAAGGAGTACCTCCTCCCACCTCACCCAGTTGCGCACCGCTGACGGTGCCAATCTAGCACGGGTCTCCAAACGCAGTCAATTCGAAACGTTCGTTCCCGTCCTGTGGATCGTGGGGACAGGCGCGGGCACGTTTCGGCGCACGAGGGCGGCCAGACGCGCGACACCGCTCCGGATCTCGTCCTCACTCGGATAGGAGAAGTTGAGACGCATGGTGTTGCGCCCGCTCCCGTCGGCGTGGAACGCGCTGCCGGGTACGTACATCACCGCCTCTTCCGCCACCGCCGTCTTCAAGAGCACAGCGGCGTCGATGCTGGCCGGCAGCCGCACCCAGAGGAACAACCCGCCCTCAGGCTTCGTCCACGTCACGCCGTCCGGCATCTCCCGCGCCAGGGCGTCGAGCATGACCTCGCGCTTGCGCCGGTAGAGTGCCACGGTGTCGGGGAGCCGCCGCGCCAGGTGGCCGCGGCGCAGCAGTTCGGCCGCGATCGCCTGCGTAAACGACGGGCCGCACAGATCCATCGCCTGTTTGGCGGTCACACACTGCGAGATGACCGCCTCCGGACCCGCGATCCACGCGATCCGCAGACCCGGGGCAAGCGTCTTGCTGAACGTCGAGAGATAGAGGGTGCGGCTGTCGCGGTCAAGCGCGTAGACCGGCGGCGGGGCCGTGCCGATGAACCGCATCTCGCGGTACGGGTTGTCCTCAACGACCAGTGTGCCGAACTCGCGGGCCAGATCCAGGAGACGCTCGCGGCGGTCGCGCGTCCAGGTGATCCCCGACGGGTTCTGAAAGTCGGGTACCACGTAGAGGAACTTGGGCCGCCGGCCGTCGCGCCGCAACCGCGTCAGCACATCTGCGAGACGGTCGGTCTGCATGCCGTCGGCGTCCTGCGGGACCCCGATCAGCTCCACGCCGTACGTGCGAAACGCCTGAATTCCCCCGAGATAGGACGGCAGTTCCAACACGACGACGTCCCCAGGATCGAGGAAGACCTTCCCAACCAGGTCGAGTGCCTGTTGCGAGCCGGTGGTGATCAGGATGTTGTCGCGCGCCGCCGTAATGCCGTCCTTGGCCATCCATGGGATCAGGGCATCGCGCAGGTTGGGGTCCCCCTCGGTCGGACCGTACTGGAGCGCGAGCGCCGCGCCCGATGCCAGCACCTCCTGGGTCACCTCGCGCAGTTCCGCAACGGGAAACGTCGATGGGTCGGGGAAGCCGCCGGCGAAGGAGATCACGGCCTTCCCGGCACGAGACAGTTTCAACAACTCCCGAATCAACGACCGTTCCATGTTACGCGTGTTCGTCCCGTAAAAGGATGTGTAGTCGATCATGATGTCTCCCCTTCCATAAATGCCCGGACCAGGCCTGCAAATTCCGCCACCGAGAGGCTCTCGCCCCGGCGGCGGGGATCGATCCCGGCCGCCAGACACCATGCCTCGACGGCCCCCGCGGTCAGGCGCTCGTCCCTCACACGCTGCAGCGCGGTCCTGAGCATCTTCCGCCGCTGCCCAAAGGCCGCCCGGATCACGGCCATCAATGTGGGTATCTGCGTGCGAGGCAGCACGGGGTGCTCGTGTGCCTCGAGCCTGACGATGGCCGACCTCACGTGCGGCGGAGGGAAGAAGGCGGACCGGGGCACCCGGGCGACGATGTCCGCGCGCGCGTGTGCCTGCACTGCGACCGATAGCAGGCCGTAAGTCTTGCCGCCCGGCGCCGCGACGACGCGTTCAGCGACCTCCCCCTGGATCATCACCACGAAGTGCCGGCCGATGTCCTCCTCGAGCAGTCGGATCAACAAGGGTGACGCAATCGAATACGGGAGGTTCGCCACGACTTTGGTCGGGACCGCGGGCAGGGTGCCCGCCCGCAGATCCATGGCGTCGCCGTGGATGATGCGCACGCCCGGATGTGGGCCGCAGGCCGCCCGCAACACGGGGATAAAGCGGGGATCGACCTCAACGGCTAAGACGTGTGCGCCCGTTCGCGCGAGCGCCACGGTCAGCGTGCCGATACCGGCGCCGACCTCCAGCACGACGTCATGCGGGCCAACCTGGGCCGTGTCGACGATACGTTCAAGGATGCGCCGGTTGACGAGGAAGTGCTGCCCGCGCGACGGCCGCAGACGAAGTCCAAAGGCCGTCAGGGCCGCGCGCACCCCTGCCGGGGTGGCCAGATCGAGATCCGCGGGCCAGACCGGAGGCGCACCCGGAGTCAAAGAACTCTAGCGATTCGCCGGGGTGGACAGAATGTACACCTTCACCACTCGACGCCCGAAGATGATGGCCTCGCGGATGGTATTGTAACCGAGATCGATGCGGTGGCCCTTGATGGCGCCTCCGGTGTCACCGGCAATGGCCCGGCCGTAGCCTTCAATGAACAATTCGGATCGATACGGAATAATCGTCGGATCGATAGCCACGACGCCGTGGCCGGCCTTCATCCCAATCGACGTGATATCGTTGGTCCCCGGTCCGTCCCACGGCGCGTACGCCGTCGCTTCCATCATCAGGATCTCTTTGCCGGCGAACTGGCCTCGGCTCGCAAAGATGCGCCGCGTCCCAATCTGGACAATGCGATCCTGTGGTGGATTGACCACGATCGTGCCCACGACCTGCCGGTCGATCGCCAGCCCGTCAGCAAACGTGATGATGATCTGCCGCACCCGCGCGCCGGGATGGCCTGCCTGGACCAGGCGGGTGACGCCACGCGGGAGCGAGCCGTCGGGCTTGGCAATCTGCGCATACGGCAATCGCTCGGGCTCACTCACGATCTGCGTCTCGATGCGGACGACGCGCACCGTGGCGCCTGCCCACAACGGGCCTTCCGGACCCGGATACACGCGGTCGCGCGCTCGCACCGCAACGCCCGCGGGGCGCTCTCGGAGGAACGTCTCAATGGTCGTGGAGGCCGTCATCACCGCGTATTGCCGGCCATCCGCAATAAGTGTGACGGGAAACGCGCGCTGGTATTCGATGCGCATGCCGCCGGTCAGCCGTGTAGAAGCGACCGGCGTCACGCGGTCATCGCGTGCGATTGTGATCCCGCTCTCCGCGAGAACCTCTCCCACCGTCGAACGAAACGTGGAGACCTTGCGCTCGCCCGCCTCTGTGGCAATGACCACGGTCTTCGCCACACTCATGACCGCGCCGACACTAAAGCCGATCGTCGCCATGACGAGGCAGAGCAGCGCGAATCCGGGAGTCCGGAACGCACGCATCTCGCCACCCCCTGTCTCCGGAGCGTTACCGAACGAACATGCCGGAAAAATAAACCGAGGCCCGATTGAGTTGGAGCAAGACCCCCCGGCAAGGGATCTTCACTCCGAAACATTTGACGAGGCGGAAACAGTGACAAGTATACAGGAAAACACGCGGCAATGCCAGCGCGTTGGCTCGTGGAGCGTGGGCCGACCTGATGCGGCGATCGGCTCGTGCTACTGAGGTGCCCGCTCGACGAGTTCGATGAGGACGCCGTGAATGATGCCGATGTGATCGATCCCCTGTGGGGACCAGGGCGGCGTCACGACCCGTGGCTGAGCAACTGTTCGGCCGCCGCGTACGGATCGAGCACGCCCGACGCGACGCGATCGACCAGCCCCTCAAGCCGCGCGGCCATGGCGCGCTCGAGGTACTGCGCCCGCAGTCGTGCCTCGGCGATCCGCACGACCTCGCGACGCCACCGCGCCCGCCGCCGCACCAAGAGGCCACCTGTTGTGTTCAGGTAGGCGCGGTGATCGGCGATCGCCGTCAGCATGTCCGGAACGCCGCTCCCGGTCGTCGCGATCGTGGTCAACACCGGGGGGCGCCATCCGCTCTGCGGGCCGAGCCCAAGCGCCATCTTGAGCTCGGTGACCGCGCGATCGACGTCGGGACGATCGGCCTTGTTCACCACGAACAGGTCCGCGATCTCCATGATGCCCGCTTTGAGGGTCTGCACACTGTCCCCCATGCCGGGAACCATGACGACCACGACCGTGTCGGAGGTCGTCACGACGTCGACCTCCGCCTGCCCGGTGCCTACGGTCTCGACCAACACCACCGCGGCGCCCCACGCATCGAGTACCGACACCGCGTGTGACGTCGCCGGCGCCAGCCCGCCGAGACTGCCCCGGGTCGCCATCGAGCGGATGAAGACTTCGGGGTCGGTGCTGTGCTCCTGCATCCGGATCCGATCGCCCAAGACCGCGCCGCCCGAAAACGGACTGGTGGGATCGACGGCAATCACACCAATGCGCCTTCCCTGCGCGCGCAGCCCGCGCACCGCCGCGTCGACCAGCGTGCTCTTGCCGGACCCGGGCGGACCCGTGACGCCGACGACGTGCGCGCGTCCGAGGTGTGGGAACAATGCGCGCAGCGCACCGGGGGCCTCGGCATCATCGTTCTCAACCAAAGAAATCAGGCGCGCGGCAGCCTGTGATGAGCCCGAGACCACCGCGGACGCCAGATCACCGGGAAGGGTGGACATCTCTCAGTAGGATAGCAGGCCGGCGCGAGGGGCTCCAGAGACGACTATCTGGCAGCCTTCCGCGGGTATGTAGATGTCGTGGGCACACCGAGGCCGTTCCCACTCCGTTCCCTCGGCGGCCTCCTCGATCCGGCGAATCGTCCGGGTCTTGAGGCCACCGAGCACTTTATGTCGTGGTTGCGGTTTGGGATCAGTGCCCTGGGCGCCGGGGCCTACCTGCTGTCCATTCCATACTTCAAACCGCTTGAAGGGCCCGTGCAAGTGTTGATCGGCATCGCCTTCCTGTACTCGATCCCCCACATCTTCATCAGACCCGGCCTGCCGACTCCCTGGACGCGCGCGCGCATCCTGATCAATACCCTCCTCGACTTCGCACTGGCCACGGCAGCGGTGGCGATGACGGGTGGGATCACCAGCGGTCTCACCTGGCTCTTCCCCCTGGCGATCCTCGGGAACGTCCTGCGCTACGGGGATGCGGCCGGTGCCCTCACCGCGGCAGGAAGCATGATCGCCTTCGCGGGCATCGTGCTGTGGCAAGGAGCGGCGCCCAACACCATCCTCCCACTTCTCGCGTCGCGCCTCGGTTTCTACTGGGTGTTGTACCTGATGGCGGCGTACCTCAGCCGCTACGCCATGCGCATGGAGCGCGTGGCACGCAAGGGCGCTCTCTTGATGGAGGCCATCGGCCGGATCGGCGTACCCGTAAACCTGGCCGGCAACGTCTCGCTGGCGCTTGAGGCGGTCTGCCAGCAGATTAGGGTGCTGTTCGATGTCGACCACGTGTTCATCTGGCTTGTCGAGGGCCACGAACTTGCCGCGGCGGCCGCGACCTCCGACGATGGAGAGACCCTCTCCCTCCGCCGGCCGCTGGACGATGGGAACCTCTTTGCGGCCCGCGTCATCCGGGAGCGCCGACCAATGCTGGCGAACACCGTGTCCCATTACGGCGACAGCCCGGACGCGCGAATCGCGCGGGCGAACGCGATCAAAGCCGTCATCGGGATTCCCCTGGTCCACGGCACCGCCGCAGTCGGGGCCATGATCCTGGCCGACTCCAGGCAGCCCTATCGCTTCAGGGAAGAAGACCTGGCCCCGGCCATGCTCCTCGGCAACCTGGCGGCGACGGCACTCTACCACGCGTCCATGCACGACCAGCTACGCCAGGCGTACGCGCGAACCCTCGAGACGCTGGGCGAGGCGATCGACGTCCACGATGCCTACACCGGCGGTCACTCGCAACGCATCGCGCGCTACGGAGAACACATCGCGCGAGCCATGAACTGTCCCGTGGAGATGATCGACCAGATCCGCACAGCAGCCATGCTGCACGACGTCGGCAAGATCGGCGTGCCGGACAGCGTCCTGCTGAAACCGGGCGGTCTGACCGCCGACGAAATGGAAACTATGAAGAGTCACTCGCTGATCGGTGCCCGTCTGCTTCGCACGGCCGGGTTCCCAAGCGAGATCGTGGCCTTCGTCCGTCATCTGCACGAGCGCTATAACGGGTCGGGCTATCCCGCGGGTCTCAAGGGCGAGGAGATCCCGCTGGGCTCGCGCATCCTGGCGGTCGCGGACACGTACGAAGCGATGACGTCCGACCGCATCTACCGCGCAGCGTTGACCCCGGATAACGCCCTGTTGGAACTTCGACGCTTTAGCGGCACCCAGTTCGACCCAGAGATCGTGGAGACATTCGCCCGCGGCGAACCGTCGCTGAACCCTCCGCCGCCCGCGGACGACCACACGTCGGGCGTGGCCAATGCCGACGAGGTCTTCTCGGCGGTCGCCGGACGCCTCGTGGATCGGTTCCGGGAATTCGCGGGTGTTCAGGTCACCGATGCGCTCCTTGGCAGCGTCGCGGCCGAGTGTGCACGCCGGCACTGGGTGCTTCGAGTTGTGCACGGGAGGTTTGACCTTCAGACCAGCGAGCGCCAGGTTTCGCTAGAAGCGCGGCGCCAGATGCTTGCGTGGTTGCTCGCGCGGATCGAGCAACTCAGCGGCCGTCGCATTGCTCTGCACCTGCTCACCGAGGCCCTCGAAGAACTCTCCCCTGCGGGTCGAGAAACGTACCGGCTCCTGCTGGCTCCCAGCGACGCGAGAACGCTCCTCCCGGTGGCCCGAGAAGGATAATCCGACTTAGACGACGACCGGCGGACGGTAGGTGCTGAACACGCCGCGCAGCACGTCGCAGATCTCCCCGATGGTCGCGTAGGCGTTCACGGCCTCGAGAATTGGCGGGATCAGATTGCCGGTGCCGCGGGCCGTATCGGCGACGCCAGCCAGCGCCCGCTCGACGGCCTGCGCGTCGCGCCCGGCGCGCACGCTGGCCAGCCGCGCCTTCTGCCGCGCCAGCACGCCAGGGTCGATCCGCATCGTCTGGAACCGTACCGCGCTGTCGCTCTGGAACCGGTTGACGCCGACAACGACCATATCCCCTCGATCGGTGGCCCGGGCTTCGCGAAACGCGCTCTCGGCCACCTCGCGTTGGATCAGACCGGCCTCGATGCCCCGTAGCGTGCCCCCGGTCGCTTCGAGTTGCTCGATGCGCTCGCGGGCGCGGCGTTCAATCTCGTCCGTCAGGTACTCAATGTAATATGACCCGGCCAGAGGATCGACCGTGGCGGTGACGCCACTCTCGTAGGCGATAACCTGTTGAGTTCGCAGCGCGAGCAGGGCCGCCTCTTCGGTCGGGAGCGCCAAGGCCTCGTCGCGCGAGTTCGTGTGGAGGGACTGCGTGCCGCCCAGCACCGCGGCCAGCGCCTGAATGGTCACCCGTACCACGTTGTTGTCGGGCTGCTGTGCGGTGAGCGCCGCGCCGGCCGTCTGGGTGTGGAAGCGCAACATCATCGAGCGCGGGTCCTGCGGCGCGAAGTGTTCGCGGACCAGCCGGGCCCACAGCCGGCGTGCCGCCCGGAACTTGGCCACTTCTTCCAGCAACGGCATCTGCGCCGCGAAGAAAAACGAGAGTGACGGCGCGATCCGGTCGACACCCAAGCCAACGTCTGCGGCCGCCCGCAAATACGTCAGGCCGTTGGCCAGTGTGAAGGCCACCTCCTGCACAGCGGTCGCCCCGGCTTCGCGGATATGGTACCCGCTGATGCTGATCGGGTTCCAGCGCGGCAGGTACTGCGCGCAGTGCGCAAACATGTCGGTGACCAGCCGCAGCGACGGCTTCGGAGGGTAGATGTAGGTGCCCCGCGCGATGTACTCCTTGAGAATGTCATTCTGGGTGGTGCCGTCGACCCGGTCCAGCGCGACGCCCTGCTTTTGCGCGACGGCGACGTACATGGCCAGCAGGATGGACGCCGTGGCGTTGATGGTCATCGAGGTCGACACGCGATCGAGCGGGATCCCCTCGAACAGGATCTCCATGTCGGCCAGCGAGTCAATGGCGACCCCGACCTTGCCGACTTCGGGCTCGGCGAGCGGATGGTCGGAGTCATACCCCATCTGCGTGGGAAGGTCGAAGGCAATGGACAGGCCGGTTTGCCCCTGATCGAGCAAGTACCGGTATCGCTGGTTGGAGTCTTCGGCCGTGGCGTACCCGGCGTACTGACGCATCGTCCAGAGACGACCGCGGTACATGGTCGGGTAGATGCCCCGCGTGAACGGGAATTCGCCGGGCCGGCCGATCTCGCGGATGGCGGGCGCGCCCTCTGGCCCGAACCAGACGGCTACCGGAATTCCGTCGCCGGTCGTCGAGGGGCGCCCGAGGTCGTCTCCATCCTGATTGTGCGTCACGGTGCTGCCTCCCACGCGACCCGGATCACGGCGAGCACCTGGCCGCCCGCGACTTCCTGACCGGGCCGGACCCGGACGTCTTCGACCATGCCGGCCGCGGGAGCAGAGACTTCCATCTGCATCTTCATCGCCTCGACGATGGCCACAGTGCTCCCCGCTTCGATCCTTTGACCACGGTCTACCGGTGTGGCGATAACCAGACCAGGCATCGGCGCGCGCACGTCATAACGGTCACCGGTCGCCCCGGTCGCCGACCGCCGAGACGGGATCGGCAGCGCACGGCGGACCGCCACCTCCACGCGCTCGGCACCGATCGTGACGAGCACCGCGCCGCCGGCCGCGCGGAGGCGAACCGGCATCGACGTCCCATTCACGACCAGACGCCAGCACTCCAACCCGGCGACTGGTTCCAGCCTGACCCGCATCGCCTCTCCGGCCGGTGAGACCGGATCGATGTGCAGGCTTTCGGCCCTCCGCTCAACGCCGAGGCGTTGTGTGCGGCCGTGTGTCGCGACGTCGAAGATCATGCCGGGTCCCCGCGCAGACTTTCCTCGCGCGCGGCCGCCACCCATGCCAGCGCCGCACCGTTGGTGGGCAGCGCTGGAGCCTCTACCCTCGTGTATGCCCACGCGGCAGCGGCGAGCCTTGCCACATCCGCGGTCTCGGGGGAGGAGGGCCCGTGTCCCCATCCTCCTGCGAAGCGCACGTCGTAGCGACCCGCCGCAAAGTCGGGCTCGTCGAGCGCCCACAAGTGAAACGGGATCGTCGTATCCACGCCCGAGATCGCGTATTCGGCCAACGCGCGGCGCATCCGGCCGATAGCCACCTCCCGCGTGGGTCCCCAGGCGATCACCTTCGAGAGCAGGGGGTCGAAGTGCCGCGAGATCGTCTGGCCGGCCCACAACCCGCTATCCACCCTGATGCCGGGGCCGCCGGGCTCGCGCACACCATCGATGGTCCCCAGCGACGGCAAGAACCCCGTGTGGGGATCCTCAGCGCTGATCCGGCACTCGAGGGCCGCTCCACGCCACTGGATGTCTTCCTGACGCGCCGGCAGAGGCGCGCCACCGGCAATCACGAGTTGCGCCTCCACCAGATCGATGCCGGTGACCGCCTCCGTCACAGCGTGCTCCACCTGGATGCGGGCGTTGATCTCGATGAAGAAGAAGTCTTCGCCATCCAAGAGGAATTCGACGGTGCCAGCGTTGCGATAACCCAGCGCGCGCGCCACCGTGACGGCGGCCCGGCCCAGCGCCTCGCGCAGATGGGACGAGGTGCCCGGCGCCGGCGACTCTTCGATCATCTTTTGGTGCCGGCGCTGTACGGAACAGGCGCGCTCGCCGAGTTGCACGACGCGGTCCTCGCCGTCGGCGAGGACCTGCACCTCGACATGCCGGGGCCCGTCGATCCATCGTTCGAGATACACGCGAGGATCGCCAAATGCGCTCTGCGCTTCCCCGCGCGCCAGGCGCAGCGCGCCCCCCAAATCCGCGGGCGATCGCACGATGTGGATTCCCTTGCCCCCGCCGCCGCCCGCCGCCTTGATCAGCAGAGGGAAACCAACGGATGACGCAACCCGCCGAGCATCCTCGTCGCTGACCTCACCGGTGCCGGGTAGGACGGGCACGCCTGCGGAGGACGCGACGTCGCGCGCCGCGGCCTTGTCGCCGCACTGCCGCAGCACAGGCGCCGGCGGGCCGACGAACGCGATGCCGGCCGCGTCACACCCGGCCGCGAACACGGGGTTCTCCGCCAGGAATCCGTAGCCGGGATGGATGGCATCCGCTCCCGCCCGCTGGGCCAGACTGATGAGGGCCGCGATATTGAGATAACTCTCGGCGGGCGCATCGCCCGGCAGCGGCAGCGCGTCATCGGCAAGACGGACGTGCGGAGCGCCGGCGTCGATGGGCGCGTACACTGCCAGGGGCATGATACCCAGGTCGCGGCACGCACGGATGATGCGCACCGCAATCTCCCCGCGATTCGCGATCAGCAGCCGCCGAATGCGCGGCATCGACGCGGGCTACTCGTCCTCTTCTTCGTCCGTCTCGCGGGGCCGGTCGGGGCGGTACACGAGGGAGTAGCGGCCGATCTGGAACCCCACGGCCTCCCAGAAGCGCAGGCCACGGAGGTTGCCGGCCACGACGCTGGACTGGATCTCATCCGCGCCGTTGGCCTTCAACCATTCGAGCAGGGCCAGCGCCATCCGCCGCCCCTGGCCCTCACGCCGGAACTCCGGGTAAACGAAGAACTCGCCGACCTGCGCGACCGTGCGAGCTTGATCGGCCCAATGCTTCGTCATCGCCACGACCGCGAAGGCCACCCTGCGTGTGCTATCGATACCCCACCAGATGTGACGCCGCTTGCCTTGATCGGCAAAGAGCGCCTCGAGGTATCGATCCAGCCAGGCGTCCGGCGGTGCCTCACCGGTCGTCTCCTCACGATAGCGGCCCATCCAGTCGCGGAAGCGCGGATCGCCAGCGGCGACGAGTTCGAGCTTGAGGGCCGATCCACTCGACGTTTTCACGGTTTCACCGGACAGTTTCAACTACCGGCCACGGGATTCCTGGCCTGTTCCGTCCTGCCACCATCATGCGCGCGTCTCGCTGATCACCTCGCCGGTGAACAACAGGAAGTCCAGTGTCTCCACTGAGGCGCTGAGCTGCCTAAGCATCGCCATCACCTGGGAGCGGTGGTGGACTTCATGGTAGCAGAATTGGGTGAAGACCTTGATCGCGGTCGTGCGCACACGGTAGGACTGCCTGCTGGGGATGATCACGTGGACCTCGACCGGACGATCCCAGTCTCGTTCGCTTTCGAGATACGTGATGGTCCGGGTCTCCTGCACCTTCCATTCGGTCTCCACAGATGCCGCATCCGGCAGGCGCCGGGTGGAAAACGGCGGGTCGTGCAAAGGGTCGGACCGTAGTTGACTGATGAGAAACCACTCGGCGCCCGCCATGTGGTGTAGGGTCCGCCTCACGGTGCGAAGCCCGAACGGAAACTCCTGGACATACTGCTCGGCCGACAGGCTCCGGACGCGTTCGAGGAGCCGGCGGCGAGTGTCGGTCACATAGCGGTAGTGATCAAGCGGCCCCACCACGCGTCGCACCTCCTCACAACGGAATGTTACCGTGCTTGCGCCGCGGATTGCTGGCGCGCTTGCGGTGCAGCACTTCCAGCGCCGCGATGAGCCGCCGGCGCGTCTCGCGGGGGGGAATCACGTCGTCGATGTAGCCGCGGGACGCGGCCACGTAAGGGTTGGCGAACTGCGCGCGGTACTCGGTCACCAGTTCACGGCGACGGGTCTCGGGATCGGCCGCCTCGGCGAGTTCCTTGCGGAAAATGATGTCGATGGCGCCCTCCGGCCCCATCACGGCGATCTCGGCGGTGGGCCACGCCAGGTTGAGATCTCCGCGGATGTGTTTGCTGGACATGACGTCGTACGCGCCGCCGTAGGCCTTGCGTGTGATGACGGTCAGTTTGGGCACCGTCGCCTCACAGTAAGCGTAGAGCAGCTTCGCGCCGTGCCGGATGATGCCGGCGTGTTCCTGCGCGACGCCGGGCAGGAAGCCCGGCACGTCGACAAAGGTCACCAGCGGGAGGTTAAACGCATCACAGAAGCGCACAAACCGCGCGCCCTTGACGGACGCGTCGATGTCCAGCACGCCGGCCAGGACGGCGGGTTGCTGGGCCACGACCCCCACCGGCCGGCCGTGCAGCCGTGAAAACCCCACGATCAGATTGCGCGCGTAGGCCGCGTGCACCTCGAGAAAATCACCGTCATCGACGATCCGGCGGATGACCTCGTGCATGTCGTAGGGTTTCGCAGGGTCTTCCGGCACGAGGGCGTCGAGCGCCGGATCCGCTCGCGCCGGGTCGTCGGCCGGCACCCGGTGCGGCGCGTCATCGAGGTTGTTCGCCGGCAGGAACCCCAGCAGGCGGCGGATCATGAGCAGACAGTCTTCATCGTCGGCGGCCACGAAGTGCGCGATGCCGCTCGTGCCGGCATGCACGTCGGCTCCGCCGAGTGCCTCGAATGACACGTCCTCGCGCGTGACGGTCCTCACCACCTGCGGGCCGGTGACGAACATGTACGACGTGCCGCGCACCATGATCGTGAAGTCGGTGATGGCCGGCGAGTACACGGCGCCGCCGGCGCACGGCCCCATGATCGCGGAGATCTGCGGGATGACGCCGCTGGCCAGCGTGTTGCGCAGAAAAATATCCGCGTAGCCGCCGAGGCTGACGACACCCTCCTGGATACGCGCGCCGCCAGAGTCGTTGAGCCCGATGATCGGGGTACCCGTCCGGGTCGCCTGGTCCATGACCTTGCAGATCTTCTCGGCATGCCCCTCACCCAACGAGCCGCCGAGCACAGTAAAGTCCTGCGAGAAGACGTGCACCGGCCGGCCGTCGATGACCCCGTGGCCGGTCACCACACCGTCGGCGGGCACCTCGGCCCGGTCGAGGCCGAAGTCGCGACCGCGCGGAGCGACAAAGGGGTCGAGCTCGACGAACGACCCGGCATCCAGCAGGACGTCCAGCCGCTCGCGTGCGGTGAGCTTGCCCGCCTCGTGTTGCCGGCGGATCCGCTCCTCGCCGCCCATGCGCAGGATACGCTCCTGGCGGCGGCGCAGGTCGTTCAGGCGGTCAGAAGACACGAAGCGCTAAGATGTCGGTCCCGGCTCCGATGGCAGCGCGTTGTAGGGACGGATGGCAATGATGCCGTGCTTGAACACGAGTTCCTGGATGCCATTGACCTCTACCATCAGAGAGTAGGTCCCGTGGTCTCGGACGATGGCCGACGGAATCTCGTATCCGTCACGGCAGCGAATATAGACCGGCGCGCCGGCCATCACCAGCCGCCGGTAGAAGGCGTCTTCCATCGACAGCTTCGGTGGAGCCTTGGCCACCGTCGAGCCGTCAGGTCGATATTCCTCGCGCATCACCATGGCTGCACCTCCTTGAAGTTCAGGGCGAATCTCGGCCATGTCGTGGATCACGTCGGCGTCGGTCAACCTGGCTTGAAACGTGTCTCCTTGGTCATTCGATGGGCGCGCGTGAGGCAGCGTGGCCACCTGGGGTCCAGGCATTGATGGATGGGCGCCCCGCGCGCCGCCGAACGATTCGGGCTCGTGGGACTCATTCTCGGTCTCTGCATCGGGCGCTTCCTCCGCCATCGAGGCGACGGCCGGTTCCTGTCCCGTGCGGATCAGTCGTTCGTAGTGACGGCGCAGCCCCTCGAACTGCCGCTGGCGGTCCGCGCGCGCGCGATTCGCCGGTCCGGCCGGTCGGGGCGGCTTTTGGGCTGCGTCCAGGACGGCTTGAACAACGGCCTCCGTCTCGCTCGCCGTGACCGGCTCCGCGCCGATCTGCAAGACACTCGCTTTGTCGCTCGCCAGCGACACGGCCACCATGCCCACCGTGGCGCCCGCGAATGACACCATGTTCAACCCTTCCAGCGATGGCCGCACGCCCAGCCGCTCGAGCAGCGGGCGCAGCGCCTCGATCGTGGCGAGTGCGACAGTCCGCAGGCGGTGCGCCTGGCCCGGTGGGGACTGCGCGGACCCCGTCGTGGTCTTCTGTCCCCCTTCGCGCTCGTAGCGCAGGTCGACGACGACCCTGGTCATCGTTTCAGTGATCGTTTCTTCCAGGCGGATCAGGTGGCAGGCGGGAAGTCCCTCCGCGCCCGGCGGCGGCTCCAGGTGCGCAATCTGTACCCGCCAGCCTTCCACCGGCAGGTTGAACTGGCTGATCAAGGCGGAGGTGATGGTCCGGCGAATCGCCGCGTCGTCGCGACCCGATTCGGTCGTGAGGTAGATGCGCTCTATCTCGCCAGCTTCATTGGCCACGACGCGCGCGGCCGTGATCGCGTCCAGGCGTTCGAGGAAGGTTTCGATCTCTTCTGCAAAGACTTCGCGGGACACAGGCGGCTCCGTTTCAGCTGCAAAGTGGCGACTCATCCACAGTTCTGCATCACGTGAGCCCATACCTCCGCGCGAATCCCGTCAAGGCCGTCTCAAAACACTCTTGAGGCGCGCGCACAAGTCCGGCGCCAATGATGGGATGCCCGGGATCTTTGTGGGCCATGGCCGTGTCGATGATCGGGAGGATCGCCGTCCGCACGACCTTACGCACGTCGATGCCCACCGGTGCGCCCGCGAAGCCAAAGACGGGCATGCGGTATGTAGGACTGGTCGTCACCGTGATTTCGCGCATGTCGCGAGTGTATTGCAGCGCCTGGTCCGGTGTGCCGCCAATGAGGCTCAGGATGCCAGGGGCGCCGCCGAGGACGAACCCGCCCCACCCTACCGTCTCGGTGATCGCGGAATCACCCATGTCGCGCCCGGCGTCCCCTTCTTTGTACCCGGGGAGAAAAAGCCCTTCGACCCGGGGTGACGGCGCCGTAAACCACTCGTCCCCGAGGCCGCTTACGCGGATGCCGAACTCGGTGCCGTTGCGCGACATGGCGGTCACGATAGTGCTGTACTCGACATCCGCGGCTGCATCCGCCGCCGACTTGGCCGAGGCCATCGCCAGGGCGAGGAAGAACACCTCGTGGTTGGCCAGCAGCCGCAGCGTATTGATCAGGTGCTCCCTAGGAACGCCGGCCTCGATCATCGGCACCGCCATGGCGTTGGCAAAGAGACTGGACGCCGCCACCGGGCGGTTGTGCAACTCATCCCCCATCTGCAGCGCCTTCGCGATGAGCGTCTTCAGCCCAAGGCCCCCCATGTGTTGGAGACCTTTCCGCAGCGATGGTGACCAGATGTCGCGCCACGCGCGCAGACCACTAAGGGCTTGGTCGCTGTAATCGCCGAACTGCTGCCGGCTCTCAACCACGCGGCAGAAGGCGCGGTTCCCGCGGGTCCGGTTCTCGACGACGAAGACGGGTAGCGACCTGGAGATGGTCCCCGCCATCGGCCCTACGGCCTGGTGATGGTGGTTGGGCTCGAGTCGGATAGCGCCGTCCTCGAGGAGCTTGATCGCGTCGCCGGCGGACGTCGCCCAGCCCTCGAACAGGACCATCCCGATCACCGCGCCCCGCTGAGCACCGCACATGCGCGCCCAATCGACGGGCGGTCCCGAATGCAGGATCATCCGGTCCTCGAGCCCGGGGATGACCTCGCCGGCGGGGGCGATGTCGACTAGGACCGGCTCGGCGTCCGTGATGCCCCGCGCTGCCTCGGCGTTGGCCGCCTCGATCTTCTGCTTCAGGTCCGTGACCATGCGGCAACCCTACCCGGGCCGGCGCTATCGCGGCTGTCCGATCACACCTTCCGCCAGCCAGTCCATCCGTCCGATGTCCTGGTTGGTCAGCACCTGGCCGGTCGCGACGCGCTCCGCACCCCTGTTGTCTTTGATCGGTCCTTGGAAGACGTTCAGTTGCCCGCTGATAAATGCCTGCTTTGCCGCGTTGATCTGCCGGACCGCACCCTGGGGGACGGCCGGACCGAACGGCGCGATGGTAAAGAAGTCGCTGGCCAAACTGCCGAAGATCGCCTCGGACTTCCAGGTGCCATCCATCACCTGCCTGGCAAACCGCGTGTACAGGTTCCCCCAGGTGAACGCGATCCCGCTGATCCATCCCTTGGGCGCGAACTTCTGGAGCCCGACGAAATGATAACCGACGGAGAAGGCGCCGCGCTTCTCGGCAGTCTGCACGACCGTCAGAGGCGAGTCCACGATCATGGCGACGATATCGACACCTTGATCGAGCAGCGCGTTCGTCGCCGTGGCCTCCTTCCCGGGATCGAGAAAGGTCCCGGTGAAAACCACACGCGTCTCGAACTTCGAGTTGATCGTGCGTGCCCCCAGATGAAACGCGTTCACGTTAGCCAAGAAGAAACTGATGGGCAGCGCAACGACGTACCCCGCCTTGCCGCTCTTGCTCGTGCTCCCGGCGGCAATGCCCATCAGGTAGAACGCCTCTGGGGTACTCACCCAGTACGTCCCAAAGTTCGGCGCCAGCCTGAACCCGCCGGGATGCTCGAACTTCACATCCGGGTATTTCCTGGCGACGTTTAACGCCGGATCGAGGTAGCCAAAGCTTGCCGGGATGATCAGCTTGGCGCCCTGGCGGATCATGTTTTCCATGACGCGCTCGGCATCCGCGCCTTCCGGGACGTTTTCGACCTCAAGCACTTTGACGTTGGGCAGGGCTTTCTGCATGACCTTGATGCCTTCGGCATGGGCCTGGTTGTAGCCGCCGTCATTGACGGAGCCCACGTGCAGGATGCCCACGATCAACGCCGGTTGCGGCGCGGCCCACGCGGGTGGCTGCCCCGGTCCACCTGCACCCGTGGCAAAGACGAGGGCGGCGCTTGCGAGCATCACCAGTACCGCGTGCATCGTGCGCAGATGTGTCCGCATCATGGTTTCAGCCTCCTTGATGTGTCACTCAGTACCTTGAAAGACGCGCCCCAGGCTCGCCGGTGCGGCGTGCCTGCGCGCCCTGCCCCACAGCACCAGCACGCCGAGGCTCAACAGGTACGGAAGCATGTCGAGCAGGAACGACGACACCGGGACGCCGCGGGCCTGCATCTGCAGTTGAAAAGCCACCGCCCCGCCGAACAACAACGCGCCCACAATGGCCGTCAGCGGGTGCCACCTGGAAAAGATCACCAGGGCCACCGCGATGAACCCGCGGCCCGCCGTCATCCATTCGGCCCAGGTCTTGGTCACGCCCAGCGACAAGTGCGCACCCGCGAGCCCGCCGAGCAGGCCGGCGAGGAAGAGGGCTTGATACTGGACGGTTGCCGGGTTGAGCCCGGCCGCGAACGCGGCGGTGGGATTCTCGCCCACCGCGCGTAGCCGCAGCCCCCAGCGAGTCGAAAAGAGCGCCCACCAGATCACGATCGCCGTCGGGATCGCGAGGTACACGATCAGGTCGTGGGCGAACAGCATCGGTCCGATCTTGATCTCATTGATCCCCTCGATGCGGCTACCGATATAGGGTGCGCCCAGCAGTGCCGATGCGCCCACGCCGCAGAACATTAGTGCCAGACCGGAAGCCAGTTGATTGGCGCGCCGCGAGATCACCAGGTAGCCGAAGATCATGTTGAAGACGGCGCCCGCGAGGGCGCCGGCCGCAGCGCCCAAGATCGTGTTGCCCGTCTGGACCGTCGTGGCAAATCCGACGACGGCGCCCATCAACATGACACCTTCCAGACCCAGGTTCACGATCCCCGCCCGCTCGCCGACCACTTCGCCGAGCGTCGCGTACAGCACCGGGGTGCCGGCCACCACCGCGCCGAGCAGGACGCTCTCAACGAGCGTCGCGCTCACGCCGTCCCCGTGCGGTCGCGCCTGGCGAGCACGACGAACAGGATCAGGGCCATCAGGATGTTGACCACCGACCCGGGCAGGTGCTGGGTCATCTGCAGAATGTCCCCGCCCGCCGTGATGATGGCGAGCAGGAACGCGGCTGCCACGATGCCGGCGGGATGCCCTCCGGCCATCCAGGAGATGAGAAAGCCGGCAAAACCGTACCCCGGCGAGAGGCTCGGGCGCAGGCGCCCCTGAATGGCCGAGACCTCCGTCATGCCCGCGACCCCTGCGAGACCGCCGCCAACCGCCATCGCGAGAATCATGTAGCGATCGATGGCCACGCCACACCGCCGCGCCGCCTCGGGATTCCCACCGATGGCGCGCATCTCCAGACCCCACCGGCTGCGCGCCATGATGAACGCGTAGACGATGAGCGCGACGATGGCCAGTACCGCGCCGAGGTGGACGCGCGTGCCAAAGAACGCCGGCATCGTCGCTGCCGCCGAGAACTGCGCGCTCTGCGGGTAGTTGGCGCTCTCCGGATCCCTCATCGGACCGAAGACGAAGAAATTCACCAGCAGGATGGCGACGTAGTTCAGCAGCAACGTCGATATCGTCTCGCTGACCCAGCCCTTCGCCCGCATGAACCCCGTGATTCCGGCCCACGCGCCGCCTCCGAGAAATCCCAGCATCGTCACCAGCGGCAGCAAGAGCCAGACCGGGAAACCGGCGAAGGTCAGCGCGCCCCACGTGGCGGCCAGCGCACCGGCGTAGAGTTGTCCTTCCCCGCCGACGTTGATGAGCCCGATCCTCGAGGGGACCGCCACGGCGAGCGCGGTCAGGGTCAGCGGGATCATCCTGACCAGGACCTCGGAGAATCCGTACCCGCTGGCCAGCGTGGCGGAGAAGATATCCACGTATGCGCGCAGCGGATCCTTGCCGGCCGCCAGCAACACGACCGCGAAGACCGCGACGGCGAACCCGAAGACGAGCGCGAAGTGGGAAACGCCCGCAGCGCTAGCGCGCCGTTCCATCGTGCCCCGCGGTCACGCCACCGGTCATTAGTCGGCCCACCTCGCCGGCCGTCGTGTTATCCGGCGTGAATGCGCCGGCGATCCGCCCGCGATACAGCACGATGAGGCGATCGCTCAGCGTGAACAGTTCCCCAAGGTCTTCGGAGATGAGCAGCACGCCGGCGCCGCCATCGCGGGCGGCCGCGAGCAGTTCACGGGCGGCGACGGCGCTGGGCACGTCGAGCCCGCGTGTCGGATAGAACGCGACGATCAGGCGCGGATGGCGAGCCATCTCGCGGACGAGGGCCACGCGCTGGAGGTTCCCGCCCGAGAGCGATCCGGCCCGCGCGCCGAGCGCCGGCAGCGGCATGGAGAGGCGCTCGATGGTCTGCTCGATATCGGCGCGCACGGCACCCCAGTCCATCGTCAGACCGCCGTGACGCGCGTACCCACGCGTGTTGCTCAACGCCAGGTTCTCCTCCACGGTCAACGACGGGACGATGGCCATCGCGAGGGGATCCTCGGGGATGAACGCGACGCCGCCCGCACGGATCCTGGCGACGGGCCACCGCGTCGCGTCGTGGTCGAACAGGAACTTCGTCCCACGGGCGCAGTGCTCGAGTCCTAGGATGACGTCACCCAACTCGCGCTGCCCATTTCCCGAGACACCCGCGACGCCCACAATTTCGCCAGGGGCAATTCGCAGGTCGATCTGCTGCAGACTCACGGCGCGGCCTTCGCCGCGCGTCTCGACGCCGCGCAGCTCCAACAGTGGCCGGCTCTCGGCCTCGCGCATCGCGGCGCGCCGGGGCCGCGCATCGGCAGGCACCGTCCCAAACATGAGGGAGACGAGGGCAGCTTCGGTGGCGCCTGTGCGCCCCAGCGTTCCCGCCACCCTGCCACGGCGCATGACCGTGATGCGATCCGCGCAGGCCAGCACGTCGTGGAGTTTGTGCGTGATGAAGACTACGGCGTATCCGTGGCCCCGGAGGTTGGCGAACACCTGGAACAGGGCGTCGATCTCGTGGGGCGCGAGCACCCGCGTGGGCTCGTCGAGAATCAACACGCGGGCGTCCGCCAGCAGCAGCTTCAACAGTTCGACCTTCTGCTGTTCGCCAATGGACAATTGCCAGACGGGCGCGTGCGGGTCGACAGACAGACCGTAACGCTCCGAGACCTCTTCGATGCGCCGGGCGATCTGCGCCTGGTCGACGACGGCCGGCAGGTCCGGCAGGAAGAGAGCGATGTTCTCGGCGACAGTGAGCGCCGGGATAAGCGTGAATGTCTGGAACACCATCCCGACACCGAGACGGCGCGCATCGTGCGGCGAACGGATCTGCACGGGGCGGTCATGGAAGCGGATCTCGCCGGCGTCCGCGCGGTAAAGGCCGTAGAGGACCTTCATCAGCGTGCTCTTGCCGGCGCCGTTTTCCCCCAGGAGCGCGTGGATCTCGCCGCCGTAGACATCCAGATCGACGCGGTCGTTGGCGAGAACACCGGGGAAGGATTTCGTCATGCCCCGGGCGGAGAGCAGCAGCTCGCGCGGCGCAACGGGCACGGGGGCGCTCGATTCCGCGGAGTGCGCCATAGGCGCACTTCTTCCCCGCGGAGGGTCGGTCACACCTTCAGCATACGCGGAACTAACGAACTTCTTGCCAGCTCAGCGGGCGGACCAGGACCTCGGCGGTCCGCCCCACTCCCACCGTGCGCATGACGTCGGGCCGATAGCGCACCACCATGAGACCGCCGTCGTTGAGGAGTCCCTGTCCGGTCACAATCGCGCCCGACACGTCGAGCCTCGCATGGTAGACCTCAAGGCCGGTGCCTGCGAGCACCATCCCGTCGACAATCACCGTGGATTCCGGAGCCAACCGGATCGCGCCGCCATCCCCGAACGCAATCACCCCGGGCAGCGCCGTGATGGCCGCGCTGTGGCGCACCTCGAGCCGCGCCCGCTCCGCCACCCACACGACCCCCTTGACCACGAGGGCGCCCTCGTCGATGCGCAGCGCCCCCCGGATGGTCACGATCCCGTCCACAAAGACCATCCCGACCAGCCCCAGTTCC
>JBGPNN010000003.1:0-38130 GCA_041487495.1 bacterium
ATGTACCGTTCCGGGGCGTTCGATGCCGCGATCCGTGTCGCGCTCGACCGGGCCGGCGAGATCATTGAACTAGATCGCGCGATCAGCGGGAGCCGAAAGGCCGAACGCCATCCCGTGCAGGTGATCTGCGAGGCCTGCGGCAAGATCGGGACGACCGTGATCACCGGATGGGACGGAACGCTCGTGTCCTACGAGTGCCGACCGGACAAGGTGCCGTGGGCGATGGGGTGCGGACACACGGGCCGGCGGTCGCCGTTTGCGGGCGGGAGCAAACTACAGTACATCACAGAGTGGGCGGCCAAGTGGAAGATCCTGGGCGTGACCATCGAGGCCGCCGGCAAGGACCACATGACGCGCGGAGGCAGTCACGACCGTGCCGTGGCAATCGTCGAACCGATCTATCAGACGGGGCCGCCCTTCTCGTTCTCGTACGAGTGGTTCTTAGTCGGCGGGAAGAAGATGCGATCGAGCACGGGGTTCGGCACCCCGGCCGCGGAGTACGCTGACCTGCTGCAGCCCGACCTCGGACGTTTTGGCATCGTGCGACCCCACTATCGCCAGCACGTGAATTTCGATCCGGGGGGGGAGACCATCCCCTTGCTCTATGACGAGTTTGATCGAGCCGCCGCCGCGTTCTTCGGTCACGAGGAAGACCCCGATCTTTCCCGGACCTATTACTACTCCGCGGTTGGGGGGATTCTGCCCGATGCGTTCCGGATGCGGTTTGCGCGGCTCGTGCACTTGAGCCAGATCCCCGAGGCCGATCTGGAAGCGGAGGCCGAACGGGAGAAAGGGACGCCGTTGAACGACGCCGACCGCCGGGAACTGGCGGCGCGTCTGGAGGACGCTCGACGGTGGCTGCAGACGTACGCGCCGCCCGCGTACCGGTTTGAGATCCAGCCGCAGTTGCCTGAGATCGCGCGGAGTCTGACGCCCGAGCAGCGTCAATTCCTGAGGGATCTGGTGCCACTGGTTGAGCGGGTGGCCGGAGGGGAGGCGCTGCATGCCGAGATCCACGCGTTAAAGGGACAGCACAACCTGTCGCCGAAGGCGGCGTTCGGCGCGATCTACCTGGCGTTCCTCGGGAAGGACTCCGGCCCGCAGGCGGGATGGTTCCTCGCGGCCCTTGACCGGGACTTTGTTGTCCGGCGCCTGCAGGACGCCGCATCGTTGCCAGAAGGGTCGCGTACGTGAGGAGTGAGGCGCTGGACATCCTCGTCCTGGCCCGGATCGAGGATCGCCACGTGGCGCAAATCCGGGCCGTCGATCCGCAGATTCGCGTCCAGGTCACAACCGACGGGGAGCGCGCGCAAGCGCTGGCCGAGACGGCGGAGGTCATCGTCGCCTGGCAGATCCCGGAAGCGATGATGGAACGGGCGAAGCGACTGAAATGGATTCACGCTGTCGCGGCGGGTGTCGACACGCTCTTCTTCCCCGCCGTATTGGACGGCCGGGTGATCTTGACGAGCAGTGTCGGGATCCACGCGGTCGCCTTACCGGAGCACGTGATGGCGTTGGTCCTGGCGTTTGCTAAGCGGCTGCACCGCGCGATCCGGAGCCAGATGGCCCATCGTTGGGACCGCCCGGGCACGATCGGCGAGGAGCTGGAAGGAAAGGTCCTGGGCGTCCTGGGTCTGGGGGCGATAGGACGGGCCCTCGCGGTCCGGGCCTCGGCATTTGGGATGCGTGTCATCGGGACGAAACGGACGCCAGAACCCGTTTCACAGGTTGAACGGGTCTATCCACCCGAAGGGACCGACGAGGTGTTGCGGCAGGCGGATTTTGTCGCGGTCATCCTGCCGCTGACGCCGGCCACGCGTGGGCTGATCGACGCGCGGGCCCTCGCGCTGATGAAGTCGACCGCCGTCCTGATCAATGTCGGCCGCGGAGCGGTCGTCCAGGAAGCGGCCCTGGTGGACGCGTTGCGCGCACACAGGATCGCCGGCGCAGGCCTGGACGTGTTCGAACGTGAGCCGCTACCGGCCGACAGTCCGCTGTTCGACATGGAGCACGTGATTATCACCCCGCACGTGTCGGGGGCATCGCCCACCTACTTCGACCGGGCCATGCCGCTGTTTTGCGAGAACCTGCGCCTCTACCGGGCCGGGCAGCCCCTGGTCAACGTCGTGGACCCGGCGCGAGGGTATTAGGGGACGTGGAGGAGGCATGCCGTTGAAAGCGTACCCACCCGAGCACATCCGCAACATTGCCGTGGCCGGCCACGGCGGGACCGGGAAGACGTCGCTGGTGGAGGCGATGCTCTTTCAGGCCAAGGCCATCGACCGGATGGGGAAGGTGGACGACGGCACGACGACGACGGACTTCGACCCCGAGGAGATCCGCCGGCGGCACACGATCAATGCATCACTCGCACCCCTGGAGTGGGACGGGATCAAGATCAACTTGATCGACACACCCGGCTACCCGGACTTCGTTGCGGAGATGGTCGGCGCGCTACGGGTGGTGGAGGGCGTCCTGATCGTGGTGGATGCCGTCGCCGGGGTCGAAGTGCAGACGGAGCAGGCCTGGTCCCGCGCGGATGCCCACGGTCTCGCCCGGATAGTCGCGGTGAACCGTGTCGACCGAGAAAACGCCAACTTCGACCGCACGGTCGACGCGTTGCGCGAGAGGTTTGGGACCGGCGTCATCCCCATCCAGGTTCCCATTGGGGCCGAAGCGGGCTTCAAGGGCGTCGTGGACCTGCTCGCGATGAAGGCCTACCTGGAGGGTGAGGACAAACCGCAAGAGATCCCGGCGGATCTGCGGGACGGCGCGACCGCGGCGCGGGAGCGCCTCACGGAGGTCGCGGCCGAAAGCGACGACGCCCTGGTGGAGAAGTACCTGGAAGCCGGCTCCTTGACCGACGAGGAGCTGCAGCGCGGGCTCGTCACGGGCGCGCAGGCCGGGAAGATCATCCCGGTGGTGGCCGCAGCCGCCACCAAGCGCATCGGCATCGCGCAGGCCCTGCACGCTATCGCCGGCCTGACGCCGTCGCCGGCGCACGCCGGCGCGGTGACCGGCACCCACCCTCGCAACGATGCCGAAGTCACAGTCGAACCGACCGACCGCGGGCCCTTTGCCGCGCTCGTCTTCAAGACCCTGGCCGATCCCTATGTCGGGCGGCTGTCGTACTTCCGCGTGTACGGCGGGTCCTTCGCGTCAGATTCGCAGGTGTTGAACTCGACGCGCGATAAGGCCGAGCGGGTCGGCCAGCTGTTCTGCCTGAGGGGCAAGCATCAGGAGCCCACATCCAGGGTCGGACCGGGCGATCTCGGCGCCGTGGCCAAGCTGGCCGAGACGCAGACAGGCGATACGCTCTGCGGAAAAGACCACCCGCTGCGTCTGGCGCCCATCGAATTTCCCAGCACCGCGATCTCGATGGCGATCGAGCCGAAGAGCAAGGCGGATGAAGACAAGATGGGCAACGCGCTGCACCGGCTGGCCGAGGAAGACCCGACCTTCACCGTGCGCCGTGATCCGGAGTTGAAGCAGACGGTGATCTCCGGCATGGGCGAGTCTCACCTGGAGATCATGGCCGACCGGCTCCGGCGTAAGTTTGGCGTCGAGGTGCTTCTGTCGGTGCCGCGCGTTCCATACCGTGAAACGGTCAGAGGCAAGGCCCAGGCCCAGGGCCGGCACGTCAAACAGAGCGGCGGCCGGGGCCAGTATGCAGTCTGCTCCCTCGAAGTGGAGCCGTTGGCGCGCGGGGGCGGATTCGAGTTCGTCGACAAGATCCACGGCGGCGCCATTCCCAACCAGTTCATCCCATCTGTCGAGAAGGGCGTCAGGAAGGCCCTGGAGGAAGGCACGCTGGCCGGCTATCCGGTGCTGGACTTGCGTGTGACCCTCTTCGACGGAAAGTACCACGATGTCGACTCTTCGGATATCGCCTTCCAGCTCGCCGGGGGCGTGGGGTTCAGGGAGGCGAGCGCGAAGGCCGGGATCGTCCTCCTGGAACCAATCCTGGATATTGCCGTCAGAGTGCCTGAGGAACAGATGGGCGATATCATCGGTGACCTCAACGCCAAGCGGGCGCGGATCCTGGGCATGGAATCCCAGGGCGACAGTACGACGATCGTCCGGGCGCAGGTCCCACAGGGCGAAGTCCTGCGCTATGCGTCCGATCTCCGATCGATCACGGGCGGCCGCGGGACGTTTACAGCGACGTTCTCCCACTACGATCCGGTACCGGCGCACATCGCCGACAAGGTGGCCGCCGAGGCCCGCCGGCAGAAAGAGGAGGCCGAGAGCCAGCGGGCATAGAACGTCGGTCCCGCTGGTTATAGGAGTAGCCGCGTGATGAGCCGGGGTTTTGTATCCAGCGAACTCAAAGAAGAGATCCGCCGGCGTATCGACGTGGTCGCCTTGATCTCGACCCAGGCGTCGCTGAAGAAGTCTGGTCGTTATTACAAGGGACTGTGCCCATTCCATCAGGAGAAGACCCCGTCGTTCCATGTCGATCCTGAACGGGGTCTGTTCCACTGCTTCGGTTGTGGCCGCGGCGGGGACATCTTCGATTTCGTCATGCAGACGGCCAACCTGACGTTCAACGAGGCCGCCGAGGATCTGGCCCGGCGGGCCGGCGTGCCGTTCGATACCTCCCCGCAGGCGGCGCAGCGGGCCTCGGAGCGCGAGCAGTTGATGCGCGCGCTGGATGCCGCGCGGGCGCACTTCCGGGCGATGTTGAAAGTGGGAAGGAAGGCGCAGACCTATCTGGCGACCAGGGGCGTGAGCCCAGAGATCGCCGAGCAGTTCCATCTGGGATACGCCCCACCTGGGTGGGACGGCCTCTTGAACGGTCTGGGAGCCAAGGGCTACGCACCGGCGCTGCTGGAGAATGCGGGTGTGGTCCAGGCCAGATCGGCTGGCGAGGGATACTTCGACATTTTTCGGGATCGCCTGATGTTCTCGATCCTTGATTTACAGGATCGGGCTGTGGCGTTCGGAGGACGGGCGCTCGACGGGTCGGAGCCGTCGTACCTGAACTCCCGCGAAACACCGGCTTTTGCCAAGGGCCGCACGCTCTACGCTCTGAACGTGGCTCGAGAAGTCATACGGGAGCAAGGGGAAGCCCTGATCGTCGAGGGATACATGGACGTGCTGGCGGCGCATCAATTCGGGTTCCGGAACGCGGTGGCGTCGCTGGGGACCGCATTGACCGCCGACCACGTGGTCCTGCTGCGCCGCTTCGCGCCGAGGGTCGTGTTGATCTACGACTCGGACGAAGCGGGTGAGCTGGCCACCGAGCGGGGGCTGACGCTCTTCGAAGAAGCGGAAGTGACGGCTCGGGTGGCGGTGCTGCCGGCGGGGGAGGACCCGGATGACTTCCTGCGCAAGCGGGGGCCGGAGGCCTTTGCGCGGGTCCTGCGGGATGCTCTGCCCATGTTCGAGTACCGGGTCGAGCGCGCCGTCCGGAAGCACAGCCCGGCGACCCGGGAAGGGAAGATTGCCCTGGCCGACGAAGTTCTTTCTGTTATACAATCGGTGGCGAACCCTGTCCGGAAGGCCGAGTACCTTCGGGCGCTGGCCGAACGGTTTGATTTGCCGGAAGACGCACTTCGGCAGCGGCTGCGCGCCCGGCAGCGGTCGGGCCGAGCAACGGCGACCGACGGCGGGACGGTGGCCCTGAGTGGGGACCGGGCCCGCGAGACGGCGGAACGGCTGCTCTTGCACATGATGGTACGGGAGCCCGGCCGCCGGAAAGAGATCGCTCGCTGGCTTTCGGCCGAGTCGTTCGTCACCCCCTCACATCAGAAGCTGGCGACAGCGCTCCTCTCGGCACCCGACGCGGAGGCCGAGGCGCTTCGCGAGCGGCTGGACGATGACGCCGCGGGCCTGCTCATGCACTTCGTGTTCGCGGAGCCGCCCGTGAGCGAGCGGGACAAGGAGCGCGCAGTCGCCGACGCGCTGCGATACCTGACGCACACCGAGCCGGCCGAACTCGAACGCCGGCGGCTCTGGGAGGCGCTGCAGGCAGCACAGGTGCGCGGGGACGACGGGGAAGTGATGCGGCTACAGGCATTGTACGCGGAGTTGGTCATGACCGCCAGGCGCGGCGGGTAGAGCAGGCGCCGGGTAGACGACGATGGCAAAGAAGAAGGTACAAGCGACAACCCAGGTCGAGGAGCTCACGCCTGAACTGCGGGCGTTTATTGAGCTTGGGCGCAAGCGCGGCTATGTCACCCACGACGAGATCCTCGAGCAGTTTCCCGAGGTCGAACAGAGCGTCGAGCAGGTAGACAAGCTCTATACCGTCTTGGCGGAGCAAGGGATCGAGATCGTCGAAGACGCCAAGGAGGCTGAGGCGAAGGCTAAGGCCGAGGCCGAGGAGGACGCCGAGGCGGCGCTCCAGGCGGCGGAAGGGGTCTCAATCGACGACCCGGTCCGCATGTACCTTAAGGAGATCGGGAAGGTCTCGCTGCTGACGCAGGCGCAGGAGGTCGCGCTCGCGCAGCGGATGGAAAAGGGCGACGAGGAAGCCAAACGCCGCCTGATCGAAGCGAACCTCAGGCTGGTCGTGTCGATCGCGAAGAAATACGTTGGCCGCGGGATGCTCTTCCTCGACCTGATCCAGGAAGGCAACCTGGGGCTGATCCGTGCCGTCGAGAAGTTCGACTGGCGCAAGGGCTACAAGTTCAGCACCTACGCGACGTGGTGGATCCGGCAGGCGATCACGCGGGCCCTGGCCGATCAGGCCCGGACGATCCGCATCCCGGTGCACATGGTCGAGACGATCAACAAGCTGGTGCGCGTCTCACGCCAGCTGCTGCAAGAACTGGGCCGGGAGCCCTCAGCCGAGGAGATCGCCGATGCGATGGCCCTGCCGGTCGAGCGCGTCCGCGAGATCAACAAGATCGCGCAGGAGCCGATCTCGCTCGAGACGCCCATCGGCGAGGAAGAGGACAGCCATCTAGGCGTCTTCATTGAGGATCATGACGCGCTCGCCCCGGCCGAGGCCGCGTCATTCACCATGCTCAAAGAGCAGCTCGACGGGGTACTCGAAACACTCTCGCCCCGCGAGCGCAAGGTGCTCAAGCTGCGCTTCGGGTTGGACGACGGGCGCCCGCGGACGCTGGAAGAGGTGGGCCGCGAATTCGGCGTCACCCGCGAGCGCATCCGCCAGATCGAGGCCAAGGCGCTTCGGAAGCTGCGCCATCCCAGCCGCAGCAAGCGGCTGAAGGACTTCATCGAGTAGGCGGGCGTCGGCGGCCGCCATCCTCGTCGAGAGATCGCGGGGTGGTCCATGGCTATGGTGCGGTGGCTCGCGGGAGTCGCCGCGTTTCTTGTCGCAGGGAGCGTCGTCGCCGTGTTGCCGACGGCGGCGGGCCCTTCCACGCTTACGCTGTTTCCTACGCGAGGATGCCGGTGGGACAAGATCCCGACGGTTACGATTGCGGGCTCCGAAACCGACCCGCGGGTCCCCCTGGTCCACGACGCCATTGCGTTTTGGAATCGTCTGCTGGAGGATATCGGTACACCATTTCGGATCGGCGCGGCCGCGGTAACCCAGCAGACGGTCGCGAACGACTACCTCATCGGGGTGAGCGAAGGCATCGTTGGCGGGGGCAGCCAGCCGAACTTCCCCGAGGAGATCAAGCAAATGAGCGGAGACCTGATCGTGGCGCTGTCGTCTGCCGACTTGATTTCGTTCTCGACGTGCCCGTGGCCAGGACAGCGTGTGCTGGTGGGCATCAGGTACCATCGGCTGCCGCCGCTTACGCTTCCGAACGTTCCGCGCAACGTCATCGCTCATGAGCTCGGTCACGCGATCGGCCTAGGGCACAATAACGATCCAACCAAGCTGATGTGCGGGCGGCCGGCGCCGTGCCGGCCGGCCGCTTTCGCCTCGCCGGCCGATCGGTATTTCCCCGTCGCCGATGAGGAAAAGGCCTATCTCTTGCGACTCTATCCGAGGAACTGGCAGCCGTCTCGCTGACGGCAAATTGGGCCAACATACGTGCGAGGTGAGCGAATTGGCGGGGCCGAAGACGGCGCAGAATTCCACAGCACATGATGTGCGTGACTTAAACCTGGCGTCCGAAGGTCTGCGGCGAATCGCCTGGGCCGAGCGCGAGATGCCGGTCCTGCGGCGCATCCGTGAGCGGTTCACGCGCGAGCAGCCCCTTCGGAACCAACGCATCGCGGCCTGTCTCCACGTCACAACAGAGACCGCGGCGCTCATCCTCACACTGCGGGCCGCCGGCGCGCAGGTGACGTTGTGTGCCAGCAACCCGCTGTCCACGCAGGACGACGTGGCCGCGGCGCTGGCCGCCGAGTACGGGATTGGCGTCTACGCGATCCGGGGCGAGGACCGCGACACCTACTACAAGCATATCCACCAGGCCTTGAGCCTGCGGCCGCACGTGACCATGGACGACGGCGCCGATCTGGTGTCGACGGTCCATTCGGAGCGGACAGAACTGATCGAAGACGTGATCGGTGGCACCGAAGAGACAACCACGGGTGTGATCCGGCTGCGGGCGATGGCACGCGATGGCGCGCTGCGGTATCCGATCATCGCGGTCAACGACGCGAAGACCAAGCATCTGTTTGACAACCGCTACGGTACCGGGCAGTCGACGCTCGACGGGTTGCTGCGCGCGACCAATGTCCTGCTGGCGGGCAAGACAATGGTGGTTTGTGGCTACGGGTCGTGCGGGCGCGGCCTGGCGATGCGGGCACGAGGCATGGGCGCGCGGGTCATCGTGACCGAGGTGTCGCCGCTCCACGCGCTGGAAGCGGTGATGGAGGGCTACCAGGTCCTGCCGATCGGCGAGGCGGCGCGCCTGGGCGACATCTTCATCACGGTCACCGGGAACCGCGGGGTGATCCGCCGTGAGCACTTCGACGTGATGCACGACGGCGCGATCCTGGCCAACAGCGGGCACTTCAACGTCGAGATCGATATCCCGATGCTCGAGACGATGGCCACGAGGCGCCGGAAGGCGCGCGAAAACGTCGAGGAGTTCGTGCTACCCGATGGCCGCCGGATCTACCTGCTGGCCGAAGGGCGGTTGCTCAACTTGGCGGCGGCCGAGGGGCACCCCGCAGCCGTCATGGACATGTCGTTTGCCAACCAGGCGCTGTCGGTGGCACACATCGTGCACTCGGTCGGGCAGATGGAACGGACCGTGTACTCCGTGCCGCAGACGATTGACGAGGCGGTGGCGGTGCTGAAGCTTGAAGCCATGGGCGTCGGGATCGACACGCTCACCGAGGAGCAGCGGAAGTACCTGGAGTCCTGGCAAGAAGGGACGTAGCCGGCCGAGCCGCGAGTCCCATAAAGTCTGAGAAGACCGGTCGATGGAATGAGTGTGGACCGGTCTTCTTGATTTGTTGTTTCCTCCGCGCTGCGCGGGCTGCGGCGCGCGTGGAGCCCTGTTCTGCGACCAGTGCGTGGGTGGACTGCACTGGATCCGGCCGCCGATCTGCGCGCGGTGCGGCGACCCCTTGCCCGCCTGCGTGGTCAGCCGGCCCCGGGGTGGGCCGGGTGCGCCACGGGAACCCGCCTGGCTGGACCTGTGCCGGTCGTGCGTTCGCCGGCCTCCGGCATTCGCGCTGGCGCGATCGATTGCCGTCTACGGTGGGTCGCTACGCGAGGCCATCCACGGCTTCAAGTACCGGGGCAGGCGGCCGCTCGCGGATCCCCTGGGGCGTCTGCTGGCGGCTGCGGCGCCCCCGGAGACCTTGCGGGCCGTGCGCGCCGTGGTTCCGGTGCCCCTGCACGCCCGGCGGCTTGCCGAACGCGGGTTCAACCAGGCCGCCCTGCTTGCCGAGGCTGTGGCTCGCGCCGCGGCCGTCCCCTGCCTGCCGGACGCTCTCCGGCGGCTGCGGCAGGAAGTCCCACAGGCAAAACTGGGCGCCGCGGACCGGCACCGCAACGTACGCGGGGCCTTCGCGCCCGGACGGTCGCAGATCTCCGGGACGGTGCTCCTCATCGACGACGTCTTCTCGACGGGCGCGACCGCTGAGGCCTGCGCCCAAGCGCTTCTGGAAGGGGGTAGCGGCCGCGTGGTGGTGTTGACGCTGGCCCGGGCGGTCCCTGGGGCGTTGGTCGGGACGGCGCTGGCCAGCCTCCTGAGAGGGACGGGAGAGACATGAGCGGTTACAACGCATCGTCCGCAGCGCGGGCACGGGCCGCCCGTGATGGTCTCTCGGCGGCGGGACTCTGGGTCCTGATCGAATTCGCCGTCCGGGATATCGCGGGGGAGGGATTGCTGCGTCTGCTCAGGCTCTTTGGGTGGATGAAAGATCCGGGCGACGCGTTCCGGCTCGACGCCGTGATGCTCTGGCCGGCCATGTTGATGCTGGCCTTCGTGTTTTATCGGCGCATCGGGCGCGACAGATTGAACCTGCGTGACCTGGGTTATCGGTCCTGGCGATCGTCGATTGTCATTGGTCTGGCCGCCAGCGTGGTGCAGGTAGGGCTCTACGCGGCAGCGGCGCACATCGACACGGCGCTGTTTGGCGTGAGCACGGTCGAACGATTCCGTGAGGCGGCACGCCGCGCCGGCGCATGGACGGCAGTCGTCGTCTTGCCTGCAAACGGCGTGCTCGGCCCGGTCATTGAGGAACTTGCCTGGCGAGGCTACATCCAAACCCGTCTGATTCAGGGGTGGGGACCGGTCCGCGGTATCGCCGCCGCGTCCTTCCTGTTCGCGCTGAAGCACATCATCGTGGACCGCTCGGCCTTTCGCACCGCATCCCTTCTCGCTGGAGGACTGGCGAAAGGCGTGGTCGCGTTCTACTGGGGAACGTCGGCCTCAACGGTGATGCATGTGCTCCTCAACTTCCTCACCACGGGTTCCTTCTATCTGGAGCTCTTCCACCAGTAGTGTCCGGTTTTCGCGCTCACCCCCCCAACTGCTGCACACGGAGGTCGATAGGTAGTGTGAACGCGGACCGCCGGAGGGACTTCCCCGTGTTGTCCCTCTGAGCACAGGAGGGGATGAGAGATGAAGACGATCGGTACGGTTGTACTCCTCATGTTGGTGGTGGCCGGTGTGGCCGCCGGAGGGTCGTTCGCGCAGGCGGGGCCCGCGATGAGCGTCGCCCTCGCCCAGTGTCATGCGTCTGAGGGGAGTTCGCGTTGCCGGCCGCTCACCGAGCGCCTGGCCATGATGCTTGAAGAAGGCGCGGACTTCGCCAACGGCTACGGCAGCGTCGGTGCCAATGAGGTCGGCCAGGCGGCGACGCCCGAGCATGGTCTCACAGAGCACGTCGGGGCTGTGCTGTACGGGCTCGCGGAACTGGTGGTGCGGGAAGTGTACAACCACTTTCTGCAGGGCGGCGGTCTTCCGCTGGTGCTCGACACGCCCGCCGACTCACGGTTCTTCGATCCGGCCAGGTAGCGGCAGGCTGGGGGAGGGGAGGAGCGTCATCCCCTCCCCCGTTCCTGGGGAGGAAGACCATGCTACGGGTCACCGTGTTCTGGGCCATCTCGGGGCTGATAGGTATGGCGGCCGCGGTCTACATCGCGGATACCGTCCTGTACCTCACGCCTCCGAATCCGCTGAAGGCGGACCTTGTCCCGGCGATCAACCGCCTCATGTACCCCTTGTTCGCTCAGAACTGGCACCTCTTCGCACCCAACCCGGTCCGGACAAACTTCGTCGTGACGGCCCGGTGCCGGACCAGAGGAATCATCTCCCCGTGGCTGGATCTCACGCAACCCATGCTGGCCCTACATCACCGGCATCGGAACTCGCCGGTTGGCCGCGTGCTGCGGGTGCGACAAAATGCCGCCCGCATGGCCCTCGGGTCGACGTTTGACGAGTGGCGTGAACTCGCCTGTCGGCGTGATCCCCACCAACTGATGTGTCGACCCGGTCGGGCCGCGGAGCGGGCTCAGGAAATCGGGATGTATCTCCTCGGCAGGATTGCCACGTCGGCGTGCAACGAGGTCTCCGAAACCAGGGGTGCGGAGGCCATACAGGTTCGCATCCTCATCCATCAGCCGCCGTTCTGGTCCCGCCGACATCTTTCGGATCATGAAGGTGTCACCCGGTACGTGGTGCTGCCGTGGGTCCCCGTCGAGCGATGATGGGGCGGCTCGCGGACTGGCTGTCCCAGGAACACTGGCTGGTCGGCGCGAGCCTCATGCGCGTGTCGTTAGGGGCGTGGGCCGTCTACTTCTACGCCCTGCACTTCCCGGTCCGGAGGGTGCTGTGGGGCCCGGAGGGCGTATGGTCCTACGAGCGGTTCGCCGCAACCATGCCGTTGCTCAATATCTGGCAGCTGGGCCGCTCGCCGTGGTCTTTTGAGGTGGTCTACGCAGCCGCCATTCTTATCGCCGTGGGCTTCACTCTGGGGTGGGCGCCGCGTGTGACCGGCGCCCTGCACTGGCTGATGATCTGGTCGGTGCAGGAGCGCAACCCGTTCATCACCGACGGTGGCGACAACATCATGCGAATCGTGCTGCTGTTCCTGGTCCTGGTGAACACCGGCGAATACTTCTCGGTTGGCGCGTTGCGGGCGAAGACACGTGGATCCCTCCTTTCGATCCGAGAGATTCTCCGGCCGGCGCGTGCGGCGGTCCACAACGTCGGCGTGCTGCTGATCGTGGCGCAGCTTGGGCTGCTCTACATGAGCACCGGGCTGTATAAAGCGATGGGGGAACTGTGGCAGACTGGTACCGCACTGTACTACATCCTGCGGGTCGACGAGTTCTCGTGGCCCGGTGTGGCCGAGCATATCTACCGGAACTCGTACTTGGTTGTCCTTGGGACGTACGGGACCGTGCTGTTTGAAGTCTCGTTCTTGCCAACCCTCTTCAATCGATGGACCAGGTATGCGACGATCGGATCGGGGATAGCGCTCCATACGGGGATCGCCCTAGTGATGGGGCTCGTGAGCTTCTCGTGGAGCATGCTGAGCATCTACCCGCTGGTGGTGAGCGATGAGGAGTATGGCATGATGGCGGGCTGGTTTCGCCGGCGATTTGGGCTGAAGGCCTTCTATGACGGCTGGTGCCCGGCGTGCACGCGCAGCGCGCGGTGGTTATCCGCGCTCGATCTTGTGTCGCTCGTGGAGTTCGTCTCATTCCGCGAGCCCGGTGTTATCGAGCGGCACGGACTCGATGCGGGCCGCGCCGCTCGACGGATCCAAATCATCGATGCGGCGGGCACGGTGCGGGAAGGCATTGACGCGATGATGGCCATCGCGGGGCGGACGGTTGTTCTCTGGCCGCTGATCCCGCTCTTCTGGGCAGGCCGCCTCGTCGCCGGCCAACGATTCTATGACGCGGTCGCCGCCCGGCGCGTCATCCTTATCCCAGGCGCGTGCGGGGAACACTGCGCTGTCGGAACGGAGCCAGCAACCAAGCCCCGCGCGTAGAAGGCATTCCCGCTATCGGTGGATCGCCGGCAGCCGGTGGACGGTTGTCAGACCGGACGGTGCCGCGACAACCGTGGAGGCCGCGTTGACCGCGAGCGCACAGGTCGCCACGTCTCCGTGAATCCCGCCGGCGACCGTCATCTCGATCGGCGGCTCGCCGTCGATCGTCACGATATCGCGCGGATTTGACGCGCCCACAGCCATCGTGAGGTCTAGTGTGACGATCGCCCGACCCTTGCTGCGGGCGGTGGCGACCTGATGCAGGCCCTTCACGGTTGTCCCGTCCATGACCGGCTCGATCTGCTCGTCGATGGTCTCCGGTGCCCAGCCAAGCGCATCCGCGATCATCGCGATGGATTCCTTGAGCCCCACGTGTCCGATCCGGCCGTCCGCCACGCCCAGCTCGAAAGTGCGGCGGTCCAGGCCGGCGCCGACCTTTCGCTGGAGTGGCACCCGGCGGAGCCCGGCGTCGACGACGCGGGTCACCTGGACGGCGTGGATCGTCCGGCACGGTGCGGTCAGGACGATCGGCAGCAGATCCATCACGTAGCCTGGATTGACGCCTAGTCCCACCACCGTCACACCCTTGGCTTTTGCCGCTTCGTCGATCTGGCGCGCCTCGTCGGGGTGGTGGTTCCACGGGAACGCAAGTTCCTCGCACGTCGAGATGATGTTGGCGCCCGCCTCGATGATTCCCAACAGTTGCGGGAGGACACGGGTGAGCTGTGATTGGGTCGTGTGGAACACGACCCGGGGGGCCCCCGCAAGCGCGGCGGCGACGTCCGTGGACACCCGAACCCCAAGGGGATCGCGGCCCAGCAGTGTCCCCAGGTCCTTGCCGGTCTTCTCGGGGTCGATGTCGACGGCGCCGACGATTCGGTATCCTCGTTCCAGGGCAACGCCGGCGATCCCCAGCCCGATGGGGCCCAGCCCGTAGTGAGCGGCGGTCATCGCAGTCATGATGCTGAGTCTAGCAGAGGGGTCTTGGCAGGCCAAGCGGCAGGGCTCGCCGAAACTCCTCCGTGCATGTGCTCCCTCGCCGTCGTTGCCATCGGGGGTAACTCGCTGGTCCGCGGGCATGACGCATCTGTTGAAGCCGCCCGCGCGGCGCTGGCGGAGACAGCCGAGCATCTGGCCGATATGGTCCGCGCGGGATGGCGGGTGGCGATCAGCCACGGCAACGGCCCCCAGGTTGGGTTTGGATTGCTGCGATCGGAGGCCGGCGCGCAGGTGGCGCCGCGGCAACCGCTTGACGTCCTCGGCGCCGAGACCCAGGGCTCGATTGGCTATCTGTTGCAGCAGGCGCTGGGGGCTGCGATGGCCCAGAGGGGGATCACGCGCCCCGTCGTGACGATTGTGACGCAGGTCGTCGTGGATCCTGACGATTTCGCCTTTACGCGCCCGACCAAGCCGGTCGGTCCGTTCTACGAGCGGGCCGACGCCGAAGCGCGAATGCGCGAGGAGCACTGGACGATGGTGGAGGACGCGGGCCGCGGTTGGCGGCGCGTGGTCCCGTCGCCGGAGCCGCTGGAGATCGTCGAAACCCCGGTGATCCGGTCGCTTGTCGACGAGGGCGTGGTGGTCATCGCGGCGGGAGGCGGAGGCATTCCTGTGGTCCGCCGCGAAGCCCGGTATGAAGGCGTCGAGGCCGTTATCGACAAGGATCTCGCGTCCGCCTTGTTGGCGCGCGACCTGCGGGCCAGCGTGATGGTGGCGTCGACGGCCGTCGAGCGCGTGGCTTTGGATTATGGGACGCCGCGGGAACGCCCGATCTCAGTCATGTCGGTCGACGAGGCGCGCCGCTACCTGGGCGATGGGCAATTCCCGCCGGGCAGCATGGGGCCAAAGATCACCGCGGCCATTCGCTTCCTCGAGGCGGGCGGGGAGACGGTCATCATTACGACGCCGCCGCTGATTGGTGCGGCGTTAGAGGGTCAGGCCGGCACGCGGATTGTCGCGAACAGGTGAGGGAGGGCAGATCGTGAACATCGAGTGGGCGCAGCGAATGAGCACGTTAGGGACAGAGACGGCGTTTGAGGTGTTGGCGAAGGCCCGCGGCCTCGAACGGCAAGGGAAGCACATCGTCCACCTGGAAATCGGCGAGCCCGACTTCAATACCCCGGCCCACGTCATCGAGGCCGCGATGAAGGCGCTGCGCGACGGCTACACACACTACACGCCGGCGGCCGGTATCCTTGAGGCGCGGCAGGCCGTGGCGGACTACGTGGCCCGGACACGCCGGATACCGGTGAAGGCCGAACACGTCGTCATCGTGCCAGGCTCGAAGAACGTGCTGCTGTTCGCCATGTTGGCCCTGGTCAATCCGGGTGACGAGGTCATCTATCCCGACCCCGGGTATCCGATCTACGAATCCATTGCGCGATTCATTGGCGCGACGCCACGGCCCATCCGATTGGAGGAACAGAACGACTTCCGATTCGACCTTGATGAATTTCGGTCGCTGATAAGCCCGCGGACCCGGCTGGTGGTCCTCAACTCTCCTCACAACCCTTGCGGGTCGATGCTCGGACGGGCTGACATCGAGGCCGTAGCGGCAGCAGTGTTGCCGACCCGTGCCTTCGTGCTGTCTGACGAGATCTACGATCGGGTCGTATACGAGGGCGCGGCGTTCAGCATCGCCTCGGTTCCCGGGATGCAGGATCGGACCATTATCCTCGATGGCATGTCAAAGACGTATGCGATGACCGGCTGGCGGATCGGGTTCGGCATCATGCGGCCCGAGCTGATCGAACGGATGGCGCAGTTGATGATCAATTCGAGCTCGTGCGCGGCCGCCTTCTCGCAGATGGCGACGATCGCAGCGCTCAGCGGGCCACAGGACGCGGTCGACGCGATGGTCGCGGAGTTCCGGGCCCGCCGCCAGATCATCGTGGACGAGCTCAACCGCATGGACGGGGTACGGTGCCGGATGCCGCGTGGCGCGTTCTATGCGTTCCCCAACGTCTCGGCGATTGAGCCGGAGTCCAAACCGCTGGCGGATTTCCTGCTCGAACAGGGCGGGGTGGCGTGCCTGTCGGGTACGTCGTTCGGCCAGGGCGGCCGGGGGTTCCTGCGGTTCTCCTACGCCAACAGCCAGGAGAACATCCGCGAAGGCATGCGCCGGGTGAAGGACGCCCTGCAGCGCTACCGGCCCGCCGTCAGGCGGTGATTTTCGCACATTGCGCGGGTCCTGGAAGGGTTTGCGGAGTGATGAGGGGGACGGTGTGGCTCCTGATCGTCCTCATCGTGGGCGGAACGGCCGCGGAGGTCTCCTCGCAGGCCGCGAGTGAAGACCAGGCCATCATGGAAATCGTCGTCTCCAGCGGGCAGGAGTTCATCAGGCGCGGTACCGCGTTTCACGTGGGAAACGGTGTGTTCTACACGAACGTGCACGTGGTCAAGGATCGCATGCCGGACGGATTTACCGACTGGTACCTGGTCGGCCCAACCGCGACGCGCTCCACTGACACATGGTTGGGGCCGTTTTCGATCACCTGCGTCCACCCGCTGTATCGCGGTCGACCCGAGACAAGCGAAGCGTTTCCGTACGATGTCGCGCGGCTCCTGGTGCCTGGCGCGGAAAACCTCCCCTTCGTCAAGTTGTCCACGGGGTTCCCCAACACGGGGATGCGGGTTCGGACCAGGGGGTTTCCGGCGGCTTCCAGGGCATGGCCCCCTGTGCTCTATACTGCCCTGGGGCGCATCGCGAAGGTCGATACAGGCAACCAGACGTTCCAGGTCGACGTCGAGTCCGGTTTCGCCCTCGGCGGATCGAGCGGCTCTCCGGTGATCGCGCCCGATAACACGGTCCTGGGCATTCACTACGCGAGTTACAGGGTTGACAGGACGGCGGCAGACGTCACGTTTGCCATATCCGTTCAGGCTGTCCGGTCTGGTTGCCCACCGCCGTAAGGCGTGGGGGACGCGAAGATCATGCCTCGGCGGATCCCAACCACGACGGCAGCGCCCTCATCATAGGGAGCCGACGGCGGGGCCTGGACCCGCACCGCGCCGCCCCCGGCCAGACTCACCTTGTACTCGACGAGATTCCCCAGGAAGTTACAAACCTCGATGCGGGCGCTCAAGCCGATCCCAGCGCCAAGTTCCAGATCTTCGGGCCGCACGGCGAGCATCACGTGTCCGGAGAGGCCCGCCGGGTTCTCGGCGCGCACTTCGTAGCCATCGACCGTGACGCGCGCGGCCCCGGGTTCCTGCGCAATGACAGTGGCCTGGAGGAAGTTCATCTGGCCGATGAAGTCGGCGACAAACCGGGAAGCGGGCAGCCGGTAGATGTCTGATGGGCGGCCGATCTGCGCAATGCGGCCGGCCGACATGACGGCCAGCCGGTCGGACAGCGCCATGGCTTCGGCCTGATCGTGTGTGACGTAGAGGACGGGGATGCGCATCCGGCGCTGGAGCTCTTTCAACTCAAAGCGCATCTGCTCGCGGAGCTTTGCGTCGAGGTTGGACAGCGGCTCGTCGAGGAGCAGGATCTCGGGCCGGCCGGACAGCGCCCGACCCAGCGCGACCCGCTGCTGCTGGCCGCCGGACAACTGGTGAGGGTAGCGGTCACCCAGACCGCGGAGGGCGACAAGGTCCAGGGTCTCGCTGATCCGCGAGGCCATGATGTCGCCCCGTTCGCGGGCGACCCGCAACGGGTACCCGATGTTGTCGGACACGGTCATGTGCGGCCAGACGGCGTAGTTTTGGAAGACCATGCCCAGCCGGCGCCGTTCCGGTGGCACGAAGGTCCGCGATGCGGGGGCGCTGACCAGACGGCCATTGATCGAGATCTCTCCCCGGGTCGGCAGTTCGAGGCCGGCAATGCACCGCAGCGTGGTGGTCTTGCCGCAGCCGCTCGGACCCAGCAGGGTGAAGAACTCCTCCGGCCCAATGGAGAACGAGACGTCCTCGACTGCGACGGTACCATCGAACTGCTTCCAGAGGTTAGAGACGACGACCGTGTCCACCGAGAATCCCACCCGCCGGTCTCACGATTCAGCGATACCGCGAAGCTCCCCTGCAGGATGGGTATGCTCGGCGCAGAACAGTGGGGCCGAGGTTGTTGCGATACTCCAAAGCTTCAAGATCGTACGGACCCTGTGGCTGGCCGAGACCGTAGCGATGATGGTCCTCTGGCTCGGGTTGCCTATGCTGATCCCACGCCCGGCGACGACCGGCGGACCGACCGTATTGATTGCGCGGATCTTCTACGCGGTCAGCCTTGTTGATCTGGCCCTCGGGTGGTGGATGAAGAATCGGACGATGGCCGCGGCCCGCCAGAACCCGCCGATACTGGCGGGGGGGTCGATCGTCGCCGTGACCTTGGCGACGACGCCCGGAATCCTGGGCGCGGTACTGTACCTGGGGTTCGGGGACGTGGACGGGCAACGTCTCATGGGTTTGATGAGCCTGATCGGTCTGTGGCTGCTTCGACCTCGAGCGGACGAATGGGAGGAGGTCCTCAGGCGGTAGACGTGCCGATCCGCATCATGCTCCTCGAAGGCGATCAGACCGGGCAGGAACTCCTCCACGACGCGGTCCGGGTCCTCGACCCGTCCGTGGTTGGGCTTCCGCTTGTGTTCGAACGCTTCGACCTCAGCCTGGAGAACCGTCGCCGGACGAAGAACGGCGTGGTGCGAGAAGCCGCCGACGCGCTGCGCGACGCGCGCTATGGCATCAAAGCCGCCACGATCACCCCTGAGGGCTCCGGCGACGTCGGCAGCCCGAACGCGCTCCTGCGTGAGTGGATCGACGCCACCGTGATCCTCCGGACAGGACGGCGCATACCCGGCGTGCGCCCCGTCGCGGGCGTCGTCGCACCAATCGCCGTCGTGCGGATGGGTGTGGGCGACGCGTACAACGCCCGTGAGTGGAGGGAAGGGACCGGCGAGGACGTGGTGGCGTATCGCACAACGAGCGTCACCCGCCGGCACTGCCGGGCGGTCGCGGAGTTCTCGTTCCGCCACGCGCGGCAACTCGGCGCGAAGGTGTTCGGCGGACCGAAGTACACGGTCAGCCCGATCTATGAAGGGCTGCTGAAAGAAGAAGTCGACGCCGCGTCAACGCGGCACCCCGACGTGCCCTACGATCCCCAGTTGATCGACGCGGTGTACGCGTTGCTGCTGCAGTCCACCGGGGAGGGGCTGGTCATCCCGGCGCTCAATCGCGACGGCGACACGCTCAGCGACTTCGTCCTCCAGATGTTCGGTAGCATCGCCGGTGCCGAATCGGTGATCCTCAGCTTCGACGATCAGTACAACCCGAAGGTCGTGCTGGCTGAGGCCCCACACGGCACCGCGCCCAGGCTGTTTGGGAAGAACCTGGCCAACCCCATGGCGATGATCCTGGCCTGCGCGGCGGTCGTGTCGTACGTGCCACATACGCCGGCCGCGGCGGTCGCGCGCGCGATCTATGAAGCCACGTTCGAAACGGTCCAGGGCGGCGTCCGGACGCTCGACCTTGGCGGTGACGCGACGACGACGGAGTTTACCGACGAAGTCATCCGGCGTCTGCGGATAAAGCTCGAGATCTGGCGAAGCCTCGGCCGCTCTTAGCGCACGCCCGGGGCCGGACTAGGCCCACCCTCGGAGGGGCACATCCTGGATGAAACGCCTCGAAGCCGGGCAGCCGCATTGTCGCCTCCCGGGAGAGGAAGGATGGGACCGCAGATGCGCATGATGTCGAGGTTCGGGGTAGTTGTGGGCATCGTGGCATTGATGGCCGTTGCCGCTGCGAATGCTGCGGCCGCGCCACCGTTCGCCACGTACTTCCCGCTCTCGGCCGGCACGATGTGGACCTATCGTACCAACGTGAGCGGCGATATCGTGATGAAGGTCGGTCCGCCGGCGCGGGTCGGGTCGTTTGGATGCCGGATCATCGAGACCGTGGTGGGGGGAAATACGACCCAGCGCGAGTGCTACGGCGTCGAAAGTGACGGTGTGTACGCGTACGAGCGGAGTTATCCGGCCGGCACCCTTCGGCTGGATCCTCCGCAGCGCGTGCTGGCGCGACCCGTGGAAGTCGGCCAGGTGTGGGTGTGGAACGGACGGATCGGGGACCAGGAAGTGACCCTCAAGTACACATGGGCACGCCGCGAAGTGATAGAGGTCCCCGCCGGGAAATTCGACGCCATGCAGCTCTATTTTGAGGGTACTATCCCGCCAAATATCCAGATCCAGACCTGGCGCTGGTTCGCGGCGGGTGTGGGGATGGTAAAAGAGGACTCGCTGGTGATGCAGGCGGGCCAGCAGATGAGAGTCTACGCTGCACTCGTGAGCGCGAAGATCGGGAAGTGAACGGCTAACGCCCACCACCACGGTGCAGCAGGTGGCGCGCAATCTGCAGTAGCGCCTGTCGGTCTGCGGCGGCCAGCCGGCGCGTGATGACCAGCAGTTCGCTAATCACAAGATCGCTCCGATCGCTGGTTCCGCTCGACGGCGCCATGGCCTGATCACCTGAAAACAGCGACAAGGGCTTACTGCGCTTGAGGGGCAGCTGCACCGCCGCCAGGGGCTTCATGTCGTCGGGGAGCGGTGCCGAAAGTTCTTCGACGTACTGAAGGAATGCGCTGCCCTTCATGCCAAAGGCCCGCGCGATGCGCGCGACGATATCACTGGACGGCCGCTTCAAACCTCTCTCGATCTCGGACAAGTAAGAATACGAAATGCTCGCGAGCCTCGCAACCTCTTCACGCGTGAGGTTGTTCGATGCCCGCAGCGTCTCGATGGCCCGCCCATAATCGAGTCGTGACCGCATGGACACATCGCCAAAAGTTCGCCATCGGCGCATCGGACGCCTGCGGCGGGCGGGAAGCGGCCGGGAGGGTCGGTGCCGGCTACCGCACGACGGCGAAGTGGTCCCGGTCCACCGTCTGAATGGAGTGTCCGTTCGACGCTGCGTGGGTCAGTTTGTCGCGGAGTGTGGCCCACGTATCGCCAGCCCGCTGGAGCGCCTGGCGGATCCATTCCTTGTCGCCTTCGTTGAGCGGTACGGCCGCCGCGATCTTCGCCCAGACCATCGTGTGGTAGAAGCGAAGCGCCGTCGCCGCGACCCAGACCTCGCTCCGGACGCTGCCGTCACCGTTGGGGATGAAGATGTCACCAATATTGTCGGTGCCGATTTGCACAGACACACCGGCCACCATCATGTCGAGGATGCGCGCGATCGAATTATGCACAGGTGTGAGCATCGGCCGCAACTGCAACATCGACAGCGCCGCGGTGGGGCAGCAGATGACCCCGACGTTGTAGGCGCGTAGATTGTCGACGAGGCGCTGGAATCGCACTTCGTCATAGCAGGCCGGTGAGATGCCGTGAACCGCCCAGACCGTCGGTCCAGTCTCGCCCGGCACTGCCGGCGACCCGAGCCAGCGAACTGCCTGCACCAGTTGTTCCGTCTCGTCTTCGCGCGGGTCGTTGTCCTGATCGACCTGGAGGTGCACCGGTTTTCCAAGGTCCTTCGCCAGTTCCAGGATCATGCGCACGTGTCCGTCGAACCCGACCCGTCCTTCGGCGCGATCTTTGACCGGCAACCCACCGAGAATATCAGCGACCCGGGCGGCCTGCTTGTAGACATCCCAGCGGTCCGGATTGATGGCAGGGTTCTTGAAGCCGAAGATCGGCGAGACCGCAATCTTCAAGGCGAGCCGGTCTTTGAACTCTTCGCGCAGCCGGGCGGCCTGCTCGATGGCCACCAGGCCGATGTCGGGCGTCGCGTCAATGAAGGAGACGACCTCGCGCACGCTGGTGGCTGCCATGCGTTCCAGCTCGGCACGCATGCGGACGTAGAGGCTGTCTGGCCGGTAGGCGAGTCCTTTGTGGAGTTCGCCGACCAGGATCTGCTTGACCGGCAGCGACAGACCCGCGGCGCCCACCGGATCAATGTTGGCATGCTGCAGGTACTCGGGCGCGAAGGTGTTGGCTCGGTCGAGGTGGGTGTGGGCATTCACCCAGCCGCCGAACTCTCTAACCGTCTGCTCCAGCGTGCGGCTCCACGCGCCTTGCTCGGTCCCTTCCAAAATGGGATCCATGATCAGCGCCACACCTCCCCCCAGAGATTGAGACAACAAAAAACCCGCCGTCGCGGCGGGCCCACCCATACTGCACAGCATGTGCTGTTCACGACGACCTCCTTGTCCGCCTCGCGGGGCGGCACTTAAAGGGGTCCGATCCATCGGAGAAGATAGCACGCGTCCCAGATTTCGTCAAGCGAAAATGCCCGGCAGACAGGACGCCGCCTCGTGCGTATACTGAATGGTCGAGTGCCGAACCCGATCTGCGGAGGAGACTGTGCCAACGCTGCCTGAAAGGCAGACTGCGCTCGTCACGATCCGCGCCACTGTTCCAGGCGACGAGACGCAGATCCTGGCGATCGGGAACACGCTCTTTCCCGAGGACTATCAGGAGACCCTCAAGCAGTTTCGCTACCATCGCAAGCGCCTCCGGGCAGGTGGCTACGCAGATGTCTTTGCCGTGGCTGCGACCCCGCGCGGTCAGGTGGTCGGCTACTCACACCACCAGCAAATGCCTGGCCAGGCGGATCCCGATCGTTTTCGGGTGATTGTCGGTGTTGCGCCGGAGTGGCGTGGTCAGGGCGTCGGTCGCGCGCTGTTTGCGCATGTGGCCGCACAGTTGATCGGGCGAGGCGCCCGAGCGGCAGAAACGTTTGCCCGCGAACATGACATGCGCGTGATCGACTTTCTCGTCCGGCGCGGCTTTAGGGAAGCGATGCGCGCATGGGAGAACCGACTCGACCCTTCGCGATTTGATCCCGCGCCGTTTGCACCCTACCTTGAACGAGTTGCCACCGCCGGGATCACCATCACCACGCTGGCCGACGAACAAAACCGGGATCCCGACGCGCTGTCAAAGGCCTACGAGTTGCACAATGCCGTCGAGGCGGATATTCCGTCGACGAGTCCGTTTGAAGCCCAGCCGTTCGAACGCTATGTCGAACACAACGTGCGCGGGCCGAACGCGCTACTCGACGCCTACTTTTTGGCGAAAGCGGGTGAGGCATACGTCGGCGAAGCGGTCCTCCGCACGTCGGCGCTCGGTACGTACCTGACGCACGACACCACCGGCGTGCGGCGGGCCTACCGCGGGCGGGGGATCGCGATGGCGTTGAAGCTGGCCACGATCGAGTACGCCCGGGCCCACGGCTACACGCAGATCCGCACGTGGAACGAGGTGAACAACGCGGGGATGTTGGCCATCAACGAACAGCTGGGGTTCGCGCGCCAGCCGGCCTGGATTACCTTCGAAAAGACGCTGGCGGCGGGGAACCGGTGAGCCACTTTCGTTTCGTCCGCCTCGCCGGGGCGCCGTTGGAAGCCGGCCGGGCGTTCGGGCGCGCGACGGCCGATCTGGTGGCCCGCAATCTGGCGATCTACTTCAGGCGGTTTCTAGACGAGACCCAGTTGGATCGAGATGAGGTTCTGCGGCGGACCGGTCTGTATTGGCCCGTGGTCCAGGCCCAGAGCCCGGAGTTCGCGGCCATGGTCGAGGGGATCGCGCAGGGCGCCGGACAGCCGCTGCCCGACGTCGCCGCGGTCAACCTGCGCTACGAACTGCTCTATTCGGAATTCTCACGCATCGGGCAGATGGAACACGGCGGTATCCACACGCCGGCGGGGGAATGTACGGCGTTTGCTCTGATGGCGGAGACGTCCACTGATGGACACCTGCGGATCGGGCAGAACTGGGACTGGATCCCCGATGTCGCCGGTGTCCTGACACACGTGACCCGTCCCGACGGGCTGCGCATCTGCTGCTTCACGGAGGCCGGCATCGCCGGCGGCAAGATCGGTCTCAACAGCGCAGGGCTGGGGTTGGTCGTCAACGGGCTCGTCTCGGCCGACGACGACTGGTCACGGCTCGGCCGGCCGTTCCACGCGCGGACCTGGGAGATCCTCTGCAGCACCCGTCTGGACGCGGCCGTTGAGGTCGTGTCCCGCGGGGAGCGGTCCTGTTCGTCCAATTTTCTGATCGCGCAGGCGGGTGCGCCCGGGCGCGGTGAAGTGGCAGACGTCGAGGCAGCCCCCCTCGGCGTGTGTGTGCAGCACCCGCGGGGAGGGGTCTTCGCCCACGCCAATCACTTCCTCGACCCGGGCCGGCTGGGCATCTGGCAGCCCCTGCGCGAGGAACGCACGTCGACGTATCATCGCTGCGGTCGCATGGAGCAGATGCTGGTGGGGGCTGCCGCGCGCGGACCGGTGGGGCCCGAGGATCTGCAGGCGATGCTCCGCGACCACGACGGCATGCCGGAGTCGGTCTGCCGGCACCCCAATCCCGATCTGCCTGAGCCCGAGCGCTACCAGAGCGTCGTGTCGATGATCGTGGACCTGCACGCCGGACGGGCGCTGGTCGCAGCGGGTCCGCCGTGCCTGCACGAGTTCGTCGAATACGAGGTTTGATGGTGCCGCACCTACCTCGGTTCTGGCGGCAGCCGCGGGACCACGGGGCTAATGCGTCCCGGTGGCACGGGATCGCGGGGGCCTCGCACGGGTGGCCTCCACGTGGGCCATGGAGTGGGTGGGGCAAGGGTCGTCGAGGAGGGCGCGCGCCGATTCCGCAGCCCGACCTCGCTCTCGACAGTCACCGCGGCCCCGTCGCGATGCCGCACCTGCATGACGATGTGGATCTTCGCCACGTCTGCGGCCGATGTCGCCGCGGTCCCGGCAGACGTCACATACGTGAAGGTGACGCCGTCGACGTTTGCGGCCAAGTTGTTCACCCCGAGCCCGACCCGACGTTCGACTTCTCGCTGCCGTGGATTGTGTTGAAACGTCACATCGTAGCCCAGGCTCTGCCGATAGGGGTTTCCCCGCGGCACCCGCACCCTGACGCGGCTGGGACACAGGCTGCTTGGGGGGCAGGCCGGGTCGTCCACGACGGTCTCGGCCCATCGCAGTTCTTCGGTGACGCGTTCGATCGCGCGGCGGGCGCCCTGATTGACTTCCAGCCGGCTCTCGGTGAGGGCGACAGCACGCATCGTCGTCCGCGCGAGGCCCGCCGCCGCCGTCACGACCGCCGCGGCGAGGCTCAGAGACAGGACCAACTCGAGCATCGTCCAACCGCCTCGGCCGTCGATCGACCAGGCGGCGATGGCCCTGACCAGAGGACATCGTCGTGGCATTCCGGTCCCCCCGCCATGCGTTCTGCTGCACCATTGCCATCGGCACGGCGCGCCCGCGTCTTCGGGGGGTCCGCGCATCCGGCGCGTCGGCCATGACGGGGGAACTCGCGGCACTGGCGGCCGCGCTCGCGTTCGGTCTCAGCACGGTGATGGCCCGACGATTCATGGACACGGTCGCGCCAGAAGCCGGGGTGCTGGTCAGCATCGTGACCAACGTGGCCGTGTTCGCCGCGCTGACGGTCGCGACGGCGCTCCGCCACGGCCTGCCGACCGTGACGTTGCCCGCGGTGGCGCTATTCATCCTGGGGGGATTGGCTGGGACCCTGTTGGGACGGAATCTCTCCTACCGGAGCATCGAGCGCCTCGGTCCCTCACTCCTGACCACGATCCGGTTCAGCCAGACCATTTTCACCCTGCTGCTCGGGCTGTTCCTACTCCACGAACTCCCACGGCCTTGGCAACTTGCGGGGCTGGCGGTGCTTATGCTGGGCTTGTGGATCAGCCTGTCGGGCGCGCCGGCCTCGCCTCGTAGCGTAAGTTCGCAGGCACCGGCCCCCGCGCGCAGAGACCTGGCCGCGCTCATGATCGCCTTTGCAAGCGCGGCGGCATTCGCACTCGGCGACACGGTGCGCCGGGCGGCGCTGGGCCTCCTGCCATCACCGGTCCTCGGTGCGGCGATTGGCGCCTCGTCGGCGCTCGCCGCGCATCTGCTCTGGTCGATCATACATCGCTCTGCACGATGGCCGGCCCGCCCGGCGCTGCGTCGGTTCGATCTCTGGATCAGCGCGATCTTCAATACGATCGCGATCCTGCTGTTGTACACGGGGCTGCGGTACGCGCCCGTGGCGATCGTCTCGGTGCTCTACAATCTGCAGGTGTTCGTCGTGCTGGCGGGCAGCCGCGTCTTGCTGCGTGGTCAGGAGGCGATTGGCCGGGGGCTCGTGGCCGGATCGATCCTGGCCCTGACCGGGACGGCCATGATCCTCATGGGATGAGGGCTGCGTCGGGTTCGCGGGAGGCCATCTCTTCGACGAGCCGCTCGGCCATAAGGCTGTGCCACTGCCGCATCGCCCCTTGGAACGTTTCGCGATACGCTTCCCATGCTTCCCGCTGCTTGCGGTTGCGGAACTTCCCCACGCGGAAAACCAACCGCGTTCCACCGTCCGCCGGCGAAAGCTCGAACGTGTACTTCGTGAGGCCCAGCCCAGGGACCATCGCCTGGATCGTGAAATAGTGGAAGGGTCGCCAGTCCTGGATGTCCTCGATGACCGTTCCTGGGCCGTGGACGCAGTGGTTGGTCGTCCCGATCCCGCGGCGGCCCCTGGCGTTGGTTTGGTCAAGCCGGTCGGTCCCGACCTGATACAACATGCGCTTGGCCGGATCGGTCAGATACTCCCATACCACCGCGGGAGGAGCAGGCTGCAACGACTCCATCACGATCGCCGCGTTCTCCGGCGTCACGATCACCCGGCGGTGGTCCTGCTCGTGCTTCCAGCCGGCCTCGAGGTCATGGACGAATGTCGCGACCTCCCCGATGTGCTCGTAGGTCTCGAGATGAGGGCGCATGCCGAGCACCGCAGGGTCCGCGCCCATCGCCGCGACGCAGGCCTGGGTGACCAACGCGTAACCGTTGAGGTGAAAGGTCTCGGCCACGGAGTTCTTCGACAGGCGGTGAACCAAGATCACGTCGGTGCCGGCCAACTCCTCGCGGCCAGCGATCCGATGCCGTACGAACTCGCCATAGTGAGCGAAGAACTTAAGGTTGAGGCTGGGGATCAGGACGCAGGCGTTGCAGAGGCACGTGGTGGCCTGACGGATGTTCTGGAGGCGGCGCCGGAACGCAAAGTAGCAGCCTTCTATGATATCCAGCAGCATCGACCCATCGATCTTGCCTTCGGGCGCGTAGGCGAAGGCGGCGTCGCCCTCGAGCTTGGCCAGACGAAACACCGGGCGGAGCGCGCCGACGACGGTCTCGACCAGGTCGGCGAGCACGTCGTGGGCGTGCTCGAGCTCGCTCCCGGCCAGGTAGCCGGTGTAGCCTGAGATGTCCGCGATAATGAGACAGCCGTGTTCGGCGCGAGTCAGCATCTGACTATTCTTCGCCTCTCCCCTGGAATTTGGATGGCCCGACCGTCGATTCCTGGCTCCCGGCAGGACCGCGCATGAGGCGCGGCGCATAAGTCAGCCAGGGTTGTGGACGCATCTGGGGGAATTCGGTCTGTCTGCTTGGCTGTACCTGCTGCTGGCGCACCTCGTGGCCGACTTCCTTTTGCAACCGTACGAACTGGTCAAACTGAAGGGCCAGCCGCTCGGACTGGCGATCCACTCGGGTGTTCACGCGATCGTCACCGCGGTCCTGGTCGCCCCGTTTCTCCCCCGCTGGTGGCTCATCGTGCCGGTGCTGTCGGTGGTGCACTATTTCATCGACTGGATGAAGGTCGCCGGCGGCCACACGGATGGACCGCGGTCGCTGGTGGCCTTCCTCGGTGACCAGGTCTTACACTTGATCGCGCTGACGCTCGCAGTCCTGGCCGCCGGGCTGGCGCCCGACGCGCACGTCACCTACGTGTCGCCGCGAATCACCTCGGTGTTATACTACGCGATTCCCTACCTGACCGCGACGTTTGCCGGCGCGATCCTCCTGTATCAGATCGCTCTGGCGTTTCATACTCGACCGAACCCGGCGCAGGCGCTTACGCTGGCGCCGCGCTTTGCGGGCATTATCGAGCGCGGCTTGGCGTTGACCGTGGTCCTGTTCCTGCCGCCGTCACTGTGGTGGGTGGCCGCAGTGCCCGCTGCGGTGATCTTGTGGCCGGACCGCACTGAGCGGGGGCGCTGGGTGGAAACGGCGGGCGGGCTCGGCTTCGCGTTCATCTTGGGGCTGGTGTTCCGCCAGTGACACCGGGACCGAGCGAGAGTGGCGGGGCCGGCCCGAGCGAGCGCCGTGTCGTCACGGTGTTGTTCGCGGACATCGCCGGCTTCACGGCCATGGCGGAGCGCCTCGATCCCGAAACGGTTACCGACGCGATGAACGTGATCTTCGCGCTGCTGGGCGCCGAGGTCGAGGCCGTCGGCGGCACCGTGGACAAGGTGATCGGCGACAATCTCATGGCGCTCTTTGGCGCCCCGGTCGCCCACGAAGATGACGCCCTGCGCGCGGTACGGGCGGCACGCGCCATGCAGCGGGGGATCGCGGCGCAACAGTCCGATCTGCAAAGGACCCTGGGTGGAGCGGTCCGCTTGCGCATCGGCATCCACACCGGACAGGTGGTCTGGGGTGCCGTGGGCCCTCCGGGGCAGACGCGGCCGACGGTCATGGGTGACACGGTGAACCTGGCCTCGCGGTTGCAGCGGGCGTCGCCGGAAGGCGGAGTGGTAGTCTCGGAGGCCGTGTGGCGTCAGGTGCGCGCGCACTACGAGGGGACAGCCTGGGAGCCGCTAGCGGTAAGGGGTAGGGCCGACGCCGTCGCCGTCTACGAAATCACCGGCGATCGGACGGGCGCCGAACCGTTGGAGCGGCCGCCGTTTGTGGATCGTCATGAAGAACTTGACCAACTGGATGACCTGTTTGCCCGTGCAACCCGGGGACGGGCGCAGGTGGCCATCATCACCGGCGATCCGGGCATCGGGAAGACCCGGCTGGTGGAGGAGTTCCTGTCGCGGCTGGCCGGTGATATCTCGATCCTGAGCACCACGTGCCTGCCGTATGGCGGGCAGAGTCTGAGCCCGCTGTCCGATCTGTTCCGCCAGTTCGCCGGGTTGTCGGGGCCGGTCACCCTACAGGATGTCGAGGCGCGGGTCGCGATGGGCGAACGAACCGCCCAGGCGGCCGTCATCCTCAGCCGGCTGTTCAATCTGGTTGAGATCCCGAGCGGCACGGACGTCAGTCAGGAGACCGCACTCTTGGTCGCGGCCGAAGCCATTCGCGGGATGATGAGGCGGGCGACAGTCGTCTGGATCGAAGACCTCCAGTGGGCCGATACCGGGACGCGCGAAGTCCTGCCGTTTGTCGTCGAACGCCTGGGTGAAACGCCTCTGCTCCTGATCGGGACGATACGCACCGGTGAGGCGCCACCGGTCTGGGGTCGACGGACGTCGGTCCGGACGTTGCCGCTCGACCCGTTGTCCGCCGACGATGCCGCCGCGCTGATCGCGGGGATCCTGGGCGAACGCCTCCCGGCCACCGTCGAGCACGCGCTCGTGGCCAAGGCCGCCGGTAATCCGTTCTACCTTAGCGAGATGTTGGCCACGTTGCGCGGTCGGGGGATCCTGGCGCTGGATGATCGCGGCCGATGGCGCGTCACCGGTTCCGTGGAAGATGTGTTGCCCGATACCGTGCATGCAGCGGTACTGGCGCGGCTCGACCGGTTGGCGCCCGATCTTCGGGCGCTGGTGCAGCGCGCATCGGTTGTAGGCACCGTGTTCCGGCAGTCCCTTGTTGCCGCGCTGGGTCGAGAGGTCGATATCGCTGGAGCGCTCGGCCAACTCGAGGACGCCGGTTTGATACGGCGCGCGGATCCGCTGGCCCCCGATCCCGAGTACGCGTTCGCACACCCGCTCCTGCGCGAGGTGGCATACGCCAGTTTGCTGACGAAGCACCAAACCGGTCTGCACCGAGAGATCGCGGAGATGACAGAGCGCCTCTACCCAGAGGCGCGTGATGAACAGGCGAAGGCCATCGCCACGCACTTCGTCCAGGCGGGCGATCCGCAGCGGGCGCTGCCGTACCTGGTGACAGCGGGCGAGCGAGCTGCGAGACAATACGCGACCGGTGAGGCGATCCAGCTGCTCGAGCAGGCGCGGCGTCTGGCGGAAGACGCCGGCCATGCCGAGTTGTGCGTGCCTGCATGTGAGCTGCTCGGTGATCTGTATCTGCACGTGCATGAGCGTGGTCCGAAGGACTGGCGCAGCGTCTGGGAGTTCGTGTACGCGCACGTCGACCCGGCAGCAGATCCGATCCGGCGGGCTCGGGCGGCAATCCGGATCGCCCATGCCCTGTTCCACGAGAATCGGGCGGGGGAGACCGGCCCATACTTGGACGAGGCCGAGATGCTCATCCCCGCCGGCCACGTCCTCGAGAGCGACCTGCGCCGCGTCAGGGCGTTGACGCAGATCATGGCCACACGCTATCGGGACGCATTGGAGAACGCGGTGGAGGCCGTGCGCATTGCCGAGCGAGCGGGGACTATGGTGGATCGTTCGCGCGCGTATGCCGTGGTTGCGCATCCAGCCATCCTTCCGCTGCTGGGCGACGAGGGGCGCCGCATGATGAGTGCGTGGGTGAATCAGGTCGAGGCGACGGGCGACGAGCGGCTCTTGATCGAGGCCCGGCACCTCCTGCTCACCGACATCTGGACACGCGGAATCGTGGACACGGATCTGCTCAAGACGGTCGACGAAGCGCTGGGCAAGGCAGAGGACTACGGGTGGACGCGTGATGAGGCCGCGCTCAAAATGCTGCGGGGCTGGGCAGAGTTCCTGACGGGCGACTGGGTCGCGGCCGGCCGGTCCCTCGCCCGCGCGAAGGAGCTGATCGACCGCCAGGCGGGTGTCTTGCAGGGCTACTTGCACATCCTGCTGCCGCACTTCCGCGCCAACCTGGCCATGGCCCTGGGGCACCTGGAGGAGGCACAGCGGATCTTCGAGGAAGCGCTGGCCAAGCCGGGCCTCCACTCACCCATCTGGTTGAATCATGACCTGGCCCGGTGTCTGTTGATGCTGGGTGGTGAGCCGGCGGCCCGCGCGGCCATGCGGCTGTCGCTTGAGGCCAGGGATCGATTCGGCTGCATCATCTGTGGCTGTCAGGCGAACGGGGTGGCCGCGGAGTTCTATGCCACATTGGGCGACGCCGGTCCCGCGGAGACGCTGGCGCTTGAGGCTGAAGCGACCGCGCGGCGTCTCGGGCATGTGGCGACGCTCGTCCGCGCCCAACGGGCCCGCTCACGCCTGGCGCTGTATCGAGGCACCGCCCAGGATGCCCTCACAATGGCCAGGGCAGCCATCGATGTCGGTGCATCGTTCCCGATCGCGCAGCCCTATGAGTCGGGTCAGTCGCTGGCACTGCTCGGGCATGCGTACAAGGCGGCCGGAGACCGAGCGGCGGCAGTCGAGACATGGACCGCGGCGCGTGAGATCTTCAGCCGACTCGGCGCCGCGTGGCACATGGCGAGGACCGAAGAGGTACTGCAGGAGGTACAGTAGACGATGGAGGGTCACGCGATGCCGGAACGGGATGACATCGTCAACAGCATGGCCTCACTGGCGATGTTCGCCGATCTCTCGAAGCCGCAGCTGGAGGCCACGGCGCACATTTTCGAAGAGGAATGGTTTGCCGAAGGCCAGCGGATCCTCAGGCAAGGGTTCTCCGGGTCCAACTTCTATGTGATCCTCGAGGGCGAGGCGGCCATCCGGATCAACGACGAGACGCGGGCGGTCCTGGCGCGCGGCGAGTTCTTCGGTGAGGTGTCGGTGCTGCTCGGCGAGGCCCCGACCGCCGATGTGGTCGCGCTCCGGCCGCTGCGCTGCATCGTGCTGCCGGGTGCCGAGGTCGAATCGTTCCTGGTGTCCTATCCGCATGTGATGTACCGGATGCTGCAGGCGCAGGCTCGGCGCTTGCGTAGCGCCAACCTATGGCGAGGCTGATGGAACGGCCCTTCCCGCCGGGCCGCTACCCGCTGATCGTTGTCGGCAGCGGTCCGGGCGGTCTCCAGCTCAGTTACGTCCTCCGCCGGCTGGGCGTAGACCACGCGCTCCTCTCGCAAGATCCCGGTCCGGGCGGCATGTTCCTGCGGTACCCGCTGTTCCAACGGCTTAACACCTGGTCGAAACCGTACGCACCGGCTGAGCGCGGCACGCGACCGTACGAGTGGTACGACTGGAACAGCCTGGTGGGGGATGTTCCCGAGCACGGGTCGACCGTCAGCGAGTTCATGGACGGGGTGTCATACTTCCCGGCCCGGACCGAAATGTGTCGAGGGCTATCGACGTTCGCTGCGCGGGGGCAAGTCCAGGCTCGGTACGATTGCCGTTGGGAGGGGACGCGTCGCGACGGCGACGGGTTCGTGTTACACACCTCTGACGGCGAGTATCAGTGTCAGGCGGTCGTCTTCGCCGTTGGCATGGCCCAGCCGTGGAAACCTCCGATCTCTGGCTTGGAGGACGTCCCACACTACGTTGAGACAAAGCCCGCCCGCGAGTATGCGGGCAAGCGCATCTTCATTATCGGCAAGCGGAACTCGGGGTTCGAAATCGCCGACGCCTTGTTGCCCTGGGCGAAGCAGATCATCCTGGGGTCGCCACGGCCGCCGATCATCTCAGTGTTCCATTCCGGCGCGGGTGTACGGGCCAAATACCTGATTCCGTACGAGGATTACGTGATGGGCGGCGGCGTGACCATCCTGGACGCATCTATCGAACGGGTTGAGCGAGAGGGAGAGGGGTTTCGGGTCTTCACGTCCGGCCCGGCGATCGGGCCGGTGCAGTTTGTTGTCGATTGCGCGATTGCGGCTACCGGGTTCACCTCGCCGCTCGGCGACCTCCCGGCGCTGGGCGTCGCGACCTTCAATCATGGTCGGCTCCCCCGCATGACGCACTACTGGGAGAGCGCCTCCGTCCCGGGCATCTACTTCGCCGGCACCGTGACCCAGGGCGCCCCTGGTCTTCGCAAGCACGGAGCCGCCGGCAACTCGGCCGCCGTCGGGGGGTTCCGTCACAATGCCAGGGTCCTGGCCCGGCATCTCGCGCACGAGCGCTTCGGCATCCGCCTGCCGGGGCAGCCGCTGCGCCGGGATGAGGTCACATCCTATCTGCTGTCCGAAGCGACCCGAGCGCCGGAGTTGTGGAATCAGCAGGCCTACCTGGCACGCGTCATCACGTTCGATCCCGGCGCGGGTATTGTCGACGATGGGATCCAGCCGCTGGCGGCGTTCGTGGACTCACCGGGCCTGGATGCCGTGGCCGTGAGCGTAGAACTCGATGCCAACGGCGCGATGCATCCAGGTATCTACCTGCGACGCGGCGGCCATGTCAGCGAGCATGCGCTGCCCGGCGATCCTCTGCTGAACTTCGAACGTGACCGGCACAAGACGGAGTTGGAGAGCCTGCTGAAAGACATCCCCGCTTAGTGGCGGTGCGTGTCCTCCGCCGCGCGCAGACGCCGGGCCATCACGCGGAGCATGCCGACGGCGATCTTTGGATTGCGCTCGACCAGCTTGGTGAAGTCCCAGGAGGCCAGGGCCAGGCACACGGTCGGTTCAGCGGCGAGGATATGCGCCATCCGCGGCGACTGGTCCAGGACCGAGAGCTCCCCAAAGAAATCTCCCGGGCCGAGCACCGCGAGTTCATCGCTGCCCCGCAGCACGCGTGCGCGGCCGCTGACGATGAGATAGAATCCGGTACCGACTTGGTTCTGCCGCACGATGTATTGGCCAGGGGTGTAGGCGAGGACTTCGGCTTTGGAGGCGATGGTGCCGAGCGCGCGATCGGTCAGACCGGAGAACAACGCTACGCTACGCAGGTGCTCGATCTTGGCTTTTCTCGTCAGCGTCATCGCTCGTCCGGTTCGACGGGATGTCGATCGGTCCTCCTATTTGGAGAGATCACCGGGCTTGAAGGAACGCAACACGCTATCGCAAAGTCGCTGACGCGTGCGCCACTCCGTCAGCGGCGCGGCGCAGATGAGATAGTGCAGGCGCTGCGGCCCGGTGATCAGCAGCCCTACCGATGCCCACTCACGACCCCGCGTCGATCCGGTCAGCTCAAAGCGATACCATACGACCTGCTCCGTACTGGCATCGGTGCGCTGGAAACCGGAGACGCCGTGCATCGGCAGGAGGTTCATGGCCAGACGCCGGACTTCATATTCGGGCAGCGGTCCGGCGTCCGCGCGGGTCATCACGACGATGAACTCGGTCGCGCTGACCTCCGGGGCGTCGCCCTGTGGCAACGCCCGCGGCAGGAACCAGACGCGCCTGGCGTCGTCGGTCTCCACCGTCTGCCACGAGGCGGGCCGTTCGATCGCGAACCCGTGACGATCGCTGGTGTAGACCTGGGAGGACTCCCCGCCCGGCGCGCGGCCGCAGCCGGCCGCGAGGATAACGGCCAGAACGGCGAGCACGGTGGCAATCCTCACGGTCGTTCTCTACGCCGCGTGGGCAACCGGCGCCTGCCGCCGTGCCGGGTGGCCGGCGGCGAGGGCGTGCCTTGCCGGAATGCCGGCGCCGCGGCATGATGACCGCAGGAGGCTCGCCGGATGATCGATGTGCACATCGACAGCTCTGCAGCGCCGCATCTGAGCGTAGCGGTCGTGGAGGCGGAGGGCCTCACCGTTACCGAGTACGATCCAGCGCTCCGGAGCGAAATTGATGCGGTGACCGCGCGAGTGCGATTGGCCTACGCGGGCCGGCAGCCCTCCGAGATCGCCGGCCTGCGGCCGGCGCGTGACCTCTATCATCGCATCGGAGTCGATCCCACGAAGCTCCGGCCGTCATCCGAAGCGTTGCTGAGGCGCGTGCTGCGGGGCGACGGCCTGCCGAAGATCAACTCACTGGTGGATATCAACAACCTGTGCTCGTTGGAGTTCCTGCTGCCAATCGGTCTGCACGATCTGGACCAGGTGCGGGGCAAGCTGGTGCTGCGGGTCGGCCGCTCCGGCGAAGGATACGAGGCCATCGGAAAGGGCGCGTACAGTGTCGACGGTCGTATCACGGCCGCCGACGACCAAGGGCCGTGTGGCAGCCCGACCAGTGACTCGCAGCGCACGATGATTACGCCGGTCACCCGGCGCTGCCTCATGATCGTCTACGCGCCGGTCGGGTATGAGCCCCGCACGCTCGAGTCACACGCGGCGTTGGCGGCGTCGCGCCTCAGCCGGTTCGCCGGCGGCACCGTCGTGCAGACCCGGATCTTGTGACCAGATCACGGTTTCCACTTGATACCGCAACCCTTCGGCGGCGTCGCCGTGCTCGCAGGATCTCGGCCCGCCAACAGTGCGTCGACCGCGTCGCGCACGTAGTGATGGGTCACGGCGGTCGGATCCTCAAAGTTGTCATCCGGCGCGCCGTGGTAGCGCAGCACCCGTGCGCGGTCAAAGAGGAAGACCTCGGGCGTGCGGGTGGCGCCGAACCGCCGCGCCACTTCCTGTGTCTCATCGAACAGATAGGGGAAGGGATAGGCTTTCTCACGCACGCGGGTGGCCATCGCCTCGAAGGAGTCGTCGGGATACGCGGCCGGATCGTTGCTGCTGATCATGATGAGCTGAACCCCTCGGCCGGCATACGCGCGCTGCAACGCGATCATCCGGTCCTCCCAGGCCTTCACGTAAGGGCAGTGATTGCACCAGAAGACGACGCCCACCACCGGGCTGCTCGCGAACTGGTCCGATGAAACCGTGGTCCCGTCGGTTGCCGGTAGGCTGAACGACACGAGCCGTTCGTGCAGTGCGAGTGGCATCAGCACTCTCCTTGTGCGGGATCCTGTCGCGCTCGCACCGCCTGCCTGATCATCGTGGCCGTCGGCAGCGGTGAGAGGCGGCCGGTCTCTGTACGATACGTCCGGCACGTGAGCATCGCGGTACCCTGTACGCCTTCGGGCTGCAGGTCGACCCCATTGAGGCGGATCGTCGGCGATCCCGGGAACCGGTGACGCTCCGCATCTGCTTGCGAGTCGATGCGGACGATCTCCACCGGATCCACGACGCCCTCTTCACGCAAGATCGCACGCAGCCGGGCCAGCGCGTCCGGATGTGAAGGACAATCTTCCCAGTACAGGAATTCAATCTTCATTGATCGGGGACGCCTCGTCCCGCGTACTTTTTAACGATCAGGACCCCGATCCTCTTCCCAGTATGGCTCCGGATCGCCCGCGAGGAGGGGAACGCATCGCTATCGTCAGGAGCCGGTGGTTCGGGGTCGTGGTCACGACGGACTACCGGCCGCGCACCGATGTCGAACGCTGGCAGATCCAGGACCGGTTGGCGCTGCGGCTTCAGCGGATGGGACATGCGGCACGGCCGCGTTTCTACGAGGGGCCGGGCGGCCGGCTCGCGTTTCGCATTCGGTTGGGCTGGAGGCCTGCGGCGGCCATGCTGCGCGGCCTGGACTCGAGCGACGAACCGGACGGCGCCTCAAGCGCATGAGCGGCGGGCCATCGGCCGTTGCGGGTGTCCTGGGACTGGCGGGTGCCGTCCTGGTGTTCACGGCCAGCGCCGCGATCGGCGCGCTCGTGGCCGCCCTCATCGCGGCGAGGGAGCGCCTGCGCGGCCCCAAGCGCTTGGCGATCTACGGTGCAGCCTGCGGCACCCTGCTGGTCTCGGGGGCCGTCCTCACGCGAAGCGAGGCCCGCACGGTAGTCCTTGGCTTCGCCCTGGTGCCGTTCGTTGTGGGGTTTGTGATCGCGCGGGTCGATCTCCGGCGGACGCCGAAGTGATCGACGCGTTCAGCGCGGCTGGCAGTTCAGGCAGTGATTGGTGACCTGGAGGACCATGACGCCATCGACCCGACCGAGGCCGGGGATGTCGGTCAAGCCGTCGCCGATAAGCTCTCGCCAGAAGGGCCGGCCACCGACCATCACAAAGGTCAACCGGCTGCCCACCTTGCCCCAGTCGTACCACAGCGTCACCTGGTGGACCAGGCCGGTGTCGTCCACCATCGCCTGAAGGGAGTAGGGGCCCGGCGCCGGGCGCACGATCTGGTGCCGCTGGCTCGGCGCGAAGAGCCACTTGGCGAATGCGCGCCGAGCGGTGGCGTCCTTTAAGAACACCTGCTGGTTGTACTTCGTCATGAACTCGGTGACGATGTCCTGCCGCACGCCGCCCAGCACATAGCGGCCGTCGCTGCGCTCTTCCAGGATAAAGATATCCTGGGTCGGGATGAACTCCCCGGGCTTCTGTTCGGACTCGATCAGATTTGTCAGGATGGTCCGCATCGAGTTGCTGAACGGCCGCAGGAGCAGCGGTATGTCCAGCCTGGTAATCGTGGCTTTGCGTGTGCGCGGGTCGCCGTTGGCCGCGCGCGACTCGAACAGCGTGCCGACAGCGACGATCGGGATCCTCCCCGTAGAGAGGTTGACGGTAAGGCGGGAGTTGAAGTCCGCGGTCAGCGTGTACGGCTGCGGGTGGGGTTCGGTGATGACCTTTGCGATCAGCGCATCGACAGTGACCGTTTGGCCAGTCGCGGCCGCGGCAAACGTCAGCACACACGCCAGAACAAGCGTCGCCCTCGGGCGGGCGATTGAGTACATGGCAGAACTATTATAGTTGCAGTCTCCGTAGAGGGGAAGGGAGGATCGCCGGGGCGCATGGGCATATAGGAGGGAGAGGCCATGGCGTACACGGACGCGGATCTCAGGTTTCTGGCGGAAGTGTTTTGGGGCGACGATTCCGGGGCCGCCGCCACCCACCTGCACCAGTGGCGCGCCGATCGGTCGAGCCTGGACCCTTGGCTCGACGACGACCGGGTGATCGAGTTGCTGATGGCCGACGATCGGGCTGTGATCGAACTTTCACCGCGGTTTCTCTTCACCCTCCTGTTGCGCCGGATCCGAGGCGATCTGGCTGTGATCCCCTATACCGTGGAACGGATCGACCGGGATGGCCGGGTGGTGGTGTTCGATGCCGGCGTCGTCCGGCACATGCTGGAGAACGACGCGATGTTTGGATAC
>JBGPNN010000004.1:0-35389 GCA_041487495.1 bacterium
AACGCTCGTGGTCGCGCCGGGTCTGCCGCCGGGGGTGGTCAGCCCGCGATAGCCGCCCGGTCGGTCTCGACCGCAGGCTTCTTTTCGCCGTTCTTCTCGGCTGCCAGCGGGCGTGCCGCGGGCTCGGGCATCCACTTGCCAATCCACAGCCGCATCGGGTCATCTCGCTGTTCGGTCATCCTCTCCACGCTCCCCTCGTGAAAACAGGCGACGCCCACACCGTGTGTCAGTGGGCGTCGCGGCCCGGTCACCTTACAGGAAGTTCAGATGAACTTCGTTACTGTGAGTCTACGCGGCGGAGCGGACTTGTCAAGCCCCGGGTTCTTCGATCACGACCTCGTCCCGGCCGTCGACCTCCGCCAACCTGACGGTGACGTGCTCGCGAGTGCTGGTGGGGACGTTCTTGCCGATGTAGTCGGGTCTGATGGGCAATTCCCGGTGCCCCCGGTCGATCAACACGGCCAGCTGGATGCTGGCGGGGCGCCCCAGGTCGATGAGCGCGTCCATGGCCGCGCGCACCGTGCGGCCCGTGTACACCACGTCGTCCACCAGCACGACGTGCCGGCCGGCGACATCGAATGCAAGTCCGGTGGCCTGGACCACCAGTTGGTCGCCGGCACCGGACGGCCCGCGTGGCTGCCGGTCATCCCGATAATGCGTGATGTCCAGGGTACCGGTGGGCGGCCTGACACCTTCGATGGCGTCCAGCGCGCCAACCAGTCGCGCCGCCAGGTGGACGCCGCGCGTCCGGATCCCGACCAGCGCCAGGCGTGACGGGTCTTTGTGGCGCTCGAGGATCTCGTGCGCGATGCGCCGCAGCGCCCGCCGCACATCGTCGGCCTCCATCACCCTCGCCTTCTCCCGCATCGGGGCCACGATGGCTCTCAGGAGGACCGCCGCGCGCGCGCCGAGCCGTCTCGGCGCAGCGCTGCCAGCGCCTGCTCGATATCGGGCGGGACAGGTGAGGTGAACATGAGCGGACGGCCGGTCACCGGATGGTCGAAGGACAGACGGAAGGCGTGCAGTGCCTGTCGGCGCAGACCCCACGGATTCGGCCGACGGCCGTAGACGGGATCGCCCGCGACGGGGTGGCCTATCGACGCGCTGTGGACGCGGATCTGGTGCGTCCGGCCGGTCTCCAGCCGCACTTCCAGCAGCGCGGCCTCGTCGAACGTCTCCGTGACCCGATAGTGGGTGATCGCGCGACGACCCGACGCGACCACGGCCATCCGGGTGCGGTGCCGGGGGTCACGGCCGATCGGCGCGTCGATGGCCCCCTGCGATCGAGCCACCCGCCCGTGCACCAGGGCCAGGTACTCCCGACGCGCGCGGCGTGACTGGATCTGGGCCTGCAGCCCGCGGAGCGCCGTTTCAGTCTTCGCGACGACGAGCAGCCCCGAGGTGTCCTTGTCGAGGCGATGCACAATGCCGGGCCGGTGCTCGCCGCCGATACCGGGGAGATCAGGACAGTGCGCCAGCACGGCGTGCACGAGCGTACCCGTCGGTCGTCCCGCGCCCGGATGCACGGTCATCCCCGCGGGTTTATCGATCACCAACAGGTGCGCATCTTCAAAAACGATCGCAAGAGGGATGGCCTCGGGCTGCAGCTTCGAAGGCTGCGGCGGCGGAATGGATACGGTCACGACGACGCCGGGATGAACGCGATCCGCCGGCCTCGGCCGCGGGCTCTCCTGAGATGCCGTCACGTCGCCTCCGCCCCCCCGGGAATCGAGCCTCACATGACCACCGGTGATCAGCGCCTGCACGCGCGCCCGAGACAGCTCAGGCAGTCTTCCAGCCAGATAGACATCGAGGCGCCGGCCGGATGCCGCCGCCTCGACGATGAACCGGTACTGTTGGTTGGGCCGCGTCGCGGCCGCCACCCGCGCCGCCTAGGCCGGCATCTCGGCCGTCGGCTCGGGCTCGGGCCCGGCGTCCGGCGCGCGACGCTGCAACCGGATAAGCAAGACCGCCGTGACGATGGCCACCACCCCGCTAGCGAGTTGCCCTAGCGTCAACGGCCCAGCTGCCATCGGCGCGTCAACAAAAAAGTCCACGACGAAGCGCGCGAGTGCCTGCAGGAAGATCGTCAGCACGAACAGGGTGCCGGGCACGAGCTGCTGATCGCGCTGCGCGCGGAGGATGACCAGGATCGCCACCGCGGCGACACCCAGATAGAGCTGGGCTGGATGCCGGTGCTCCAGAAACATCTCGACACCCCAGGGCACGCCGGTCGCCCGGCCCGTGAAGAGCCCGTGGAGCAACGCGCCGATCATGGCGATAGCGTAGCCGACCAGCATCGGTGGTGCGTAGGCATCGATCAGAGCGCCGAATGAGACCTTCCACGTCTTCGTATAAAAGCGCACAAACAACAACGCCGCGGCCAGCGCGCCATAGAAGACCAGACCGGAGTCGCGCCAAATGCTAAACATCTTGCGCAGCGTCTCGGGCAATGTTGGGTCGGAGAATTGCTCGAGATTCACGATGATGTATCCGAGGCGACCACCGATGATACCGGCGATGATCGCGTAGAGCGAAAGATCGAGCGCCACGTTGGGATCGAGCGCGAAGCGCTGCTGCACCGCGCGCCGCGCCATGGCAATGGACACAAAGAACGCGAGAAGGAGGAATACCCCGAAGGCCGAGATGGGAATCTCACGCCCCAAGAGCATGAGATCGTAGAGAACCGGCTTCACGCCTTCACCTCCGAGCCCCCGCCAGAGCGCATCAGCACCAGTACCACCAGGCCGGCCCCGGCGACGATGGCGGCGTCGGCAAGATTGAAGACCGGCCAGACGTGCACGTCGATGTAGTCCACCACGAAACCGTACCGGATGCGATCGAGCAGGTTGCCGACTGCGCCGCCGGCCATCAGCGCGAGTCCGACAGCTGACATGCGGGACCTGAGCTGGCGGCCCTTATTGTATGCAAGCAGCACGACAAGGGTCAAGGCGGCCAGCATGGTCACAATCGGGGGAATCCCCGCCATCAAGCCAAAGGCAACGCCGTGGTTTTGCACGTGGGTCAGGCTGAGGATGCCGTCGATCACCGGCACGCTCGAGCCGGGAGGCATCGCACGGGTGACGAGCGCTTTTATCCATTGATCGGCGCCGGTCACCACCGCGGCCGCGGCCAGCAGAGCCGGCCAGGACAGCACGGCGGTCCCGGCGTCGGGCGGACGCGAGGTGACTATCGCGAGACCGTCTGCTCCTCGCGTGCCTTGCACTCGATGCACAGTCGCGCGTACGGCAGCGCACGGAGCCGGTCGGGATGGATGGGCTGACCGCACACTTCGCACAGGCCGTACGTGCCCTCCTCCATGCGGCTGAGGGCTTCCTCTACCTGATTCAGGAGTTCCTGGACACTGTTTTCAATCGCGAAGCCCTTTTCACGTTCGAAGGCGTCGCTCGCCACGTCGGCGAGATCTTCGTCGTACCCGCCGGTCGTGTCCATGCTCACCTGCTCGACTTCTGGCAAGTGTTCTTCGATGGTCTCGAGCTCCTCCGTGAGCCGGTCGCGCTCGGCCACGAGGATTTTCCGGAACTCCGCGAGCTCCTTTTTCGAGAGCGGCTTGACGGGTGCCCCGGACCGCGACCCGGCCCTCGCCTGAGCAATGGGCCGGCCGACTCTGGCCGGCGCTTGGACGGGACGGGCCGTTTTCGCAGCCCTGGGGGACGAGACGGCCTTGGTCGACTTAGCCCGCCGGCTCGACGCCCGGTGGGCGGTGGTTTTGGCGACCCGTCGCCGGGCGTTTCCGACCCGGCTGGCGGCCTTGCTGGGCATGCTAGACCTCCCTTAGGACGACTGGGATGCTAAAATCCCGACCTATATTACCCGTGACTACCCCCCATTGCAAGGGGCCTCCGGAAATCGCGATTTCCGGGATCAGCGTGCCCGTTCAACGGCCACGACGGCTCGCAACCCGTCCAGCCCGACCTCCCTGGCACCCTCACGGCCGGCGGCGCCGGACTGGATCCCCTTGCTCAGGGTCTCAGCCATCACGTACGGGCCGAAAGTGGCGAGGATCGGCCGGAGGCCGTCGTCGCCGTCCAGGTAGAGAACGATCCGATCGCTGACATCTAATCCCAGATCCTTACGCAGTTGCTGAATATGATGCACCAGCTCACGCGCGCGGCCCTCCTGGGCAAGCGCCTCGTCAATAGCGGTCTCCAGGATGACCACGTGGCCGCCGAGTCCCTCGGCCGCGTAGCCGCTCGCGGTGTGGAGCCGCAGATCGATCTCGTCGGGCTCGACCTGCACGGACACTCCGCCTACGGCCACCGTCACCGGCTGCGCGGCCGCCAGGGCAGCCGCCACCGCGCCGGCGGGTAGTGCGCGCAGCGCCGCCGCCACCGCCTGCACGCGGCCGCCGTACTTCGGCCCCAGCTTATCGAAACGCGGCTTGACCTCGTAGCGAACATAGGCGGATGCGTCATCGACAAACCGTACCGTCTTCACGTTGAGTTCGTCGGCCAGGAGTTCGATCAATTCGGCCTGCTCGCGCAGCCGCCGGTCGGCGGTCGCAATCAGGACGGCGGGCAGCGGCTGCCGCACGCGGATCTTCGCTGCGTTGCGCGCCGCGCGACCCAGGCTGACCAGCGCGCGCACGGTCTCCATCCGTGTCTCGAGGTCGGCGTCGAGCCAGTGCGCCACCGGCGCGGGGAAGTCGCACAGGTGAATGCTGGCGGGGGCGTCAGGTTCGACCACCCGCACCAGGTTCTGGTAGATCGCCTCGGTGACGAACGGCACGAACGGGGCCAGTGTCTGCCCGAGCACCTTCAGGACAGTGTAGAGCGAGTAGTATGCTGCCTGCTTGTCCGCATCGTCCTCACTCTTCCAAAAGCGCCGGCGGCTGCGGCGCACGTACCAGGTGGACAGGTCGTCCACAAACAGCTCGGCCGGCCGGGCGGCACCCGCGGGATCGAAGTCGTCTAGCCGTCCCCGCACAGTGGTCACGAGCCGCGCCAGGCGCGAGAGGATCCAGCGATCCAGCAGGCGCAACGCCGGCGGGTGCTTCACCAGCGTGCGCAGGTCCAGCGGCTCCAGTGCCGCGTAGGTCACGAGAAACGCATACACGTTCCACCAGGGGATGAACAGCCGGCGGCGGACCTCGTCGGCGGGGCCATACCCGAAGTTCACGTTGATCGCCGGACTCTGGACGGCGAAGAGCCAGCGCACGACGTCCGCGCCGATCCGGTCCGCGGCCTCCTCAAACTCGATCGCGTTGCCCCACGACTTGTGCATCTCGCGGCCCTGTTCGTCGCGGACCATCGCGTGGCCCAGACAGACTTCAAAGGGCGCGCGGTTCTCCAGCACGGTGCTCATCACCAGCAGCGAGTAGAACCAGTTGCGGTACTGACCCGGGAACGCCTCGGTGATGAAGTGCGCGGGATACCAGTCACGCCAGTAGCGCTTGTCGTCCAGGTAGGAAACCCGGCCGGTCGCCGGGTCGACGGGCGTGGAGAACGGCACGATCCCCGCGTCCAGCCACGGGTTGCCAACATCGGGGATGCGCGAGACGACCGCACCGCACGACGAGCACGCGATCTTAACGGCATCGATCCACGGCTTGTGCGGTGAATGCGCCTCGAACGCATCCCAACCCTCGACCGCCCGCGTCTTCAATTCGTCCTTCGAGCCGATGACCTCGAACCGGCCGCACTCGTGGCACTCATAGATGGGCAAGGCGAGCCCGTAGTATCGCTTCTTGCTGATCATCCAGTCGTGCATGTTGCGCAGCCAGTCCAATTCACGATCCAGGCCGAACTCGGGAATCCATCGAACCGTGCGCGTCACGTCGATCATCGCATCGCGCACCGGATCCATGGCAATGAACCACTCGTCGACCACGCGAAAGACCAGTTCGCTGCCGCACCGCCAGCACACCGGGTAACGGTGAGTGTAGGGCTCGGAGCGGTAGAGCAGCCGCTTCTCGGCCAGGCTGGCCTCGATCGGCCCGGCGACCTCGTACACCGATTTGCCGCTCAGCCAGTCGAAGCCGGCAACGAAGACCCCGAACTCGTCCAGGGGCGCGATCACCGGCAACGTGAACTCCCTGCCCAGGGCAAAGTCCTCGGAGCCTGCGCCGGGCGCGATGTGCACGATGCCCGTGCCCTCTTCCGGGCTGACGTCCTTCCAGGGGATCACGCGGTGCTCGACCCCGTGTTGGACCGGGAGTTCGTCGAACGGCCCGCGATACCGCCGCCCCACGAGCGCCGATCCGGACATCGATTCGAGCACCGCATAGGGCCCTTTGAGCATCCCCAGCGTGCTCTCGCACAAGTAGACCTCTTCCTCCCCGTGCTTCACACGCACATAGGTCAGTTCGGGATGCACGGCGGCCGCGACGTTGCTCGTGAGCGTCCAGGGCGTCGTCGTCCAGATCAGCAGCGACCTGCCGGGCTCGTCGATCAACGGCAGGCGCACGGTCAGGCTGGGATGGGTCACCTCACGATACCCTTCGGTGACAATTTCGTGCTCCGAGATCCCGGTGGCGCAGCGCGGGCACCAGGGCATCGAATCGTGGCCCTTGTAGATCAGGTTCCGTTCCCAGCACCGCTTCAAGAACAGCCAGATCGTGTAGTTATTCTCGTCGGATTTCGTATGATACGAGTGATCCCAATCCATCCAGTGGCCCAGCCGCTGCGACTGCTGTGTGATAATCGCGGCGAAGCGGTCGACACGGGCCTTGCAGCGCTCGACGAAGGCCGCGATGCCATACGATTCGATATCCCGCTTGCTCTTGAAGCCCAACTCCTTCTCGACGTCGACCTCGACCCACAGACCTTGCCCGTCGTACCCGTTCTGATAACGCTGGCGCAGACCGCGCATCGTCGCGTAGCGACAGAACAGGTCCTTGTACGTGCGACCCCACGCGTGGTGGATCCCCATGGGATTGTTGGCCGTGATGGGCCCGTCCAGGAAAACAAAGCGGTTCGGGGAAGAGTCGTTCCGCCGGAGATATCGCGACAGGATGCCGTCCTCACGCCACCACTCGAGGATCGTCCGCTCGAGCGCCGGAAAGTCGATCTTGGTGGGGACGGCCTGAAACCCGTGCATGGCTTCCATCCTCTCCAAAAAGCGCGGGTTAGTGTAGCATGGGGCGACCGTGCGCGTCCAGCAGGGGCGCCCTCCCGCGCGGCGAAGACACCGGGGAGCCGCCGGAGGGGTGTCGTGAAAGTCTGCCTTTACTTGGAGATGCACGGTCCGGCTTCGAGCCGTGGGGGAATTCGGCAGTCGTACGAGAACCAGTGGCACGCGCTGCGCGCGGCTGGGGTCTCGGTCACCAGCGATCCGTCCGAATCGTTTGATATCCTGCACCTCCACCGGATCGGACCGCGATCGCTCTACCTGGCCGAGAAGTACAGCGGGCGGCTCCCGGTCATCATCCACGCGCATACGACGGCCGAAGACTTTGCCAACTCGTTCGTCATGAGCGACTCGCTTGCGCCGTACCTGGGTCGCTTGCTGACCTACTTTTACAACAAGGCCGACCTGGTGCTGGTGCCCACACACTACACCAGCCAGGTCCTGGCGCGGCATGGCGTGACCCGGCCGATTGAGATCATCAGCAACGGCGTCGACCTGCACCGGTTCCAGTCGCTGCGCCGGGCCAGGACGCTCGGCCGCGGGCGGCACCTCCTCAAGGGCGTGGTGGCCTTTGCCGTGGGGCTGGTGCTGATGCGAAAAGGGGTCGATCTCTTCGTCGAAGTCGCCCGCCGCCTGCCCGGGATGACGTTCATCTGGTTTGGCCTGATCCCGAAGGCGGTCAAGCCCGAGACGCTGCGCATTATCGAAGACGCGCCGGCGAACGTGCGGTTCCCCGGTTACGTGGAGAACGTCACCGAAGCGTACGCCGCCGGAGACATCTTCTTCTTCCCGAGCACAGTCGAGAACGAAGGGATCGCCGTCTTGGAGGCGGCGGCCGCGGGCCTGCCGCTCGTCCTGCGCGATGTCGAGTGCTTCGCCGGGCGATTCGTGGACGACTACAATGCGCTGCTAGCCGGCGACGCCGACGAGTTCAGGGAGCACCTCCGGCGGCTGGCCGCCGAACCCGACCTGCGTGATCGGCTGGGTGCCGAGGCGCGTCGATATGCGGTCGCGCACTCGTTGGAACAGGTGGGCACGCAGTTGCGGGACATCTACGTCGGGCTGGGCTAATGAGCCGGGGACGCGGTCTCGCGGGCGGCCTGAGTCGGTGCGCCGGTCACTGGACCGCGCGGCCCGCGCCCTCGTGGGCCGTCTTGCGCCAGTCGCGGGCACCGGTAACGGCGCCGTAGATGTACCGGCGAATGGCCATCGGCACGATCACGAGGGTGTGGAATGAGAAGAGCGTCCAGCGGACCATCACTCCCGCAAGGCGGCCGGGATGCGCGCCGGCCTCCGCGGTAATCGACGCCAGCAATGCGCCCGTGAGAATCGCCGAGGCCGTCGCCATCACGCCCGTGGGCACTCCAATAAACACGACGGTCTCGTGGAACGCGCCGATCAGAGCATACGTGTAGCCGGTCAAGACCGCGAGCGCACTCACCAGCGACCCCGATAGAAAGAACAGCATATCCGCCTTCCGCAGCAGCGGGAGACGGGCCAGCAGGACTTCGGGCAGGTAGTCGCCCAGGCACAGCAGCGCGCCCTCAAACCAGCGCTCGCGCTGGCGCAGCAGGTCGCGGAGGGTCACGACACCCTCTTCCCAGATCTCGGCTTCGTAACAGTAACGGATCTCCCACCCGGCGAGGGTCAGCCGCACCGACAGGTCGATGTCCTCGGTTAAGGCGCCCTCGTTCCATCCGCCGACGGCCCGCAGCGCTCCACGCTTCACGATCAAGCCATTGCCCGCGAGGCACACGAACGCCCCGACCGCCTGCCGGGCCCGCTGGAGCAGTGTCTGGAAGATCCGGTACTCGTCCTCCTGGAAGCGCGTCAGGAGGTTGCGGCGAGCATTATCGATCAACCGGCGCCCCTGTACCGCGGCGACTTTCGGGTCCGCCAGGTATGGCACCATTCGCGCGATGATGTCGGGTCCCACTCGGGCATCGGCGTCGAAGACCGCGATCAGGTCTCCGCGGCCGTGGGCGATCCCGGCTTCCAGCGCGGACGCCTTGCCGATACTGCCGGGGAGAGTCCGCACGACGGTGAAGGACAGTTCGGGTTGGAGCCGCGCCAACAATTCGCTCGTGCCGTCAGTGGACCAATCGTCGACAACGATGACCTCGATGCCCCCCGTGTACCGCTGGCCGCACGAGGTGCGAACCGCCTCTTCGATCACCCGCACCTCGTTCTTGGCTGGGATGATGATGCTCACGAAGGGGAGTTCGGCCCATCGGCCGGCGGATGGCCGCCGGCGCAGCAGGCTGAACAGCAGGATGGCACCGCCAAAGACGGCCAGGATCAGGAACAGGTACTGCAGCCAGACCAGGTGCACGACGTAATAACGGAACCACAGCGCATCTCGATACGTGATGCTCTGGATCACGGCGGCCACCCAAAGCGCGGCCAGCGTGCCGAGGATGACGTGGCGGACAGCCGGGGAGCGGGCAGGCATGTTACCGGCGGACGCCGGCGGCCACCAGACCGGCAAGGCGCCGTTCATAGGGAGGATGCGCCACGCCGGCTTCAGTGACGATCGCCGTGATCAGGCGGGCCGGCGTGACGTCGAAGGCCGGATTGCGCGCCGTCACACCCTCTGGGGCGATGCGCCGTCCTCCGGCATGCGTGACTTCGGCGGGTGGGCGCTCTTCGATAGGGATCGCGGCTCCTGACGGCATGCTGAGATCGATGGTCGAGGTCGGCGCGGCCACGAGGAACTGGATGTCGTGCGCGCGCGCCAGGACCGCGAGCGTGTACGTCCCGATCTTGTTGGCCACGTCGCCATTGGCCGCGATGCGGTCCGCGCCCACGATCACGCGGTCGATCTCAGCACGCGCCATCAGCGCGCCGGCCGCATTGTCGGTGATCAGCGTGAATGGGATGCCGTAGGTTTTCAACTCCCAGGCGGTCAACCGCGCACCCTGCAGCACCGGCCTGGTCTCGCAGGCCACGACGTGGATACCCTTGCCGGCCTCGTGCGCCGCGCGCAGGATACCAAACGCCGTCCCAAAGCCCGCCGTCGCGAGTCCCCCGGTGTGGCAGTACGTGAGCACCCGCTCTCCGGGCCGTATCTGCTCGTCGCCAAGTCGTCCGATCGCCAGGTTGGCCGCCTGATCCTCGGCCGCGATGGCGTCGGCCTCAGCGGCCAGACCCGCGGCACGCGCCGCGGGATCGTGAATCCGCCGCGCCAGGGAGAGCATGCGGTCAACGGCCCAGCGGAGGTTGACGGCAGTCGGACGCGTAGCGGTCAACTGCACCGCGGCCGTCTCGACGGCGGCCAGCGCCTGGTCAGGCACCGCAGAGACGACCTGCGACGCGGCCATCGCGATGCCGTACGCCGCGGTCACCCCAATGGCCGGTGCACCGCGGATGCGCAGGCTGCGTATGGCCTCGGCCAGTGCTTCGGTCGTTCTGCAGGTAACGATGACGGTCTCATCGGGAAGTCGGGTTTGGTCAACGAAACAGACGGCGCCGTTCTCGAACCACACCGTCCTCACGGCTCGCGCCCGCAGACTCAGACCATCGGGAACAGCGCTCGCGGGCCATCCTGCGACGCCTCGGCCAGCACTGTCACCGTGCTTGGGGTGAAAAGGAAGATCTCCTCGCCGACCCGCTGCATCTGGCCGTCCACCGCGTAGGTCACACCACAGGTGAAGTCCACGATCCGCTTGGCCAGTTCCCGGTCGGTATCCTTGAGGTTGACGATGACCGGCCGCCGGGCCTTCAGATGATCGGCCCCCGCGCGGGCCTCGTCGAAGCTTCTCGGTTCCAGCACCACGATCTCCATGGGCCGGTTCGTGTGGAGACTGAACACCGGTCCCCGGCGGCGCCGTGGCTCCTCTTCAGGAGCACCCTCGGCTTCGTCCTCGGTGAAACCCAGAAACGACCATAGCCGCTGCATCCCGCTCACATCACACCTCCCGCTGTCCCTCCCCTCCCTGGATCTGGCCTCTCCCGTGGCCGTTGTCACACTCAGGTTCTTCGCTCGCCGAAGATCGCGCGCCCGATGCGGACCATCGTGGCGCCTTCCTCAATCGCCACTTCGAAATCGTCAGACATGCCCATCGACAGTTCGCCGAACGCCTCGCCCACCAGGCGCTGCAGACGGGTGCGCAGTTCCCGCAGCGCGCGGAACATCGGCCGCACCGCCTGCGGGTCCGCAGCAATCGGCGCCACGGTCATCAGCCCGAGCGGCTGCAGCCGGTCGAACGGCGCGAGCGCTTGAACGAAGTCCTCAACCGCATCCGGGGCGACACCGAACTTGCTGGCCTCGCCACCGATGTTCACCTCAACCAGCACCGAGACCCGCTGGCCCGTCGCCCGCCCGGCCCGATCGAGGGTCTGCGCAAGCGCCACGGAGTCGAGCGACTGAATCACGGCAAACGGCCCAACCGCGGCTCGGGCCTTGTTGCGCTGCAGATGACCGATCAGGTGCCATCGCGGTCCCGGACCGACGGCACCGATCTTCGGCAACGCCTCTTGGACACGGTTCTCGCCGAAATCGCCCAACCCGGCCACCACAGCGGCCCGTATCCGATCGGCCTCGACCGATTTCGTGGCACCAATCAGCCTGACCGAGACCGGATCGCGCCCTGCCCGCATCGCGGCGTCGGCGATGCGTTGCCGGACGACCGTGAGCCGTTCTTCCACACCCGACACGCCAGACTGGTATTCGGGCAAGGAACCTGGAATCCCTTGCGAGTCTACTGTGAGCGGGGAGCGATGAGCGCGGCCATGTGGCCCGTCTTGCCATCGCGCCGGTGAGAGAAGAACAGCTCGGCGTGGTGCGACGTACACAGCCCCACGCGAGCGATGCCCTCGGGCGGGAGGCCCGCAGCTTCCAGTTGCCGGGAGTTGGCCTCCCAGAGATCGAGATGCCAATGACCCGGGCGTCCGCGCACGAACACGTCGTCCCGCCACGGCCATGCCGCAAAACTGTCGAAGACGGGCGCATCGACCTCATAGCAGCACGGGCCGATGGCCGGGCCGATGGCCGCGACGACGTCTTGCGGGTCGCTGCCACAGACCCCGCGCATGGCCGCGACCGCCGCCTGAACGGCACCCGCTGCCGTCCCCCGCCATCCGCTGTGCACCGCGGCCACCGCACCCCCGCGCGCATCAGCGAGCAGCACAGGTACGCAGTCGGCGCAGTGCACCGCCAGCACGACCCGCGGATCGCGCGACAGGATCCCATCCGCGCCTGCCAGCGTTCTCCCGCGATCGGCCGCGGTCGCTACGGCGATCTCGCGGCCGTGGACCTGCGTGGCTTCCACGTGGTCGTCCGGGCTGCGGCCCAGCGCGGCGAGCACCCGCGCCCGGTTCGCGGCGACGTGCGACGGCGTGTCGCCGACGCCGCGGCTCAGATTGAGGGTGTCAAAAGGCGGGGCGCTCGTCCCGCCGCTCCGGGTCGTGAACGCGTGGGCGACACCTAGCGCCTCCAGCCGGTTCGCGAGCAGCAGGCGGAGTCCCTGACGCGCCTCCCACCGCCAGCCGTGCGGCGGTTCGGGGATCACACGACCTTCTGGCGCACTACGGAACTCAGATAGTCCATGATGGCGACCACCAGCGTGATGGCCCAGATCGCGGTGGCCGCCTGGCGCCATTGCAGGAGGTTGATGTACTGGATCAGCAGGAACCCCAGGCCCCCGCCCCCCACGAACCCGATCACCGTAGACATGCGCACGTTGATGTCCCACCGGTAGATCGTGAACGCGATAAACGGCGGCACGATCTGGGGCACGACCGCATACCGGACGACCTGCAGCATGGAGGCACCGGTCGCCGTGATCGCCTCGATCGGGCCGGGATCGATCGATTCAATTTGCTCGGAGTACAGCTTGCCCAACGACGCGATTGAGTGCACTGCAAGCGCCATCACCCCGGCAAACGGCCCGATCCCGACCCACACGGCGAAGACCGTCGCCATGACCAGGGGCTCGATCGACCGCGTGATATTGAAGAAGGTGCGGACGAGATAGTACATCGAGAGGCTGAGCGTGCTGCGCGACATCAAGTTCTTCGCCCCGAGGAATGAGAGCGGCACCGCGAACACGAGCGCGAGAGTCGTGCCCATCAAGGCCAGGAAGATCGTTTCGACCATGCGGAACAGGGTGAGCCGAAGGGCGTTGCTGGGCACCAGCCGGGTCCCCTCCAGCAACACCCGCGCCACCACGTGGTGCGCCGTCCCGATGACGTCCGGGACCGTGATGGTGGTCTCGAAGCGGCCGGACGCGTCGGTCGTGGCCCGACCAATCGTCGCCGTCGATCCGGCTTGATCGCGCCAGATCACCTCGACGGGCCGCGTGGAGGCAAATCCGTCGCCGACCACGGTGATGCGCTCGCCGATTTTCGCGGACGTCGCGCTGAGGGCGAGCCGGCCGGGTCCGCGTAGCTCAGATGGCGGTGCAACCGTCCCATCTAGACCGATTCCCGCGTCGTTGACCTGCGTCAGTTGTTCGCGGGCGATCAGGTCCGGCCGAATCAGGTCGATCATCAGCGGCCTGGCCAGCGACCACTTTGTCGCCAACTCCACCAGGTTGATCTGCGTCACTTTCCAGCCGTAGGCATAGATGAGCAAGAGGACGACCAGCCAGACCAGCACGCGCAGGGCACCCAGCCCGGGCCGGGGCAGCTCAGGCGCGCGGGGCAGCGGGGTTGCGGCGTTCTGCCGCATCAGGTGATCTCCACCTCGACGGCCTCCTCACCGTAGATCTCTTTGAAACGGCGCTCGTCGATATCGGCCGGCAAACCGTCGAACAAAATCTGCCCAGCCTTCAACGCCACGACGCGGGTTCCGTACCGGCGGGCCAGACTGAGAAAATGGAGGCTACACATCACCGTGATTCCATCGCGGCGGTTGAGGTCTTCCACGTATTTCAGCACCGAGTGTGAGGTCGCGGGGTCCAGACTCGCGACGGGTTCGTCGGCCAGGATGAGCTTGGGGTCTTGCATGAGCGCGCGGGCGATGCCGACCCGCTGCTGCTGGCCGCCGGAGAGTTGGTCGGCCCGCGTGTACGCCTTCTCACGAATGCCCACCGTGGCCAGGTGTCCCATGGCCTGCTCGCGGAGGTCCCGGGGGAAGTAGTTGGTCAGGGCCCAGGCCGCGGGCAGGTAGCCCAGCCGTCCGGAGAGCACGTTCGTCAGGACCGACGTGCGCTTGACAAGGTTGAACTGCTGGAAGATCATCGCGATCTGGCGACGCATCTGCCGCATCTGCTCCGGCCGCAGCGTCGTGATCTCGACGTCATCGACGAAAATCTTGCCCGAGGTCGGCTCGATCAAGCGGTTGATACACCGCATCAACGTCGACTTACCGGAGCCTGACAGCCCGATGATCACGAGGAAGTCGCCGGGCTTCACGGACAGGGTGATGTCCGTGAGCGCCTTCGTGCCGTCCGCATACACCTTCGTCAGATGCTCAAGCCTGACGGCGGCACCGCGCACCGGTCACCTCAATGACGCGAGGGCCAACGCCCCCGTTAACGCCGCAGCATCTCTTCCAGGTTGAGACCCAGGAACTTTGCGGCGTCCCGGATCGGCTGGAAGTATTCATCGAAGGATTTCAGCTTGGACTGTTTGTGGGTCGTCGTCAACGAGTTGAAGTCGGCGAAACCCTGGATCTGGTAGAGCCGGTCCAGCGTCTCCTTGCCCGGCGCCGTCTCGGCGATACGGAACAACGCCTTGGTCGTACGCTCCTTCACGTCGTCCGGAAGGTCGCGGCGGAAGGTCACGGTGTCGTTGGGAATCGGGTCGGTGTACATCAACACCTTCACCTTGTCCTTGACGTCCGGGTACTGCCGAATGACGGTCGTGCGGGCGTCGCTGAAGACCTCGTCGCCGAAGGACGCGCCCGCGTCCACCGATCCGGTGTAGATGGCCAGAACGACACGGTCGTGCCCGCCGGCAAACAGCACCTGGCTGAAGAACCGGTCCGGATCGATCCCGTTCTTCTTCAGCAGCGCCGCCGGGAACAGATACCCAGACGCCGATGTCGGCGTGACGAACGCAAACCGCTTGCCACGCAGATCAGTGAGTGCTTTGATGTTCAGATCGGCCTTGTAGATGATTTGGGATTTGTAGTAGGGGAGGTTGGCGCGGACGCTCACCAGCCGGACGTCGGCCCCACACTTCTGGTTGGCCAGCACGTACGCGAACGGTGCCAGGAACGCGATGTCGACTCTGCCCGCACAGAGGGCCTCAATCGTCGCCACGTAGCTGGTGGGCACCTCGGTGCGGATCTTGTACCCGGTCGCCACTTCGAGCATCCTACCCAGCGTACTGCCCGTTTCGAGCACCCTCTGGGTATCCTGAGAGGGTACAAACGCGAGCACCAGGCTCGTCTCTCCGGCCGCGGGCTGCAGGCGCCACCCCGCCCCGCCGAGAACCAGCACCATCACTGCGCCGATCGCCATGGCGTACCGCAGTCGTGTCAGCATCTTTCACCTCCGAAGAGACGGGCCGTGCTACTTCTTGGGCACAACCGTCACGGCCGTAACCCGACCCGCGTCGCCCTCGACGCGGAACCGCGCACCCTGGCCTTCGTAGTAGAACATCACGGCGCCGCGGCCCAGGCCCGACATGCGCTCCGGCGCGCCGTACTCTTTGAGCAGATCCTTGTAGGTGGAGTTGCCCAGCGCGATGCCCTTGCTCGTCACAAACCGTGCGTGGTCGGTAAAGATGAAATCGACGCCACCGGCCTCGGCCTGTCGCTTCGTCCAGGACACGACCAGGACCGACCGATCACCCTGTGGGTAGACCCAATAGACATTGAGGCCGCCGTCGCCGCCGCGGTCGTTTGAGATCTCATCGGGCATCCCCAGGCGGTTGAGGACCTGCGGCTGGTTCATGCCGATCTGAATGTCGCCGACCGCGTGTCCGGGGACGATGATCCAGTTCGCCGGCTGCGCCGGGTTCTGTGCGGGCTGCGCGCTAACGGAAAGTGTCGCCGCGAACAGAACGAGCAGGCTGATCCCAAGTGTCCACCGCACCATAACGCAGGCCCCCCTCAAATCGAACCTCGGCCCCGGCCGTGCGTCGGGGAGGGCTCGTGGGCAAATTATCGCACGAGGGGCCTCGGCGCCGCCAGGCAGCGGTTCGCTCGGGTGCCAGAGCACCGTCTCTCAAGTCTACCACCGTGTGTCCAGCGATGGTGAACCGGGGACCCGCGGCCGGCGCTCAGGCGGCGGTCAGCACCTCGAATATCCGCACTGCCTGCAGGTGGCGCAGCCGTTCTCGTGCACGAGCGACGACCCACAGTCGGGGCAGATGCCGATGAATTCCAGCGCGATGTCGCCGACGCCCCGGCTCGCCGGCCCCTCGGGCGCGGGGCTGCCGTTGCCACCAACCACCGGTGCAACTTTGGTCCCTGCCTCGGCCGTCTGCGGCGGCGGGGCAAATCGCAATACCCCCTGCCGCGTGCGCGGCCCGGGTTCGGGCAGTGCGTCGGCGCGGGGGAAGGCCTTGTCCGGTCGGAAACCGTCGCCGTAGAGCACGCGCCCGAGCGCCAGCGCGACGGCCTGGGCAATCGTGCTGACCCGCACCACGGTGCCGTCCGCAGCGCGATCGAACGCCAGTTCCTTGCTCTGCACGCGCCACAGTTGCTCGATGATATCGCGGGGGTCCAACCCCCCACGCAGCGCAAGCGACGCCATCCGGCCGATCGCTTCCGCCTCCACGTCCAGCGAATGGACGAAAACTTCGCACACGCCGAGTTCGTCTTCGTTGATAACGACGTAGACGCGGCCGCGCGGGGTCTCGATACGCTCGGTACGGCCTGAGGTCACCTTTGGCCTGACTCTCGGGGTCACGCGCACCGGCGCCGGCGCAGCCGCGGCCGCGGCGGCCGTTGCCGACAAGGACTGGCCCTTGGCCTGCGCCTCAGTAATCAGGATGCCTTCGCGGCTGCCCTCCCGGTACACGGTGATGCCCTTGCAGCCCATCTTCCACGCCTGCAGGTAGATCCGCTCGACGTCTTCCGGCGGGGTATCTTCCGCCAGGTTGACGGTCGAGGAGATCGAGTGGTCGACATGTTTCTGGATCGCGGCCTGCATGCGCACCCGCATCTCCGGCTGAATTTGATGCGAGGTGACGAAGTAGGCCGGCAGGTCCTTCTCGTGCTCGATGCCAAACCGGCGCATGTATTCCCGGACGAGCGGATGGTAGACGGTGAACACTTCTTGTGAAAGCGACTCGGACCGCCGAATGTACGAGATGTCGAAGATCGGTTCAATACCGCTGGTCACGCCCGCCAGTGCGGCGCCGCTCCCCACCGGCGGGACCGTCAGCAGCGCCACGTTCCGCAGGCCGTGCCGCTCGATGCGCTCGCGCACCTTTGGCGACAGCGTCTGGATGAAGGGTGACGCCAGATGTTGCCGCGCATCGTAGCCCGGAAACGTTCCCTTCTCGATCGCGAGGTTCACACTCTCGTCGTACACGATCGCCTTGATCCGGTCGAACAACCCGTCGACGAACGTCACGGCGCCATCGGTATCGTACTTCAATCCCAGCTTGATGAGCATATCGCCCAGCGCCGTGAACCCGACACCGATGCGGCGCGAGTAGAGGCTGGCCTCGCGCTGCTGCGGCAGTGGGTGCTTGTCGGCGTTGTAGTCCAGGACGTTGTCCAGGAAGCGTGTCACATAGCGCAGCGCCCGCTCCAGGCCTTCCCAGTCCACGCGGGCCTGAGAGGTGAACTCGTCCTGGACGAAGCACGCCAGGTTGACGTTGCCCAGGCAGCAGCACCCGTAGGGTTCCAAGGGGATTTCACTGCAGGGATTGGTCGTCACCACACCCATACCGTTGTACTCGGACGTGGACCAGCGTTTGACCGTGTCCCAGAAAATGACGCCCGGCTCCGCATGGTCGCGGGCGCCTTTGATGATCTCGCCCCAGATCTCACGGGCCCGCTGGGTCTTGCGAAATTGCGCCCGCTCGTTCTCGAACGCCAGGTCCCACGTGCCGTCCTCTTCAACGGCACGCATGAAGGCATCCGAGATCCGGACGCTGATGTTGGCATAGCGCACCTTGTCCAGGTTGCGCTTCACCTTGATGAAGTCCAACAGGTCGGGGTGACCGTCGCCAATGGTGATCATCAGGGCGCCACGGCGGCCCGACTGACCGATCGTCCCGGTCGTGAGCGAGAAGAGCTCCATAAACGAGACCGAGCCCGTGCTACTGCGCGCCGCGTTGTTCACGGGCGCGCCGCGCGGTCGCAAGACCGAGATGTCGGTACCGACCCCACCACCCAGGCTGTAGGTCCGGGCGGCTTCTTTCATCCACTCGAAGATCGACTCGATGGAGTCGTCCTTCACGGGAATGACGTAGCAGTTCAACGCCGTGACACGCCGGCTATTGCCGGCGGCGTGCATGATGCGCCCCCCGGGTATGAAACGGAAGTCCTCCAGCAGCCAGCCAAACTTCTGCGTCCATTCGGCCCGCTTCTCCGGTGCCTCGACCGACGCGAGCTCGCGGGCGATCCGCTGCCACATCTGCTGTGGTGTCCGCTCGACCACTTTCCCGTCACGATCGCGGAGGGCGTATTTGTCATGGAAGACGCGCGCCGGGAGCTCGTCGCCGTTGAAGGCGGCGAGGGTCTCAGGGGAGAGATCCGATGAGGCAGCATACCCGACAGGCTCGCGTCGCGGGGTTTGCGGGTGGGTCGAAGAGGACGATGCGCCATCCATAGGAAGTCACCCCCGGGAATAATCTCGTTATCGAGTGCGGTGTGGGTCGGGCAGCGGGATCAGTGGCACTTGGTCGCGCAAGGCATCTTCGCGGCGCTTGCGTTCCTTGAAGGTCTCGATTTCCTCCGCGATGGAGTCCACGTCCTGAAACCGCCGGTGCTCGGAGGCAAACCGAACGTAGGCAACGTCGTCCAACCGCCGCAAGCGCTCCATCACCAGATCACCGATGAGGGCCGAGGGAATTTCCGGCGTGCCCTGTTGACGGACGTCCCGCTCGACGCCATCAACGAGGCTATCCGTCGCCTCCATGGAGATCGGGCGCTTGCCGCAGGCGCGCACGACGCCGGCCAGTACCTTCGCCCGATCGAAGGGCTCGCGCCGGCCGTCGCGCTTCACCACCATGAGCGGGGCCAGATCGGCTCGTTCGTACGTCGTAAAGCGGCGCTCACAGCCCAAACATTCGCGCCGGCGCCGGATGGCACGTCCGTCCAGTACGGGTCGGGAATCAAGGACCTTGCTTTCCTCGTGGCCGCAAACCGGACATCGCATAGGAGGACCCCACCGGTAGAGGCAAAGTCGATTCTAGAACCCCATATCTAGCGTGTCAACGCCGGCTTCCACCGTCTCAAGCCACCAGGTGCTGCCACGCTACCGTTATCTCGGCCGCACGGCGTCCCTCACGGATTCGGCAGGCGGCGCGCTTCCAGGATGCGGGCTCCCAGGACGAGGACGGAGGCGGCCGCCAGGACCAGGGTCGCTACGGTGATCCCCAGTCCGACGGCCGACGCGCGGCCAGCCAGGACGTTCTGGAACGCGAGGCCGGCATTCAGGACGGGAACCAGGGGTATCCAGGCCCGATCCCCGCCGTCGTCCAGCAGGGGCACCAGCATCACGGGCAGCGCCACAAGCAGGTAGAGCCCGGTGAAGGCTTGCTGGGCCTCCCTGAGGCTGCGGGCGCCCAGGCTCAGGACCACCTGCACCGCGGACAGGAAGGCTCCCAGCGCGACCGCCACGAACAGCAACTGAGCGGCCACGCCCGCCGGGAGGGTGGGTACCGCCTGGTCAACCAGCAACCATGCGCCAAGCCAGAGCGACAGCAGGCTGGCTGCCACCATCACGACGGCGGCCACCACGGCTGGAACCAGCACCGCAAGGAACTTCCCCGTCACGAGCGCGCCCCGTGGCGGCGGGCTGACAAGCAGCGCGTCCAGGCTGCCTCGCTCGCGCTCGCCCACTCCCACATCCAGCGCGGCATACTGCCCGCCAAGGAGGAGCCAGACGGCCAGGAAGAATGGGAGGGCTGTGCCCAGGACCGCCCCGCCGGCCTGCCGGGTGGAGGCGAGGGGTCGCGGCTCCACCACGACCGGCACCACCTGCTCGGGATCGAGACCCCGGCCGCTGGCGGCGGCACGCAGCTCTCGCAGCGCCAGCTTCGCGGCGACCCGCGTGACCTTCTCGACCGCGGCCCGAGACACCAGGCGGGTTTCGTCGAACAGTACGGTCACCTTCCTCGGCCGGCTGCGGCCCCCGTCGTCGATGAGCACCGCGTCGATCTCGCCCCGTTGCAGTGCGACGCGAGGCGAAGCGGTCGAGACGATACTAAAGACGCGTTCGTCGAATCCCGCGGCCGCCAGCCCCGAGGCATCGCCGCCCTCGACTGCGACCCGCGCCGGCCGTTCCCGCAACGCGGCCTCCTGCCGCCTGGCCAGCGCGGGCATCGCGAGCACGATCAGCGGCATGATGATCGCCGGCACGACGACCGCAGCGATCAGCGTCCGACGGTCGCGCAGCGTCTCGCGCATCTCCTTGCGGAAGACAGCCAGAGCCGCCCGGCGCCAGCGGCCGCGACGTGGCTCTTGGATCGTCTCGCCGTCGCGCGGGCTCACCGGAACAGGGGAATCGTCAGGCTCACGACGCTCAGCGCGAAGATGGCGATCAGGAGAATCCCCACCAGGCGGCGCGATGGGGACAACGGTGAGAGGTCGTCCAACGGACCCGGATGGCCGCGGCGCGTCAATAGCAGGATCAGGATTGCCATGGGGTAGGCACCGATCAGGGCGGCGAGGGCCGCGCCGACGTACGAGAGGACGCGGTGGACGCGAGCATCGAAGACCGCCCGCACCGCGTGCCCGCCGTCCAACATACCCGCGGGTAAGAGGTTGATGCTGGTCACGACGAGGCCAAACCAGCCGGCAAAGAGTACCGGATGGCCCAGCACGACGCTGCCCGGAGGCGGATTGAGCAGGACCTGGATCATCCACCTGATCAGCAGAGGATCAGGATAGTTGGTGAGGGCGAAACGTCTGACGAGTTCCTCGGGAACCACCGGGGACCTGAGCACACCGTAGATCAGCACGGGAATGGCCACAAGGAACCCGGCAATGGGTCCGGATGCTCCCAAATCCATCAGGGAGTCCCGGTTGGGGGCCGGCGTCCGCGTGACGATCACGGCGCCCATCGTGCCTGGGAGCGGCGCCAACGGCACCATCGGGATGAAGTAGGGCAGGCTGGCGTCGATACCACGGCGCACCGCCACGAGTTTATGTCCCATCTCGTGCGCAAGCAAGATGAGCAGCAGCGCGGCCGAGAACGTCAGGCCACCACCAATGGGGGTGATCGCACAGTCCAAACGGATCTGCGCCTGGAGTTCCTGGCACAACCCACGCAACCCCTCGGCCGTTTGCAAACCGGATAGGAACGTCGTGGCCACCGTGGCGAGGAACAGCAATGCGTTGACCTGCCATTTCCACTGCCCGGGCGGCGGCTTGGGCACCAGGATGAGCGCGGTCTGGTCGCCTTGCCGGCGCAGCAACGGCAGCAAGCCGAGCGGCGCCAGGCGCCGCTGCAGTTCGAGGAAACGCTCCCGGATCCCGCCCACGGCGGGCAGCAGGAAGACAGGCTGCGGCCCTTCGACCGCTCTTGCCCCCGGCAGCAGCGCCTCGACGTGCCCGCGGGCGGCGTCGAGGCGCTGATCCAGATCGGCCGGCGCGTCGGACGCGCCGGGCGTGGACCCGTTCGGCTTCACGACGGAGACGCGCTAGCGGCGGCGCAAGAAGGCCGGGATGTCGAGATCGTCGATGAGCCGGACAGGTTCCTTGGTCTTCTCCGGCGTGGCCGCCACCGGCTCGTGCTCGCGCCGGACCATGTCGAACCCGGTCGCGATCACCGTGATGCGCACCTCATCGTGAATCTTCTCGTCGATCACGGCGCCGAAAATGATGTTGGCCTCGGGGTCTGCCGCATCGCGGATGATCTGCGCGGCCTCGCTCACCTCGAGCAGGCCCAGGTCGGTTCCGCCGGTCACGTTAATGAGCACCCCGCGGGCGCCTTCCATCGACGTCTCGAGCAGCGGGCTGCTTATCGCCGCTTGTGCCGCGCGGCTCGCGCGTTCGTCGCCTGAAGCCACGCCGATCCCAATCAGCGCCGATCCCGCCTCGGCCATGATCGTGCGTACATCGGCGAAGTCCAGGTTGATCAGACCGGGGACGGTAATCAGGTCGGCGATGCCCTGCACGCCCTGGCGGAGCACGTCGTCGGCCGTGCGGAAGGCCTCGATGACGGTCGCCTGCCGATCGATGATCTGCAGCAGCCGGTCGTTGGGGATCGTGATCAGCGTGTTGACCTTTTGCCGCAGGCTCTTGATGCCGTCCTCGGCGGCCGTGCAGCGGCGCTTGCCCTCGAAGCCGAAGGGCTTCGTGACAACGCCGATCGTGAGCGCGTTGTGCTCGCGCGCCAGTTCCGCCACCACCGGTGCCCCGCCGGTGCCGGTGCCGCCGCCCATCCCGGCGGTAATGAACACCATGTCGGCGCCACCAAGGGCATCGCGCAAATCGTCGCGGCTCTCCTCGGCCGCTTGGCGCCCGACGTTTGGGTCACCGCCGGCGCCCAGGCCCCGAGTCACTTTGGCCCCAATATGGATCTTCTTGTCGGCCGACGAAAGCGCGAGCGCCTGAGCGTCGGTGTTAATTGCGATAAATTCAACCCCGCGCAATCCCGCGGAGATCATCCGGTTGACGGCGTTGCTTCCTCCGCCTCCCACACCCACCACTTTGATCGCCGCATACCGACGAAGATCGCGCTCAACGTTCGCCATCATACCCCTCCTCGACGTAACGTCCCGCTGCCTGAGGCGGCTTACCCTCCCTGGAGGATCTCCCGCACCCATTCCCGGGCACGCTCCAAGAACGACTTTGTGCCGTTGCGATGCACAGTGCTGGTCCGCGTCCGCGCCCTCGCGCCGTGCAGGACCAGACCGACGCCGGTGCTGTACGCCGGGCTCCGTACGGCCTCGACCAGGCCGGAGACCTGATTCGGAAGACCAATGCGGGCCGGCAGGCCGAGCCGGCGTTCAACATACTCTTCCAGCCCCTCCAGCTGCGCCGTGCCGCCGGTGAGCACGATGCCGGCCGGTATGCGGTGCGTGTACCCGCTACGACCGATCTCGGTCTGGACCAGCGAAAAGATCTCGTCGAGGCGCGGCTCGATGTACTCGGCCAGTAGCCGGCGGGGCAGCACACGCGGCTCCCGGCCGCCGACGTTGAACACTTCAATCATCTCGCCCTCGGTCACGATTGCCGGTGTCGCCGCGCCCCAGCGAATTTTCAACTTCTCCGCCTCGGGCATCGGCGTGCGCATCCCCACGGCAATGTCGCTGGTCAGGTGGGCGCCCGCGACCGGCAGGATCGCCACGTGACACAGGCCGCCGTTCGCGAAGATGCCGACACTCGTCGTGCCGCCGCCCAGGTCAGCGACGACGGCTCCCAGATCTCGCTCCTCGGCGCTTAGCACTGCCTCCGCAGAGGCCAGCGGTTCGAGGACGATCTCGTCGACCTCGAGGCCGGCACGCTGCGCGCACTTTGCGACGTTCGCGAGCGCGGTGGCCACCCCGGTGACGATGTGCGCTTCGACCTCCAGTCGCACCCCGAACATGCCGATGGGCCGCTTGACGCCGTCCTGCCCGTCCACGACGAAATCGCGCGGCAAGAGGTGAATGATCTCGCGGTCCGAGGCCGGCAACGCGGACATCCGTGCCGCGTCGACCACGCGCGCCACATCGCTTTCGGCGATCTCGTGATCACCCCGCGCCACGGCGACGACGCCACGGCTGTCGGCTGATGCAATGTGCTCCCCGGACACTGCCACGTAGGCTGAGCTCACCTTGACCCCGGCCATGCGTTCCGCGCGCTCGACCGCCTGCTCGATGGCCGAAACGGTCGAGTCGAGGTCGACAACGACGCCACGGCGAACCCCGCCCGAAAGTGCCGTGCCTACGCCCACGATGTGGACGTCGTTATCTTCGTCCACCTCGCCAACGATGGCGCACACCTTGGTGGTCCCAATGTCCAGGCCCACAACTGGGCCCCGGCGTGCCATATGCTACCTATGGTAGAGTCTGGATTTATGCGCCCCTAGATCTGGGTGCGCTATTCCACACCTAGCGCGCTTCTCCTCCTGCAAGCGGCCTCACCACGATCGAACCCGCATACCGCAGATCGATCGAGGCCACCGACATCTGCCTCGCCCTCAGTGCCGCCAGCAGCGCGGGCACCTGGGCAAGTCGGCCCGAGAGCCCCGGAAGACCACCGGCGCGCACCTCAAGCCCGGTTCGCGTCACGAACGTCAGGTCGGGACCGGGCGCCACGATGATCCGGACGACAAGCGGTCTCAGCGCCTCCGGCACAGCCGCTATCGCGGCGAATGCGGCCCGCAGCGCGTCGGGTGGCGCCGGCGTGCCCGGCCGGGCCCACCCGGACCGGCCCGTCCGGTCCACAACTTGCACCAGGCTGCCGGGGCTCGCGCTGACGTCTACGACCATCAGGTCTTCATCGATGAGCGCAAACCGATCACCCGCGGTCAGCGCCACGAGCGGGCGCCGCTCGGTGAAGGTGATCACGACCGCGTTCAGGGGACGAATGCGTACGTCCGCGGTCTTGACGCGGGGATGGGCGCGCAGACGCGCCGCCACAGCGTCCGCGTTCACGGTGAAGAGACGTTGCCCGAGATGCAGCCCGGCCATTGACCGGACGGCGGCAGCGTCGAGGGTGATGCCGCCGTCGACGTCGATCCGTTCGATGAGAAAGAGCGACGACTGCGGCAGGGCGGCCAGGGCAAACAACGCGGCCATGATGATCGCAAAACGAGCCAGTCCGGCGCGACGTGTGCGTCGAAGGCGAGACGGGAGGGACGACGAAGGGGATGGTGTCGGCACGGTTGTCAGGGCTGGCGTCAAAAGTCGCCCAGCAGTTTTACCTCCAGGTCGAGCGAGATGCCGGTTCGGTCCTGCACCCGGACCCTCACCAGTTCGGCGAGCGCCACGACGTCGGACGCGGTGGCGCCCCCTTCGTTGATGATGTAATTCGCATGGATCTCCGACACCCGGGCCCCGCCGACGGTGAGCCCTTTGCCTCCCGAGAGATCGATGAGGCGCCCGGCGTGATCGCCCGGCGGGTTCCGGAAGACACACCCCGAACTCGGTGGGCCGATCGGCTGGGTGGCGCCGCGATGCGCGAGCCACGTGTGTAACCGGTCCATGACCGCCGGCGGCTCTCCCTGCCGCAGCCGCATCGCGGCTGCGATGATGACCCACGGCTGCCGCTGCAGCACGGAGGATCGGTAGGCGAACTCCATCGCGGCTCGATCGAGACGCCGATCGCCCTCGGGGGTGATGACATCGACCGTCTCGGTCACGTCTTCCATCGCGTGGCCATGCGCGCCCGCATTCATGACGACGGCGCCGCCCACCGATGCCGGAATCCCGGCGGCGAACTCCAGGCCGGCAAGCCCGATCCGGGCCGTGCGCAGCGCGAGCGCCGGGAGTCCAGCACCAGCTTCGGCGGTTACGCGCTCCCCGTCAATCCCCACGTGGTCCAGTCCCTTGCCGATCTTCACCACGATGCCGCGGATCCCGCGGTCGCCTACGAGCAGGTTCGACCCCGCGCCGATGATCACCGGCGTGATCCCATCGCCGGAGAGCACCCGCACCACGCCACGGAGCTCCTCGACACCCCGCGGGATGACAAGCAGATCGGCCGGGCCACCGACGCGAAAGGCGACATGGCGCGCCAGCGGCGCGTCACGCCGGACATCGCGCACGACCTCCCGCAGCCGGCGCTCCAGCCCGACCAGCGTGGCCGCGGTTGTCACGGGCGTCCCTCCGCCCTGACCGCGCGCACCGCCAGCCGCGCCAGCAACGCGTCGGCGGCGTTTCCGATGTCGCCCGCACCCAGGGTGAGGACCATATCGCCCGACACGACCATCGACTCGAGCAGGTCCAGTGCGTCCTCGGTGGTGGGCCGGAAGTGCACCGGCCGCCGCCTGGCGATTTCGTCGACGATCAATCGGGCGCTGACCCCAGGCATCGGAGTCTCATCCGCAGCGTAGATTTCGGTGACGACGACCTCGTCGGCCGCCTGGAACGCGCCGCCGTACTCTGCGAACGTCGTCCGCGTCCGGGAAAACCGGTGCGGCTGGAACAGCACAATCAAGCGGCGTTCGGGCCACCCCTCGCGCGCGGCACCCAACACCGAGGCCACCTTCACGGGATTGTGCGCATAGTCATCGACGACGGTCACGCCGGCGGCTTCACCCCGCACGGCGAAGCGGCGCGATGCGCCTCGAAAGTCGCCCAGCGCGTCGATCGCGACATCGACCGGGACGCCAACCTGCGCCGCCGCGGCGATGGCGCCTAACGCATTCGACACGTTGTGCCGGCCCGGCACCTGGAGCACCAGCTCGCCGGCGGGCCGGCCACGCATCCACACCGCGGTGCGGGTCGTGGCGCCGCGGATAACGCTGATCTCGCCGCGCACATCCACGTCAGAGGAGAACCCATAGGACACGATCGGCCGGTGCAACTCGTCTCGGAGCGCGCGGACTTCCGGGTGATCGAGACACAGCACGACGAAGCCTGCGGCGTCCACCCCTCGCAGGAACCGCATGAACGTCTCTTTGAGATGCCCCACCGACGTGTAGAAGTCCCGATGATCCGTCACATCCAGGCTCGTCAGGACCGCGGCGAAGGGCGACACGTGAAGGAGAGATCCGTCACTCTCATCGACCTCGGCCACGATCCAGGAGCCGCCACCGCTGCGGACGTTGCCCCCGTACTCGGCGACGTCGGCACCGATCAGGGCGGTCGGATCGCACCCGCCGGCGGCCAGCACGCGGGCGAGCATCGCCGTACTTGTCGTCTTGCCGTGCGTACCCACTACCGCAATGGACCGGCCTGTGCCCATGACGTACCCGAGCACTTCGGCACGATGCCTGACCGGGAGCCCCAGATCGCGGGCCGCACGCAGCTCGGCCGCGTCGCCGGCGATGGCGCGGGACACGACCACCAGGTCGACACCGCGGAGATGGTCGGGGCTATGGCCAAATTCCACCACGCATCCGGCGCGCCGCAGCCGCCCGGTCGCCTCGGAGGCGCGCAGGTCACATCCGGACACGACGAATCCCTGCGCGGCCAGCACCTGCGCCAGCGCGCTCATCCCGGAGCCCCCAATCCCGACGAAGTGCACATGCGCGCCCGCCGGGATCACGCGTTCACCTCCCGCGTGGAACGCTGCCTGGCCGCCGACAGCACGATTCCGGCCACGACGTCGGCGGCCTCCGGCCGCCCCATTGCTCGGCTCGCCCGTCCCATCGCCTCGCGCCGGGCTGGGTCGCTTGCCAGCATCTGCACGGCCTCGACCAGCGCGGGTCCGTCGAGATCGACGTCTCCCACGCGCAGCGCGGCGCCGGAGCCGACGAGGATCGCCGTGTTTTCCTCTTGATGATCGTCCGCGGCATGGGGGTACGGCACGAGGATAGCCGGCAGGCCCCACGCGGTGAGCTCCGCCAGTGTCGACGCCCCGGCCCGACAGACGACAAGATCGGCGCACGCGTAGGCATCCCCGATGGGGTCCAGAAACGGCGCCGCGATGTGCAGGACGGCCGGCGGACCGACGTGCTCGCGATGCCCTATCGCCTGCCGCACCCAATGCAGGTGCTCGGTGCCGGTGTGGTGCAGGACCTGCAACCGCTGATCGTACATCACCAGGTCGACCATCCGGCAGATGCCGCGGTTGAGGCTGAGCGCGCCCTGGCTGCCACCGATGACGAGGATCGTGAACCGGTCCGCCGCGAGTCCCCAACGATCTTGCCCGCGCCGGCGCTCTCCTGCCAGCGCCCGCCCGCGGATGGGGACGCCCGTGACCTCGGTGCGGCGGCCTGGCAATCGCTGAGCCGCCTCAGGATTCGGCACCGAGACACACCGCGCCCACCGAGCCAGCAGCCGCGTGGCCCGCCCGGGGATCACGTTTTGTTCCTGGAGCACGAGCGGCCGGCCCAACATCACGGCGGCAGTCCCGACGGGCAGGCAGACATACCCACCGGTGGCCACGACCGCATCCGGCCGCCAGCGCGCCAGCAACCCGAGCGCCTGCGCGGTGCCAATTCCCATCGCGGCGGTGGACCAGGCGGTCTGCAGCCCGAACCGCTCCGGCCAGCGCACGGCGGTGATCGAGGTGAACGCCCAGCCTTCGTCCGGCACCGCGCGCGCCTCGAACCGATCGCCGCCGATGAACCGGACCGCGACTTCGGGACGGCGCCGTCGCAGCGCCTCGGCGATGGCGAGTCCCGGGTAGATGTGCCCGCCGGTACCGCCGCCCGTGATGACCACTCTCATGACGACTCCAACGCGCGGGCCGGCGACGCCGCAGCGGGCCGCGGCTGCGCGACCGTGCGCGCCTCGCCCCGCGCATACTGTGAGATGTTTAGGAGGATGCCCACCAGAATCATCGTCATCACGAAGGACGTGCCGCCGAAGCTCACGAACGGCAGGGGGACACCGGTCACCGGCAGCAGCCCCGTCGCCACGCCGATGTTCATCAGGGCCTGCCCAGCGATCAACATCGTGATGCCCGACGCGAGCAGCGTGCCGTACCGATCCGGCGCGGCCCGCGCGATCCGAAAACCACGATACGCGAACAACCCGAAGAGTGCCAGGAGCCCGAGGGTCCCCAGGAGCCCGAGTTCTTCGCCCAGGATTGCGAAGATGAAGTCGGTGTGCTGTTCGGGAAGGTAAAAGAACTTCTGGCGGCTGGCCCCGAGCCCGACGCCGAAGAGCCCGCCCGATCCGAACGCAAGCAGCGACTGGATGATGTGGAAGCCGGTGCCCCGCGGATCACGCCACGGATCCAGGAACGCCAGGATCCGCTGAAAGCGGTATGTGGCGACCATGACGGCGAGGACGACGACCGGCGTCGCGGCGAGCCCGATCAGGATCAAATGCACGATGCGCGCGCCCCCGGCGAACAGCAGGCCCATCATGATAGCGCCCAGGACCATTGCGGATCCCATGTCCGGCTGGCGGAGCACCAGGGCGGCCAGTGTGGCCGCGATCGCGAGCGGCGGGAGCACGCCGCGCCTGAGGTTCCGGATGCTGCCACCCCGCTGCACCAGGAAATGCGCCAGATACAGCACCAGCGCCACCTTGGCCATCTCCACGGGCTGGAAGCTCAGCGGCCCGACCACCAACCAGCGCCGGGCCCCGCCGGCGACGCGGCCGACGCCGGGGACCAGCACCGCGACCAGCAGCAGACCCGCCAGCACGAGGAACGGCACCGTGAACACACGCAGCCGGTGATAGTGCACACTGCGCGCCAGCCAGAGGGCCGCAAAGCCGAGGGCGGTCCACGCCGCCTGGCGCTTGAGAAAGTACGCGCTGTCGGCGAGCCGGTCATAGGCCACGACGCTACTCGCGCTGTAGACCATCACCAGACCGATGGCTGACAGCGCCACCACGCTGGCGAACAGCGTCGTGTCGGCCTGATGACGGTGCAGCACCGGCATCGCGCGATTCATACCGCGGCTTTCTTGCCCGCACGCGCGGGCAACTCCTCCGCGAGCGCGCAGAATCGATCTCCGCGCTCGCGGTAATCCGCGAATTGATCGAAGCTCTCGCACCCCGGAGACAGGAGTACCGCGTCGCCAGGCGCCGCCGCCTCCCAGACCGCAGTCATCGCTCCCTCCAGCGTGCCTGCCTGTACCAGGCGCGGCCGGTCAGGCAGCCCGCCGAAGGCCTCCGTGAGCGGTCCGGCCGTCGAGCCGATGAGATAGATCCCTTTCACGGGTGCCGCGCGAAGCGCCCGAGTCATCGGGGCGAAATCCTCGGCCCGCGCGGACCGGCGCAGCCCGCCGGCAATCAGATGAAATGGCCGGATCATACTACTGATCGCCGCCGCCGCGGCCGTGGGGTTGGTGCCGAGCGAGTCTTCAAAAAAGGCGATCCCGTCGCGCTCCGTGACCAGGCGAAAGCGGTACGGCAAACCGCGAAATGCGCGGAGCACCCCGGCGATCGCCGTCGCCGAGACGCCCGCAATCGCCGCGGCGGCCGTTGCCGCCAGTGCGTTCTCCACCATGTGCGGGCCCGGCACGGCCAGGTCGGTGGCGGGCAGCACCGGGTAGGGCGCCGGGCCGTCCACGACAATCGTGCCGTCCCGCACGAAGGCCCCGCGCGGCACGGCGCGCTGAGCGCTGAACCAGTGCACCTGCGAGGTCACACCCGCGGCCATCCCGGCGACCAGCGGGTCATCGGCGTTCAACACCGCGTGGTCTGCCGGACGCTGGTGTCGGATAATCGTCCGCTTGACCTCGACGTAGGCGTCAAGAGAGCCGTGATCGTCGAGATGGTGCGGCGCGATGTTGGTGATGACCGCGACGTGCGGGCTATATGGCAGCCCCATCAGCTGCCGGTTGCTGATCTCCAGGACCAACCAGGTCTGCGGTGTCAGCCGGTCGAGCACGTACAGGGCGGGGAGATGCGTCCGGTCGTTGCCCGAGACCACGGCGGGGATCCCCGCCGCTTCAAGCATGGCCGCGATCAACGTCACGACCGTGAACTTGCCGTTCGTCCCCGTCACGCCGAGAATCGGGCCGGGACACAGCTCGAAGAACAGCCGGGTCATGCTGGACAGCGGCACGCCACGCCGCACCGCGTCGTGCACCGGGGTGTTTTGCGGGTGGCGGTTCCACGACTGCGGGGCGAACACGATATCGGCCTCATCCAGCCCGCGCAGGTACTGTGCGCCCTGGCGCCAGACAATCGGCGCCGCCCGCAGCCGGCCGATCAACGCGGCCCGACCGCTGGCATCGAGCCAACGGTGCGTGCGGGCTACGGTCACCTCGAAGCGTTCGGCCGGTTCGAGGTCGTGCGCGGTGATCGTCGTAATGCTGTGCTGCAGCAGGAAGTCGATGACGGCCGACCCTTCGGTCCCCGAAGGCCCCAGCACGTGAATGTGCCGACCCCGGAGCCGGTCCAGGACCACCTGCGCGCGCGGGGACACGGCCGGCTCGTTCATCCGGTCACCAGCAGCCCGAACAGCAGGCACGCGGACCCCGCGAGGTAGAAGCGCCGCACGATCTGGGGTTCGGACCAGCCAACCAGCTCGAAATGGTGGTGCAGCGGGCTCATCCGGAAGATGCGCCGGCCCCCGGTGCGCTTGAAGTACGCCACCTGCAGGATCACCGAGAACGCTTCGGCGACGAAGACACCGCCGATGACGATGAGGGTGAGTTCGCTCTTGGTGATGATCGCCAGCGCGGCAAGCACGGCCCCCAACGCATTGGACCCGACATCGCCCATGAAGACGCGTGCCGGGTGCGCGTTCAGGCGGAGAAAGGCGGCGGCGGCCCCGACGACGGCGGCGCCGACAATCGCGGCGGGCGGCTCGAGGCCGACGGCGCCAATGACCGTCAGGCCAACCGCGGCAAGCGCGACGAGACCGGACGCCAGGCCATCAAGACCATCCGTGAGGTTCACGGCATTGGCAAACCCAACGACAAAGAACGCGACGAACACCGCGTACCCGGCCCCGAGGTCTATCGACCCCAAGCGCGGCACGGCGAGATTGGTGCCGATCCAGGGGACGCCGACCGCGATCCATCCCAGGACCGCAGCGGCCGCGAACTGCAGCATCAGACGCTCGCGCGCGCGGAGCCCGAGGTTGCGGTTGCGCAGGATCTTGAGCGCGTCATCCAGCAGTCCGATGCCGCCGAACGCGAGCATGGCGCCGAGGGCGAAGAGCACCGGCGCCTTGAATCCACCGACGAGGGCGCCGGCCGCGATGGCCGGAACAATCAGCATGCCGCCCATGGTCGGCGTGCCGGCTTTACCTTGGTGCCGGGAGGGCGCGTCATCCCGGATGCGCTGCCGCTGCCCCCAGGCCGCGAGGATCGCCACCACGCTCGGGCCGGCCAGGATCACGACCCCGGCCGCAACCACCGCGGCCAGCGCGACCTGGACGGCCGGGGACACCACGGCGATCATGTGCGGATCACCGACTCACCGCTGCGCATTGCCGCGACCACATGCTCCATTTCGATAGTGCGGGATCCTTTGATGAGCACGACGTCCCCCGGGCGCACCGCCTGCCGGAGCGCCGCGATCGCTTCATCGGTCGTGGTCACCACCATCATCGACACCAGCGGCAGCCCAGCCTCCGCGGCGCCCTCCACGTACCAGCGGCTGTTGGGTCCGACGGCCAGCAGGAACGCCGGCTCGAGCGCCGCGGCCTCGCGGCCCACGCGCCGGTGAAACTCGCTCGACTGCGGTCCCAGTTCCCGCATCTCACCGAGGGCCAGCACGCGCCGGCGCCGCCCGCCGACCTGGGCCAGCACGTCAAACGCGGCGGCCATGGACTGCGGGCTCGCATTGTACGAGTCGTCGACGATCATCACCTCGCCGACGACGAGGACTTCCTGGCGCATCTTCGCCGCGCGCGCGCGGGCGAGACCCTCGACGATCTCCTGTAGGCTCAAGCCCATCGCGGAGCCGACGGCCGCGGTGACCAATGCGTTCCGCACCTGGTGCGCGCCGGGCAGCGGCAGATGGACCGGCCCCGCTTCGTCTCTCAGATGCAGGCGAAAGGCGTATCCGCCGTCGGCACGCGTGATCTCGGTGGCGCGCACGTCGGCAGGATGCGTGATGCCGACGGTCACGACCGCGCAGTGGACATCGCGAATCAGTCGTTCGGTCAGCGCTTCGTCGGCGTTCACAATCGCCACACCATAGGAAGGCAGCGCTTCGAGCAACTCGGCTTTGGCCGCCGCGACCTGTTCACGAGAGCCCAGCAACTCGAGATGGGTGTCCCCGATCGTCGTCACGACCCCAATGCGCGGGCGCGCCATCTCGACGAGTTCGCGGATCTGTCCGAGCCCGCGCATGGCCATCTCGATGACGGCCACGTCGTGGTGCGATCGAAGGTTCAGGAGCGTCAGGGCGACGCCAAGTTCCGCGTTCCAGGACTCCGCCGAACGCAGCACCGCATGGCGGCGACCGAGCACCTGCGCGCACAAGCCGACCGTGGTCGTCTTCCCGACGCTACCGGTAATCCCAACGACGGTCGTGGTGAGCGATCGCCGATGCAGCGCGGCGATGGCGCCGAGCGCCTGCAGGGTATCCGTCACCAGGATCGTCGGCCCGGCCGCCGCCGCATCAGTCACGATGGCCAACACCGCGCCCCGCGCCCTGGCGTCGTCGACGAACCGGTGACCGTCGGTGCGCGGACCACGCAGCGCGACGAAGAGATCGCCGGGCGAGACCTTGCGGCTGTCCGTCACCACGCCGGTGACGGCCTCGGGTAGCGTCGCGCCCGGCGGGTACCACGCGCGTCCTCCGGTGACGGCCAGCACCTCAGCGACAGTCAGACGCAGGCTCACGTGCCCGCGCCTCCGGCCGTTGCGCGGGCGGCCCGCAGCGCTTCGCGCACCACCTGGCGGTCGTCGAAAGCATGTTTGACGGCTGCGATCTCCTGATACGTCTCATGCCCCTTGCCGGCGACGACCACCAGATCACCCGGGGCGGCCGCGCTCACCGCCAGCGCGATGGCGCGGCGGCGGTCCGGTTCGACATCGATCTTCACCCGCCGTCCCTGCGCGCCGGTCCTTGCGCCCGGCAGAATCTCATCAATGATCGCCCGGGCCGGCTCGCTGCGCGGATTGTCCGATGTGATGATGACGTAGTCAGCCAGTTCCGTGGCGAGGCGGCCCATGAGTGGCCGCTTCGTCCGGTCGCGGTCGCCGCCGCACCCGAACGTGACGATGAGGCGGGCGCGGGTGATCTCGCGCGCGGTCCGCAGGACGTTTTCGAGGCCGTCCGGCGTATGAGCATAATCCACGACCACCGCGAACGGCTGACCCTCGTCGACCGATTCGAACCGTCCGGGAATCCCGGGCATCGTCGCCAGCGCGTCGGCGGCGAGATCCAGGGGGATGTCCTGTGTCAGTCCCACGGCCAGCGCCGCGAGCGCGTTCGCGACGTTGAACCCCCCGGCCAGCCGGAGCGCCACGGTGGCGCTCCCGGCCGGGGTGTCGACGACAAACGTCGACCCGCGAAGATGCAGCGCCAGATCGCGGCCGCGCACGTCCGCCGGCTGCCTGATCCCGTAGGTGATCACACGGGCGCGAGTCACGGCGCGCAGCACGGCCGATGAGGGATCATCGGCGTTGAGGACCGCCCACCCCTGATCGGGCAGCATCGCAAACAGGCGGCCCTTCGCCGCGCGGTAGGCGTCCATCGTCTTGTGAAAGTCGAGGTGATCGCGGGTCAAATTGGTGAACACGCCGACCTCGATGTGACAGCCGGCGGTGCGTTCCATTGCCAGCGCATGCGAGGCGACTTCGACCGCGGCATACTGACAGCCGTGGTCCACCATCATCCGCAGCGCGTGCTGTAAGGCCGGGGCCTCGGGCGTCGTCCGTTCCGTCGGCAGGACGTCGCCGTCGAAGACAATACCCGTCGTGCCGATGATGCCGCACGGCCGGCCCGCACGACGGAGGATGGCATCGACCAAGAACGTGGTCGCACCCTTCCCGTTCGTGCCGGTTACGCCAATGACGTGCAAACGCCGCGAGGGATGCCCATAGAAGGCGGCGCTGATCTGCCCCAGTGCGCGCCGGGAATCCGCCACGCGTACGGCCGGCACGCCCGGGGGTATCGGGACATCACGGTCGACGATGGCCGCGACCGCGCCGCGCGCGACCGCCTCGGGAATGAAGTCGTGGCCGTCGTGGGTCAGGCCCCGCAGCGCAACAAACAAAAACCCGGGGCGGACCTCCCGGGAGTCATACGCAATGCCCTGGATCGTGCGATCGGCGTCGCCGGCTACCGACGGCGCGTCGAGCTCCGGCAGCAGCGTGCGCAGATCCATCCGTACACCTCCACGAAATCCTTGCTCATTATACCAGTCGCCGTGTGAAGCGGTCGTCGCCGACCCAGCGCGCGTCAGCGCCCTGCAGGCTGCCCGCCGGTGAGCGGAGCGCGGGGGGGCTGCGTGCTCAGCACCTGTGTCGCCGCCGGCGGGACTCGCAGATGCCACAGGGCCTGTGCGGCGACGGTCCGGAACACCGGTGCCGCGACCGCACCGCCGTAGTACACTCCCAGGGGCTCGTCGAGCAAGACCAGGATCGCCAGCCGCGGATGGTCCGCGGGCACGACGCCGACGAACGACGCCACGTACGCCTCGGACATGTATCCTCCGGACGGCGCCGGTTTTTGCGCGGTGCCCGTCTTGCCGGCGACCCGGTACCCGTCGATCCTGGCGGCGGTGCCGGTGCCGTTCGTGACGGCACCTTCCATCAGTTCC
>JBGPNN010000005.1:0-34227 GCA_041487495.1 bacterium
CACCTTGGCCAGCTCGAGGCCGAAGCTGCCCATGCTCCCCGAGGCGTCGAGGACGAGGATGATCGCCATCGATGGAATGGCCAGCCGGTGCCGGACGTCCATGCTGACCGGCAGGGTGTCTTCGATCGGCGTCCCGGCGTAGCCGCCAATGCCGAACGAGTGGCTGCCGCCGATGGCCAGCAGGCCTCCACCGCCGACACGGACATAGTCACGCAGCGCCGCCATCTGCTGCGGGTTCAGGGCAAACGCGGGCACGTCGTCCAGCACGACCGCGGCGATCCCCTGGTAGGCGGCGGGCGAGGACGGCAGTTGTGATGGTGTCACCCGCCGCACGGTCAGCCCTTGCGCCTCAAGCACCGTGGCCAGCGGCCCGGCGGGCTCGCCGGCGTAGAGGATGAAGGGTTTGCCCTGCACGAAGGCCAACGCAAACGCCCGGTTGTTGGCGGGTTCGGTGTCCGGGTTCGCGTCGATCGTCGCGTCCACCCGGAGGAGTCCGGGCTGCGTGGCTTGCGGTTCGAGTTCGATGGTGGTGCGTCCGGGACGCAGGTTCACGTCCCGAGACAACAGCAGGGTCCCATTGCCGCGGACGCGCAGCGTCGCTTCGGCCGCGTCGGTCGCGCGGATGGTCACCGTTACCGGCAGCCGCTCCCCGACCGCCAGCGTGGGCGGCATCGTCACCTCTTCGATCAGTACCTCGGGCACCGGGCCGGACGCGAGCGGCACGACGGCCAGTTCCACGCCGCGGCTGCGGACGGCGGCGATGGCTTCGGTCAGGTTACCCGCGGTGGCCTGCCCATCGGTCATCAGGACGACCCGGTGGCCGGGGCCGTCCGGGAGCGCCTGCAGCGCGCGCTCGATGGCGGCGGCAATATTCGTGCCGTCCGGCCGTGGATGCGATGCCAGCGCCAGGCGGGGTTGGGTCGAAGGGGATTCTTCAAGGACGGCGTCCGCGCCGAAGGTCACCAGGCCGACACGCTGTTCCGGCGTGGTACGCACCCGGACGTCATCGAGGAACGCCCGAAGCGCGCGGACGCCGTCCGGCCCGATGCTGTCCGAGCGGTCGGCGGCAAGGATCACCGTGAGGTCGTTCGCGGCGCGCATGATCTCCATGCCGGCGGCGGCCAGGATCAAAAGCGCGATCACAGCCATCCGTAGGCCAACCAGCGCCGGGCGCATGCTCCGGGCGCGTAGCGCGACGGCGACCAGCGGCAGCAGCGCCAGGCCGATCAGGATCGACGGTGCGGCGAACCGGATCATCGCGCCTCCGCTCGCACGCGGCGCTTCGGCAAAGTGCGCGCCCACAACCACCACTCCATCGCGAGCAGCGCGCCGGCCGCCAGCAACAGATACGGGGTCAGTCTGATCTGCGCGAACACCGGTACGTCGGCGGTCTGGGCGCCCGCGGGCACCGGCTCGACCGCCAGCGAGGACTCCGACGCATCGACCGTGGACACCACCCACCAGCGCTCCCAGCCTCCGGTGCGAAGACGATAGACGCCGAGGTGGTCGAGCGGGGGAAGCGCGAAGACGCCCTCGCGCGCCGACAGTCGCACGGTACCGCCGTCGGGCACGATCAGATCGGCCTGGGCCCAGGTACCGGCGGGCACCACGGGTGACGCGCCGGGCGTGACCTCAGACGATCCGGCGAGCCAGTCGATCGCGTTGGCCATCAGCACGGGAAAGGCCGGATGGGTGGGCAGATCGCTCCTCGCCAGGTCGAAGGGCAGCACGACCGCGCGGATCCCGCGCCCTTCGTACACCCAGACCACCGGCGCTTCACCCTCGGCGAGAACGATACCGGCTTCCGGCCGCACGGCCAGCGCGCCCGCGATACGGACGCCGCGCAGGTCGACCAGCCGCATCACCGGGTGCGTGTTGACGACGCTGCGCACCGTCTGGTCTGGGATGGTCCCCTCGATCTGCATGGGCATGTTCGTCCCGAGGGTCCCCAAGAGCAAGTACGATCCCGGCGGGAGGGTCTGGGGCTGCACGCGGTCGAGCACGACCAGCGGTGCGCGTCCCCACTGTTCGGGCGAGGCCTGCGGGGAGCGGGTCACTCCTGCGGTTGGCACCGCGGCCAGCACGGCGTCGAGCACGGGATCGGGATCGCCGACAACCAGTACCCGCGGCAGGCCGTCGCGGCCGACGGCGACGACAGCGCGGTCGTCTGCCGGCAGCGCGTCACGGCCGGTCAGGCGCGCCGTCGCGACCCCGGAGGTCTCGCCAAGATCGACGAGCACGACCTGCGGTGAACCGGGCGCCACCCGCACCGGCTGCTGCGAAACAAGACGACCATCGACGTCCACGGCCAGGGTCCGGGACGCGCTTTCGCCGAACGCATCGATCCGCAGCATGAGTTGGGTCCGGCCGCGGGCATCCTGTCGTGTGCGGGCGGACGTGATCGCCGCGTTGGGCGCGCCCTTGCCGATCCTCACCCACCGCACCCCTTGCTGCCGCGGTGCGTGATCGCTGAACAGGTAGGCGACCGCCGGCCGGCCTTCGCTGCGCAGGCTGACCGCCAGCGCCGCGGCCTCATCCACCGCCGCGCCCGTGTCGGCCGGCCGCAGCCCTCGGATCGCCGTGGTCAGCGCGGTTCGGTCGGTGGTGAGCTCAACGACCAGGCGGGGACGCACGCCGGCGGCGATCAATGCCGCGGGCTGCCGCGGCCCGAGCCGGCCGGCCACCGCCACCGCTTCCTGCTGGGCGGCGGCGAACCTGGTCGGCGTGACATCGGTGGCCTGCATGCTCGCGCTGGTGTCGATCACAAGCACGACCGCGTCGCCGGCGAACCCGCGCAGCGCGACCGACGGTCGGGCCAGGGCCAGGACGATGACCGCGATGGTGAGGATCTGCACGAGGAGCAGGAGGTTGCGCTCCAACCGCCGCATGGGCAGCCGGGCCACCAGGTCGCGCGTCGCACGCTCCCACAGCAAGATGCTGGGCACGAGGCGGGGCTCCCGCCGGGCCCGCAGCATGTAGAGGATCACCACGAGCGGGATCAGCAGCAGCGCCCACAGCGCGGACGGTGCCCCCAGGGTCATCAGGCGATCAAGCCTCCCTGGCGCAGGTACCGGAGCACCAGATCGTCAAACGGGATCGACGTGGCCGCGCGCAGGTATTCGACCTGGAGGCGCAGGCACATCTGCTCGACCTCGGTGAAGTAGCGGTCGCGGGCCCGCCCGTACGCCTCCGCGGTCGAGGCGTCCGCCGTCACTTCCACCGCCGCGCCGGTTTCGGCATCGACCAGGCGGAGATCACCCTCCAGGATCGGGGTCAACTCCTCATCGGCCAGCAGGTGAATCAGGAACGGCTCGAACCGGTGAAAGCGGGCCAGCCGCAGGCCGTCGGTGATCCCCTGGGGAAACATGAGATCCGAGATGACGATCAGCACGCCGCGGCGGCGTGTGCGCAGACTGTACTCCTTCAACGTCACGGCGAGATTGCTGCGGCCCTCGGAGACGATCTCGCCCAGGAACCGGAAGAGCGTCAGGGTCCCGGCGCGGCCCCGGCGCGGCGCCAACACACGCGCCGGTCGGTCGGTGAACGCGACAGCGCCGACGCGGTCGAGGTTGGCCAGGCCGATATAGCCCAACGCCGCGGCCACGCGCACGGCATAATCGAGTTTTGATGGCTGACCCCAACTCATGGACCGGCTGGCGTCAATGAACAGATGGACGTTGATGTCTTCCTCTTCGCTGAAGAGTTTCACGAAGAGCCGGTCGAGCCGCGAGTAGATGTTCCAGTCGACGTAGCGAAAATCGTCGCCGACCTGATACGAGCGGTAATCCGCGAATTCGACCCCCCGCCCCAGCGTACCGCTGCGGCGCTCCCCGCGCACGCCGCTGCGGTACAGGCGGCGCGACAGGAGCGTCAGGCGTTCGAGCCGGGCCAGGAATTCCGGCTCGAGCAGCAGCTCGGCACGAGCTACGTGGTCCATGACGCGGACGCCGCCGGCGTGGCCGGGATCTCGGCCAGGGTCGAGCGGACCAGCTCGTCCGGGTCGACGCTCTCGGCTTCGGCCTCGAAGTTGAGGATGACGCGGTGGCGCAGCGACGGCAGCGCTAGAGTCTGCAAGTCTTCGACGCTGACATTGACCCGGCCCTCAACCAGCGCGCGAACTTTCCCGGAGAGCAGGAGGGCCTGGGCGCCGCGGGGGCTCGCGCCGTAGCGCACGTAGCGCTTGGCCATCGAACCGGCGGCCTCGTCCTTGGGATGCGTGGCGCGCACCAGGCGCGCGGCGAACATCTTCACATGTTCCGCCACCGGGACCTCGCGCGCGAACGCCTGCATCTGCCGCACGGTCTGGGCGGTGGCCACCCGGCGCGCCGCCGGCATCTCCGGCCCGGTGGTTCGCTCCATGATCTCAATCAGCTCCGTGAGCCCCGGCGCTTCGACCTTGAGTTTGAACAGAAACCGGTCGACCTGCGCTTCCGGTAGGGGATACGTGCCTTCCATCTCGATCGGATTCTGTGTCGCGAGCACCAGGAAGGGTTCCTCCAGGGCATACGGCCCGCCCGGTGCGGAGACCGTCCGCTCCTGCATCGCCTCCAGCAGCGCCGATTGCGTCTTTGGGGTCGCGCGGTTGATCTCGTCGGCGAGCACGATCTGGGAGAAGATCGGACCCCGCTGGAACTCGAAGAACCGCCGGCCATCGCCGTCCTGGCGGATGACGTTCGTGCCGATGATGTCGGCAGGCATCAGGTCCGGGGTGAACTGGATACGCGAATACTGCAGATCGAGCGCCGCGGACAGGGTCTTCACCAGCAGGGTCTTGCCGATCCCCGGCACGCCTTCGAGCAGCACGTGACCATTGGCGAAGAGCGCGATCAGCACGTGGTCGACGAGCGATTCGTGCCCGACGATCACACGGCGAATCTCCGCGCGCAATTGCGTGAACACGTTCCGAAATGTCGCAGCGTCCATGCGGTCGTTCTCCTCTCTCGGTGTCAGCGCTGGGCCGCGAGCGCCTCGAAGTAGCGGCGAACGATCTCACGGTACTCCGGGGGGATGCGCATGCGCTGCATGTAGCGGTCCGCGCCCGCGCGCGCCGCGGCCACCGCCGGACCCTGCGGCGCTCGCACCTGCGCCGCGCGGCCCGGACCCAGCAACTCGGACGTGGTCGTGCGACCCTCCCCCTGGACGCCGCGCAGACGGTTTTGCTGGCGGTCGCCTTCGAGTCTCTGCGTCCGCTCACCCAGTTTGTCCTTGACGGATCCCTGGCCGGGTGTGGTGCCCTGGTTCGGCCCAGGCGGTGGCTCGGCACCGCCTGGCTGATCGTTTTGGGGTAGCGGCCGGTTGCCGGGCGCCGCGTTGCCTGGTTGGGCCGCGCCCTTCTGCGGTTCATCGGTGTCGGAGGTCGGCGTGCGGCCTTGTGAGATGTTCTGCGAAGACCGCTGCAGGTCGCGCTGGGCCTGCTGCAGTCCCTCTTCGTCCGCGAGCATCGCGCGAAGGTCGTCGAGGTCGGTCGCGCTCTGCTGCAGCGTCCGGCGCGCCCCCGCGGTGTCGCCCACCGCGATCTGACGCTGCGCCTGTGCCGCCTGCTCCCGAGTCCGGGTGGGGACGTCCCCTTCTTCGCCGCCGGACCCCAGCGCCGCCAGCTGGCGCATAAGAGCCTCGCGTTCCTGCGGCGATTTACTCTGCGCCAAACGGTCGGTGATCTCTTGGATCTGCCGCAGTGTGCGATCCGCGGCCGCGCGGCGCCTGAACAAGTCTGAAGGCACGTTGGGCTGCGGCGCCGGCGGCGCCTGTTCGCCTGTCTGCGTACGGCGTGCGTCGCGCACCTTTTGACGCTCGGCCTCGATCTGCTTGCTCAGGGCATCGATGCGGGCCAGCGCGTCTTGTCGCTCGAGCCGCTCGCGCTGTAACCGCTCGCCGAGGCGGCGGATCTCCGGCGCCACGCGCCGCGTGATCCGGGCGCGATCGAGCCGCGCCTGCTCTTCCAGATTCTCGGAGGATCGCTCGAGGCGCCGCCCCTCGCGCCGGATGGTCTGGACGATTTGGTGCGCCGGCGTCCCCGGTAGCGCGATGCCGATGAGCCCGTAGATCGCCAGAACGGTCGCGAGGACCAGACCGAGCGCGCCGAGCCAGAGCCGGCTGGGCCCCGAGGGCAGGCCTCGCTTCAGGTCGAGGGCGGTAGCGGCGTGGGCGGCGTCGGCCAACAGCGGGTCCTCGAGCGACGTCGACCGGTGCACGCCGGTGATGACCTCGATGGCGGTCGTCAGCCGGTCGGCGAGCGCAAACCGGTAGTCCACGATCTGCGCCGCCAGCCGCGGCGGCACGCGCCATACGGCCCGGAGGATCGCCACCGCGATGATGCCGGCGGCCAGTCCGGCGATGGGGAGCGGCAGAAACGGCAGCCTCACCGGGATGACCAGCCGCGCGAGCACGAGCAGCAGGGCCAGTGCGCTCCAGAACAGGATCAGGCGCCCGCCCCACAGCCAGGCGCGCCTGGCCCCGATCCGGCGCCGGGCCTGTTCGACGATTTGGAGGATGACCTCACGCTCCATATCGCATCCCCTTCGGCATGGCGTACTATGCGTCCTCCGCACCGACGCGCATCGCGGTGACGTGCGCGGCAATGGCGACCACCCCAGCGGTGGCCACGACCAGGTACCCGGCGATCACCGCGCCCATCGGCCACGACCAACCGTCCCGGATGGCCTGATCCAGCAGCAGTATTGGGTTGGCCGCCTTCCAGGGCGCAGGCAGCCGTGCCGTGCCTGCGAACACGATGGCCAGCAACGACCAGTACAGGAACGACCGCGTGAAGTCAGAGGGAAACCGTCCACCCAACCATGCGCCCCACACCCCAAACGCCGTGGCCGTCGCCACCGTCAAGACCGCGGCCCAGGCGACCGCCGGCACCGGCGCGGCCCGCAGACCGGCGGCCAGGACCACGAGTGGAAGCGCAAGTCCGACGAGATAGAGCGCGTACACCGCGCCGGAGATCAGTTTCCCGATGGCGATCTCTCCGGGTGTGAACGCCGACAGTGCGAGGTCGGGTAGGCCCTTCTCGCCGTCGAGCCCGAGTTCCGACGACGCGAACGCGCCGGCCAGGTAGGTCACGGCCACCAGTTGGACCACGAGGAAGGCGAGCAGCAGGTTGGCTTCGCGCAGTTCGAACCGGCCGACTTCCGGAGGCAGTGACAGCAAGAGAAAGGCGCTGCATACACCGAGGTAGAGCGTCTGCACCCAGATGCCGCGCGGGGTAGCGAGCCTGGCCCGCAGGTCACCTCGTGCGACGGGGTTGAGCGCTCGCGTGGCACGCACCTCAGCCGTGGCTTATGGAGCCGTGAGGGGCACGAGAACCAGGTGAGGCGTCACCTCGCGCCGGCCTTCCCACCTGAGGCTGAACGCTGGATTGCGCAGCCAGCCCACCAGCCAGGTCGGAATTGGTTTGAGTATAGCATCGCTTTCGAGGTGCGAAAATGCCCACACGAGCAGCGCGTGATTCGGATCGGTCCGCTGCAATCGATCGCGGGGCAGCCAGCGCTGCCCGTCTACGGTGATCTGGGCGGAGGGCCCGATGGCCGACACAGCCTGCACGCGCCCCGTCTGATAGATCCACGCGGGCTCGATCCGAGCGCCGGTCCGGTTGACGACCGTCACCGTCCCGCCATCGTCGCGTCGCGTATACGTGCCCGAGACCTCGAGGGGGACGATGCCCGTCCCCGCGAGGCGCAAACCCGGAAGGCCCGAGCGCACGAGCGTTTGCCCGTCGTGCGACAGAGTCACCGCCGCGGGCGGATTCGGGCGCATCAGTAACTCCGCCGGTGCCCCAATGGCGTAATCGCCGGGGTGTGACACCACCATCCGCGCGGATATCACCACCTGCGCCTGGCCGGTACCGGGCAGGGCCTCGGCGAGCATCGACGCGACGACGCCCGACGCGTCCGCGCGCGCGAACACCGCGACGCGTGATGCCGCCGCGGCCGCGACGATCACCGCGATAACCGTGAGGATCACTGCGGGTGGATGCAGCGCGGCCGCAAGCCGGCTGAGCCGGCGGGCGGCGATAATGTACCCGACGATCAGCGCGCCGACCAGCGCTTGTGTCCGCACGGGCACCGGCCGCTGTAACGGCAGTGTCGCATCGATTTCGAACACCCCCGGCGTTGGCGCGTCGGCGAGCAGGGCGTCCCACGCCCGCCGGTCATCGGGGTTGCCGCGGCGCGCGGGATCCGCGGCATCCTGTGTCCACACGGTGACGCGGCCCCGCCCGGCGCGCCAGTGGATGGCCCGAATCCCTGCCATGTCCTGGGTCTCGCCGCCAGGCCGGACGACCAGCGGCGATGCCGCTCCCGCACCCACCGGCGGTGCGCGCCGCACGGTGACGGTCACCGGCAGCAGGTCACGGAGCGTCGGCCCTTGCAGATGCCGCACGTCATCGCCCGAGGGCATCACCAGCAGGCGGCCGCCGGCCCACACCCACTCCCGCAGCGCGCGGCGTTGCGGGTCGGCGAGCCGACGCTCGTCGATATCGCGGATCACCATCAGACGGACACCCTCGTACGCCTGCCAGATTTGCGGCAGTGCCTCCGGCGACAGGTACGCGATCTCCAAGCGTGGGCCGCGCGCGGGAAGCGACTCGACGCCCAGGGGCTCGCCCGAAAGCACGGCCACGATATCGTCCGCGGGCGACACGCGCGGCACCGCGATCGAGGCCAGGCTGCGCGGGCCCTCGCTGAGGGTGACAACCCCAGGGGTGCGCGCGTCGTAGAAGAGGGCCGGGATGAACACGCTGATCTTCGCGCCGGGCGCCGCGCGAACCGGCACAGAGTGCTGCACGATAGGAGAACCGGCCGGCGAAGCGGCGGCGATCGTCAGGGTACCGTCGAGCCCCGATGCCGGCGCCTGCACATCGATCCACACCGGCGTCCACGCGCCCATCTTGACGCGGCCATCAAACCCGATCGATGTGACGGTCAACGCCTGCGCCGCCGCGGCGCTCGCCGGTGACGCGCACCAGAAGAGCAGCGCCGCCGCGAGCGCGGCGGCGGTCATCATGCGCGATCCCCGCCTGGTGCTCACTTGGCGCAGGGGTGAACGAGAAGACTTAGGTGCCCGACGTGGGTTTGGGGGCGTCGCCAGAGGTATCCTTGGCTCCGGCGTCCTTAGCTCCGGTGTCCTTGGCTCCGGTGTCCTTGGCTCCAGTGTCCTTGGCTCTGGCGCCGTCCTTGGCTCCAGCGCCGTCCTTGGACGCCGGCTTAGACGGGCTATCCTCGGCGGGCGCCGGCTTCCGATAGTCGGTCGTATGGAACCCGCTGCCCTTGAAGATCAACCCCACGGACGAGTACACCTTTCGGGTGGGTTTGCGACACCGAGGACAGGCGGGCGCTGAGGCGCCCACCTGCTGAAACTGCTCAAATTCATGGTGGCACTTCGTACACCGGTACTCGTACAATGGCATGACCGACCCTCCAAACGTGCCAACGCCTGATCGCGCGTTGTTATTCTCGGTCAGCGCTCGAACCGAACGACCCAGACCGGGCCGGACAACGATCCCGTATTCATCCCAAACGCGAGGTGACGATCATCGGGCGCCCAGACGACCGACAGCGCCGCGCTGGGATCGGGAACCTCCTGGCGGTAGGTCGCGACGAGTTGCTCCGCCGAACCGGTCACACCCACGACATGCACGTCGGCCTGCGCATCGCCCATGATCACAGCATAGGCGATCTTGTCGCTACCGTGCGACCACGCCAGCCCGGCAACCCGACCCTGCGCCGGCGATAACGCGTGCATGCCGGTGCCGTCCGTCCTCACGACGTAGGCGCGTTGCTTCCCGCCGTCATCGCCGATGAGAGCCATCCACTGTCCCGAAGGCGCCAGCGCCGGGTCCAGCGCCGGTCGCGCCGGGCCGGTCAGCCGGATGAAATCCGGGTACGCGATGCGGATGCTCCACCATTCGGTTGTCGCTTCCTCGTCGTGCGCCGCGATCCCCACGAAGAGGTGCAGCGTGTCCGGGAACCATCCCAGGACGACGACCCGCCGGCCCCGCGGTTCCCACTGGATCTTCCGCACGATCGTCCCATCGGGACTCGTCCACCACAGCCCGTCCGGTCCATCCGTCGCTGAGCGTACGACCGCCGCCAGACGATCGCCCCCGGGCGCCCAGGCGATGCTCGTGACGAAACCCGGCAGGGCGATCTTCCGCCGGTGACGGCCGTCGGGGCGAACCGTCCACGCGGCGCCCGCGTCCACGTACGCGATGGTGTCGGCGGAGGACGACCAGGCCACCGCGGTGACCACCTCACCCTCGGCGACCCGCGCGCCCGTGCGGTCACCCAGACCGTGCACCCAGAGACCGCCGCGTGTGCCGTACGCGAAGCGTTGGCCATCCGCGGACCAAGCCACGGGGCTCAGCGCCGGCCGATCGGTAGCGCGGGAGACTTCCTTGACTTCGAGCACGCCCGCGCCCACCGACGCGGCGCGCCGCTGAACCTGGCAGCCCGCTGCGGAGACGGCGGCCACCACCAGGATGGCCGCTGTCCGGACGCGATGACGCCAGCCGTTAGCAGACCGGATAGCGCCCCTCGGCCAGATCTTGACAGAGTTGGCCAATGTTCGCGATCTCGTGATCTAGGATCTCGCGCACGCGGCGTTCGACGACACTGCGTCGCGCGTGCCGTTCCAGAACGAGTTGGGCAGCCGCGACCTCTGGCTGGTCGATAGGCGCACCGATCTGGCTCAGCATCCACACGTAGATCTCGTGAATCCCGCTGACCTCCCGGTGGATCTTCGCAGCCACCTGATTCGTCATGATCGTGTAGATCTTGCCGACGTGGGACACCGGATTCTTGCCCGCCGCGGCCTCGGTGCCCATTGGCCGGTTGAGCGCGATGACGCCATTGACCTTGTTGCCCCGGCCGACCTGACCGGAGTCCCCGCTTTCGGCGGAGGTGCCGGTGACCGAGAGGTACATGCCGCCCAATCCCCGGCCCTGCGCATCCAACGTGTTGAGATGGAGGTGGGTCTGCGCGAATGCCTGTTTGCCCCGGATGCGATCCATGACCGCGTCGTGCAGGTTCGTCTTGCGGCGGAAGTACGTGGCCTCGCTGTCGACGAACCGGTCAACGAACGCAACCGCCGCCGTCAAGTGCAGCACGGTGTCGCGGCGGAACCCCATCACCTTGATGTCCTCACCGACTTCGGGGAATTCCTGTTTGAAGTCGCGGGAGTTCAACAGATGCTCGGTCTCGAGGACGATCAGCTCTGTTGGCGACAGCGGCGCGTAGCCCACTGCGGCGGAGGTATCGTTGGCGATGGGATTGCCGCGCGAGAAGATGTCGACCAGTTCGGGCGACCCAGGTTTGATCTGCACGTCGTAGCGGACGTGGGCGTCGGGATCCACGAAGCGGAGATTCTCCCGGATCCACGATTTCGCGGTGTCGACCGCGATCTGTTCGACGGGGATCCGTTCCCCCATTGCCTCCGCGGTGGCGCGGTCGCCGAAGATCAACCGCATGGGATCGGTGACCCGGCCGCCGCCCAGCTTGATTTCGGCATCGCCCGCGACGAGGAACGCTTTGTCGATGTTGTGGTGCAGAATTTTACCGAACCGCTTCATGTACTCTTTGCTGAGCGCGATCGAGACCCGGTCCATGATCGCGTCGCAGATCGTGTCCGGATGCCCTACCCCTTTGCGCTCGACGATCTCCACCTGATGTTGGGACACCGGGGTGCGGGCCAGGACGTCCACGGTGATATTGCGCATTCCCTACCTCCCTTCGTGCTTGAGGCCGCGCGAAACGGCCACCGCCACACTATAGCAAAAGCCGTGAGAGGGGAGAAGGCGTCCGCGCGACGAACAACCGGATCAACAGCAGGCCGGCCACGAACCCGCCGACGTGAGCCCAGAACGCTACGGTCTGCACGCCAGGCGTCGCCAGCGACACGAACCCTTGAGCGAGCTGCAGGACGAACCACAAGGTCAGCACCAGCATCGCCGGGAGCTCCACCAGGCGAATGAACCACCCCAGGAACACGAGTGACAAGATTCTGGCCCGTGGATACAGCACCAGGTACGCGCCCAACACGCCGGCGATGGCGCCGCTCGCCCCCACCAGCGGCACGTCCGAGCCAGCCTGCGTCCACATGTGAGCCACGCCGGCGAGCGCGCCGGTGAGCAGGTAGAAGACGACGAAGCGGCCATGCCCCATGGCGTCCTCGACGTTGTCGGCGAAGATCCACAGGTACAGCATGTTGCCAAGCAAGTGAAGCCACGACCCGTGCAGGAAGTTGAAGGTCAGCAGCCCGAGTCCCGCCTGCGGCCACGATCCGCCAAAGACGACCTTGGGCACCGCGCCGTACGTCGTGTAGAAGGCGGCCCGCGCATCATCCGTCAGGCCTGCTGTGTACAGGAAGATGGCGGTGCAGGCGGCGATGAGTGTGTAGGCAACGATTGGGACGGTGGATGCCCGGGTGCTATCCCGTAGCGGGATCATGAGCCTAGCTCTCCCAACGCGCCTCGTCGACCCCGTCGACTTCGCCGAGGGCGACGAGCACGTCGCCGCGCGAGATGACCGAGAACAAGGCAGCGCCCACACAGACGAGGATGTTGGTGCGAAAACCCGCCGGCTTGTCGACGCTCTCGCGCTCGAGGCCGATGACGCCGCCCAAGACCACGGCCAGCAGCAACCGGGCGAGGGCCTCCCACTCTGGGATCACGGCGTTCGGGTCGCCGCCGCTGGTACCACGGTCTGCGGGTCAAGCGCAGGCGGTCCGTCGGTCACGCCGTACCGCTCACGCGCGATCTTCCACACGTGCTCCATCAGACCGTCGATCAACTGGTCTTCGGGCAGGCTGGCCACGATCTTGCCGTCCTGAAAGATCAGACCCATCCCGCGGCCACAGGCGACACCCAGATCGGCCATGCGGGCCTCGCCGGGCCCGTTGACCGCGCAACCCATCACCGCCACCTTCACCGGCGCCGGGATGTGCCGCAGGCGGCGCTCGACCTCTTGCGCGATCTGGATAATATCGACTTCGGCCCGGCCGCACGACGGGCACGCCACGAACTGCACGCCGCGCGTACGCAGACCCAGACCCTTGAGGATCTCAAACGCCGCGCGGACCTCTTCGGTCGGATCCGCCGCCAGCGAGACGCGGATGGTGTTCCCGATCCCTTGCGCGAGCACCGCGCCGATGCCCACCGCGGACTTGATGCTGCCGGCCCACGCCGTTCCCGCTTCGGTCACGCCGAGATGCAGCGGGTAGGGTGTGCGTTCGCTGATCATCAGGTAGGCGTTGATCATCATCGGCACGTCGGACGCCTTGACCGAGATGACGATATCGTGGAAGTCGAGATCTTCGAGGACGTGCACGTCCTCCAGGGCGCTCTCCACGAGCGCCTCCGCGCACGGCTTACCGAACTTGCGCAAGGTAGCCTTGGACAGCGAGCCGATGTTCGCACCGATCCGGATCGGCACGCCGCGCGCCTTGGCCTCGCGCGCCACGATGCGGGTGCGCTCGCGACCGCCGATGTTGCCCGGGTTGATCCGCAGTTTGTCGATCCCGGCCTCCAGCGCCCGGAGCGCCAGCCGGTGGTCGAAGTGGATGTCGGCGACGATCGGCAGCGGGCTGCGTGGTTTGATCGCCGCGAGCGCCTCCGCCGCCTCAACGTCGGGCACGGCGACCCGGGCGATCTCGCATCCCTCGGCCGCAAGCTGATAGATCTGCGCGAGGGTGGCGTCGACGTCACGCGTGTCGGTAATGGTCATCGATTGCACCGAGACCGGCGCGTCACCGCCTATCTCGACCTTGCCGACCTTCACCCTCCGCGTCTGGGTGCGCTGCATCACTGGGTCTCCCGCACGGCGCGCCTCACCCGCCGAGTCCCAGCAGGCGCAGGATGTCTCTAAACGTCAGCCCGACGATGAGCAGCAGCAGGAAGGCGAAGCCCACGGTGTGGATCAGGCCCTCGCGGCGCGGATCGATCGGCCGTCCCAGCACGCGCTCCGCTACCAGGAACACCAGTCGACCCCCGTCCAGCGCCGGGACGGGAAGCAGGTTGAAGATCCCGATCATGACGCTGAGAAACGCCGCGACGTGCAGGAACTCGTAGAGGCCAATCGCCGCGGTCTGCGCCAACATGCTGCCGGCCGCCACCGGCCCGCCCAGGCTCTCGATGAACTTGCCTTCACGGACCAGGTTGCGCACGGCGGGCCCGAGACTCACGATGTACAGCCACGTCCGCTCCAGACTGAAGCGCAAGGCCTGGAGGGGTCCCACGCGCGTCAGCACGGCCTGCGGCTGGAATCCGATTCGACCCACGCCCTGCTTGGGATCCAGGCGGGGCGTCACGGTCACGTCGAACGTTTCCTGACCGCGCCGCACCTTCAGGGTGAGCAGCTTCCCGGCGCTCTGGTGGATGGTCTCGATGACCTGCTCACCGCTCGTCACCGGCTCGCCGTTGATGGCCACGATCTCGTCTCCCGTCGCCAGGCCCGCGGCGGCAGCAGGCCACCCGGCCTCCACGGTCCCGACCCGCGCGCTGAATCGTGTGGGCTCGCCCAAGATCGCGGCCGCCAGCGCAATGATGAACACCGCGGACAACAGGTTCATCAGGGGACCGGCCACAATGATGGCCATCCGGGCGCCGATGCTCTTCGAGCGGAAACTCCCTTCGCCCGCCGCACCATCGTCCTCCCCTTCCATCCGGACGAACCCGCCGAATGGCAGCACGTTGATCGAATACGCCGTCTCGCCGCGGCGCCAGCCCACGATCTGCGGCCCAAAACCCATGGCGAACGCGTGCACGCGCACGCCGGCCCGCTTGGCCATCAAGAAATGGCCTACCTCGTGGAAGAAGATCATGGCTCCAAAGGCCGCGATCGCGGCCAGGACATTCGGCACGTCTGTCACCTCGCTACCGGAAGCACTTGCGCGGCCTCTTCTCTGGCCCAGGCATCTGCGTCCATCACGGCATCAAGCGTCGCCGCGGGGCGCGTCCGATGGCGCGCCAAGACCTCGCCGACCGTCTCAACGATCTCTGGAAACCGAATCATCCGCCCGAGAAACCGCTGCACCGCCACTTCGTTAGCCGCGTTCAGGACGACGGGCGCGGTGCCTCCGCGCCGCAGCGCCTCGGCCGCGTGCCCCAGCGCCGGAAAGCGCTCCGGGTCCGGTTGCTCAAACGTCATAGAGAGGCGGTGCCATTCCATCGGCGCCACCAGACCGGGCCGGCGGTGTGGCGCCGTCAGCGCATACTGAATCGGCCCCCGCATGTCCGGCCGCGAGACCTGCGCGATCGTCGTGCCGTCGACGAACTCCACCATCGAATGAACCAGGCTCTGCGGATGAATGACGACCTCGATCTGGCGCGGCGGCACGTCGAACAACCAGTGCGCCTCGATGACCTCCAGCCCTTTGTTCATCAAGGTGGCGGAATCGATCGTAACTTTCCGGCCCATATTCCACGTCGGATGACGCAGCGCCTCCTCCACGGCCACGTCGCGCAGTGTCTCCAGCGGTCTGCGCAGAAACGGCCCGCCCGACGCGGTCAAGATCAGCCGGCGGATCGAGGCACGATCCTGCCCGGCCAGGCATTGGTGGATCGCGCTGTGCTCGCTGTCCAGGGGGATGAGCCTGGCACCGGTGCGCCGGCACGTCTCGGTCACGAGATTGCCGCCGGCCACAAGGGCTTCTTTGGTCGCCAGCGCGACATCACGGCCGATCTCGAGGGCCGCCAGCGTCGGCCGCAGCCCGGCGATGCCCACGACGGCCACCAGCACGATATCTGCGTCGGGCATTGCGGCCACCGCATCGGCTGCCTCGGGACCCGCCAGCACCTCCGTGCCGGGGGGCAGGCCCGCACGCAGCGTGGCCGCGGCGCGGCCATCCTCCACCGCGACAACACGGGGCCGCCATCGCCGTGCCTGGGTCAGCAGCAATTCGTGGTTCTTGCGCGCGCCCAGACCCACGACGGTGACGTCGCCCAGCGCCTCCGCAACGTCGAGCGCCGCGCGGCCGATACTGCCGGTGGATCCCAAAATGACGAGGCGCTTCATAGCACCAACCATCTCCACAGGTAATACCCAACGGGCACGCCAAAGAGCACGGCGTCAAACCGATCGAGCACCCCGCCGTGCCCGGGCAGGATCGCGCCCGAGTCCTTTACGCCGGCCGCCCGCTTGATCGTGGACTTGTACAGGTCGCCGGCGACGCCGACGAGCGCGACGACCAGACCAATCAGGCCGACACGCGCCGCCGGCCACTCCAAACGTACCGCGACCACGACCGCCACCGCAACCGCCACGACCAACCCTCCGGCGAATCCTTCGACGCTCTTGCCCGGGCTGATCGCCGGCGCGAGCTTGTGCCGCCCCCACTTCACGCCGACCAGGTAGGCCCCGATGTCGTTTGCCCAGATGATCCCTAGGAGCGTCAGGGTCGCGGGGAAGCCCGCGACCTCGCGCAGCAGGAGGAGATGCGCAAACAGGGCACCGACAAAGAGCGCCCCCAGCACGTCCACCGCGGCGGCGGACGGCGCGCCGGTGCGGCGTGCCGACGTCAGCCCCAGCGCCGTCGCCGCCACCACCACGGCCACCGTGGCGGCCGGGAAGGCCTCCCACCGATGCGCCCCGGCCAGGACCGGAAAGATCAGCGCGCCGATGATCAGGACGACCGATGGATGATAGCCGACCGCGACGGCGAGCCGGTAAAACTCACGCGCCCCGATGGCGACGAGCAGGAGGACGACCGCGAGCAGGTAGCCGCCACCCAGTATCAGGATGCCAATCAGGACGGGAGCCCCGATGAGGATCGTGGCGACCCGGGGCAGCAGCGACTGCGCTCGCCAGCCGCGGTGATCAACCATCGGGGACACCGCCAAAGCGCCGCTGCCGGCGCTGATAGTCGGCGATCGCCGCAAAGAGATGGTCGCGGTCGAAGTCGGGCCAGTACATATCCACGAAGTATAACTCCGCATACGCCGCCTGCCACAACAGGAAGTTGGACAGCCGCTGCTCGCCGCCGGTGCGGATCAATAGGTCGGGATCCGGCAGGCCCGCCGTGTACAGGTTGTCGGCAATACTGCCGTCGTCGATCCCGGCGGCCGGCATGCGCCCCTCCGCCACCGCCTCCGCGATCCGCCGCGCCGCATGCACCAGCTCCGCCCGGCCTCCGTAGTTGACGGCGATATTGAGGACCAGCGCCTGATTCTCGCGCGTGAGGGCTCCGACGCGCCGGAACTGCTCATGGATCTCCGGCGGCATCGCCGACAGATCGCCCGACATCCGCAGGCGGATGCCGGACCGGTGCAGCTCGTCGGCCTCCTCGATGAGCGACTCGCGAAACAGGTCCATCAGGGCCTCGACCTCATCAGGCGAACGACGCCAGTTCTCTGTCGAAAAGGCGTAGAGTGTGAGGATCGCCACACCGATCTCGCGGCAGGCTTCGATCGTGCGCCGGATGGCGTCACGCCCGGCGCGGTGGCCGGCTGCGCGCGGCAGGCCACGGGTCGCGGCCCACCGGCCGTTGCCGTCCATGATGATGGCGACGTGCCGGGGGACGCGCAGGCGGTCGAGCGCCGCCGGGGACGACGCAGGCTCGCGGCGGCTCACTTCGCGTCCTTCGGAGCAGGAATGTACCGTTCGTGCGTGACGACCAGACGGACCAGTTGCTCGCCCACCTGAATCTGGCGGACGACGCGCAGGGGACCTTCGAGCGTGACCCGGCGAGGCGTGCGAGTCTCCTCGACCTCAACCTGAAAGCCGGCCGCGGCCAGCGCTGCCCGCGCCTGCTCGAGGTCTCGTCCGAGACAATCGACCATGGGGTCAGCTAGACCTCCATGATCTCCTTTTCCTTAGTGGCCAGCAGGCGATCGAGGGTGGCGATCATCTCGTCGGTCAGGCGCTGCAGGCGCTCTTGCGCCCGGCGGGAGTCGTCCTCGGAGATCTCGCCGTCCTTTTCGAGTTCCTCGAGCATCTCTTTGGCCTCACGCCGGACGTTGCGGATCGCGACACGACCCTCTTCGCCGTGCTTGCGCGAGACCTTGACCAGATCCTTGCGCCGCTCCTCGGTCAGCTGCGGGATGGGCAACCGGATCACCACTCCGTCGGAGTTCGGCACCAATCCCAGGTCGCTCTTGAGGAGGGCGCGCTCGATCTCCTTGGTCGCACTCTTGTCCCATGGCTGGACGACCAGGAGGCGCGCCTCGGGTACCGTGATCGTCGCCAGCTGGTTGATCGGCGTCGGGGTCTGATAGTAGTCGACGCGGATGTGATCGAGCAGCGCCGGGCTGGCGCGGCCCGTGCGCAGGCTGGCCAGTTCGCGCCGGGTCGCCTCCAGTGTCTTCTGCATGTGCGCTTTGGCATCGTTGATCACGTCTTCGATCATCCGCGGTTGCTCCCCACCAGCGTGCCGATGGCCTCGCCGAGGACCGCACGGGTGATGTTACCCGGGCGGGTGACGTCGAAGACGACGATATCCATGTTGTTGTCCTTGCACAGGGCGGCGGCCGTGGCGTCCATGACGCGCAGGTCGCGGTTGAGGATATCCATGTGCTCGAGGTGCGTGTACATCACCGCGTCGGGGTGCTGGCGCGGGTCCTTGTCGTACACGCCGGCCACGCCCTTCGCCATCAGCAGCGCATCGGCGCCGATCTCGATGGCACGCAACGCGGCGGCGGTGTCGGTGCTGAAGTATGGGCTCCCCGTGCCGGCGACGAAGATCACGACGCGACCCTTCTCGAGATGGCGGAGGGCGCGGCGGCGGATGTAGGGTTCCGCCACCTGGTGCATCTCGATGGACGACATCACGCGGACGACGAGGCCGATCTGTTCCATCGCGTCCATCAGCGCGAGGCCGTTGATGACCGTGGCCAAGATCCCCATGGTGTGCGCGGTGACTTCGTCAATGCCCAACCGTTTGCTCAGGTCGGCACCGCGGATGAAGTTGCCGCCCCCCACGACGAGAGCCACCTGTACGCCGCGCTGCGCGATGTCACGGACCTCGGTGGCAACCAGCCGTAGAACGTTCGGGTCGAAACCGAGGCCGCCCTCGCCGGCCAGCGCCTCGCCGCTGAGCTTCAGCACGATGCGCTGGTAGACCGGCCGTGCCTCAGACGCCCCAACGGCGTCCATCACATCACCTCAATCGCCGAGCTTGAACCGCGCAAAACGCCGCACCCGGACGTTCTCGCCGGTACGTGCGGCGGCGTCCGTCACCAGGTCGCCGACGCGCCGACCGGCGTCCCGGATGTAGGGCTGCTGCAGCAGCACGACTTCCTGGATCCACTGCTGCACGCGCCGGTCGATCTCTGCATCGGATGCGCCGTCGGCCTCACCCGCGATCACCGCGCGCTGCTGGACGAGCACATCGGCCGGTACGTCTTCCGTTGCGACGAAGCGAGGCGACGTGGCGGCAACCTGCATCGCCAATTCGCGCGCCAGGCGCCTGAACTCCTCGGTGCGCGCCACGAAGTCCGTCTCGCAGTTGAGCTCCACCAGGGCGCCCAGCCGGCTCCCGGCGTGGACGTAGGCGTCGATCAGACCTTCGGCCGCCTCGCGGCCGGCCCGTTTGGCCGCCGCCGCCAGACCCTTGGCCCGGAGCAGTTCGGCCGCCCGATCAAGGTCGCCGTCCGCCTCGTCCAGCGCGCGGCGGCAGTCCATGACACCAGCGCCGGAGCGCGCGCGTAGTTCCTTGACCATCTCCGTCGTGACCACCATGCCGGACCCCTATGCCTCCTGGCGGGGCCGATCGCCAACGAACTCGTGCTCGGCAACCACCGGCGCCACCGCGGTCTCTTCGTCTTCGCCGGCTTCCACGGCCATCGGCTCTTCCTGGATCTCGTGCTTCTGCCGCTCCTCCAGACCTTCCAGACAGGCGTTCGCGACCCGGTTGGTGATCAAGCGCACGGCGCGGATCGCGTCATCGTTGCCCGGGATCGCGTAATCGACTTCGTCGGGGTCGCAGTTCGTGTCGAGGATGGCGATGACCGGGATCCCCAGCTTGCGCGCCTCGGCCACAGCGATGTGCTCTTTGCGAGTGTCGACGATGTACACGCCGGCCGGCTGCCGGTGCATCGATTTGATCCCGCCGAGGTACTTCTCGAGCTTGGCCGCCTCTTCGTTGAGTCGCGCCTGCTCACGCTTGGGCAGCACGTCCATCACGCCACGGGTCTTCATGTCCTCGATCTCACGCAGGCGCTCGACACGCTTGCGGATCGTCTGGAAGTTCGTCAACATCCCGCCCATCCAGCGTTGGTTCACGAAGGGCTGGTGCGCGCGGGTGGACTCTTCCTGGATCGAGTCCTGGGCTTGCTTCTTGGTGCCGACGAAGAGGATGTCACCGCCCTGCACCACCGCGTCACGCACGTACCGGTACGCTTCTTCGATTAGCGGGACGCTCTTTTGCAGGTCGATGATGTGGATGCCGTTGCGCTCGGTGAAGATGAAGCGGGCCATCTTGGGATTCCATCGCCGGGTCTGGTGCCCGAAGTGGACCCCGGCCTCGAGCAACTGCTTCATCGTGACGACTGGCAACTCGTGCCTCCTCTTGGGATCCGGTGCCCACCGGTCCCGAATGGTTATGCCACTCCTCCGCGCCCTTCATCCCCGCAGGCTGGGCCGAGACCTTTTCAGGCACCCTCGGCGGGTCGGGTCGCGTGCGTAGTTGGGATCACCGCGTGCGATCGACGCCCCGATGGTGCGCATAGAAATCCCGCAAAATCGCGGTCGACTTTGCGGGGAGCGGTCATCGGTGCGCCGCCGTGCGCCGCGGCAATCCTGCGGTAGTATAGCACGGCTTTCCGCGCAAGGGGAATCCCATGGCCGCCCGCGCCGGCCGGCGACTCCCAACGGAGGAGTATCCCGGCTAGACCAGCCGATTAGAGTAACAGAACATCTTTCCAATCGCTGAATCGTTTGTGATTGACACGCTGATTCCATTTGCTAGAGTGGCGCGTGCGATGGTAAAGAAGCGGGTCACTCTGCTGCCCTAGGCGCGGGGGTGCGCCTGCGCGTAGATCCGCTTGAGGTGTTCGCGGGAGACGTGGGTGTAAATCTGCGTCGTCGCCAGGCTCGCGTGCCCAAGCAGTTCCTGCACGACGCGCAAATCGGCCCCACCGTCGAGCAAGTGGGTCGCAAACGTGTGTCGCAGGACGTGGGGGCTTGTGTGTTGCTGGAGGGCGGCCGCGCGGACCCACCGATCGACGATCAACTGGACGCCCCGGGTGGTCAGCGGCCCGCCACGAGCGTTGAGGAAGACGGCGTCTGTCGCGCGGCGGGCGGAGTCCCTGCGGGGTGCCGCGCCGCGGCCGCCCGCGGCCAGCAGCGGCCGCGCGTCCGTCACGTAGCGGCGCACTGCCGCGGCGGCCTGGGTGCCAATCAGCACTACCCGATCCTTGCTCCCCTTGCCCCGCACCCGCACTTCATCCCCGCTGACGTGCTCGACCGCGACGCCGACCAGTTCACCAACGCGCAGCCCCCCGGCGTAGAAGAGTTCCAGAATCGCGCGGTCGCGGAGCCCGGTCGGCCGGTCCATCGGCGGCGCGGCCAGCAGCGCGATGACCGCCTCGTGCGTCAGCGCCTGCGGCAGCCGGCGCGCGCGCTTTGGGGCCAGCACCAGCCGCATGGGGCTCGAGGAGACACGCCCGGCGCGCCGCAAAAAGCGGAAGAACGACCGCATGGCCGACAGATGCCGCGCGATCGACGCGCGGGCGTACCGCCGGTGCATCACGGCCTGGTACCGCCGCACGACCGGTGTGGTCACTTCACCCCAACGGTCGAGGCCCTGCTCGTGGATGAAACGGGCAAAACCTTCGAGGTCACGACGGTAGGCGGCTCGCGTGTGGGCAGAGACGTTTTGTTCGGCTTCGATCGTCTCGAGGAAGGCTTCGATATCGCGGTCGCGGGCGGGGCCTGCCGCGCGCGCCACGAGCGCTACCCGGCTGAGACCGCGGCCGGCACGGGCTCGGCCGTCGATTCGCGGTGCCCGCAGGCCTCGTTGATACAGCGCAACTCCTCGCCTTTGCGCGAGCGCTTGGTCACCATCAGGCCGTGGCACTTCGGACACGGCTGCTCACTCGGCCGCTCCCACGAGGTGAAGTCACAAGCGGGATACGCGGCGCAGCCGTAGAACGTGCGGCCGCGCTTGGTGCGCCGCGTGACCACGTCGGCCCCACACTTCGGGCACTTCACACCGATACCCACCGGCCGGGTGTAACGGCACTCCGGAAACCCAGTGCACGCGATGAACTCACCGAAGCGACCGTGCTTGCGGATCAGCGGCCGGGCGCACTGCGGGCACGGCTCACCGATCTCGACTTCCGGAAATTCCACAACCGGGATCTTCGCCTCGGCGCTCTGCAGGGTCTTGGCGAACGGCCCGTAAAAGTCGCGGATCAACTGCTGCCAGTCGGCCTGCCCTTCTTCGATGCGGTCGAGCGCCCCTTCGAGCCCCGCGGTGAAGTCCACGTCGACGACGTTGGGGAAATACTCGACCAACATGTCATTGACCATCCGACCGATCTCGGTCGGCGCAAGCACCCGGCGCTCGCGCGTGCTTACATAGCCACGCTTCTTGATCGTCTCGATAATGGGCGCATACGTGCTGGGCCGGCCGATCCCCTTCTCTTCGAGCGCGCGTACCAGCGTGGCTTCGGTGTAGCGGGGTGGCGGCTGGGTGAAGTGCTGTTCGGGCTTCACGTCGTGCAGCCCCAGGGCATCGCCCGCCGCCAGCGGCGGCAGCCAGCCCTCGCCGTTGCTCTCGCCGTTGTCGGTGGCTTCACGATACAGGATGAGAAAGCCCGCGAACTTCACGCGGCTCCCGGTCGCGCGGAACATAAACGGCCCGCCGGTGATGTCGACCGAGAGCGTGTCGAGGACGGCTGGAGACATCTGGCTGGCTACGAACCGCTCCCAGATCAGGCGGTAGAGCCGGTACTGATCCGAGCGCAGGTCCGGTTTCACGCGGTCGGGCGTGCGGGCCACGCTCGTGGGCCGGATGGCCTCGTGCGCGCCCTGCGCGCCGGCCCGCGAGCGATAGTGTCTCGCCTTCTCGGGGACGTACGCATCGCCGTACGTCTGCGCAATGAACTCACGCGCTTCGTGCTGCGCCGACGCCGCCACGCGCACCGCGTCGGTGCGCATGTACGTGATCAACCCGACGGCACCCTCGTCGCCGACGTCGAGGCCTTCGTACAGTTGCTGGGCCACAGCCATCGTGCGGGACGCCGAGTAGCCGAGCCGCCGGTTGGCTTCCTGCTGCATCGAGCTGGTCGTGAATGGCGCCGCCGGGTTGCGCAACTGGTCCTTGCGCCGGACGTCGGCGACCGCATAGGTGTGCCGCCGCAGTGCCTCGGTGACGGCCTTGGCGTCAACCTCCGACGTGATGACGACTGCGGCATCATCGGCCGGCGTGCCGAACCGCTCACCGCTGCGCGAGAACAACCGCGCCTCGAACGTCTCGCCCGAGGTGGCGCCAAACACGCTCGCGATCGACCAATACTCCTGCGCGACGAACGCCTCGACTTCGCGCTCGCGGTCGACGATCATCCGCACCGCAACCGACTGGACGCGGCCGGCCGACAACCCGCCGCGGATCTTCCGCCACAACAGCGGGCTGAGTTTGTAGCCCACCAGCCGGTCGAGGATGCGGCGGGCCTGCTGCGCGTTGACCAGATTCTGGTCGATCTCCCGCGGGTGCTTGAGCGCGCGCTCGATGGCTTCCTTGGTGATCTCGTGAAACTCGATGCGCCGCACCCTCGGATTGACCGCGCTCAACACATTGGAGAGGTGCCACGAGATGGCCTCGCCCTCGCGGTCGGGGTCGGTGGCCATGTACACGGTCGACGCGCGCTTGGCCGCTTCTTTGAGTTCTTTGATGATCGGCCCTTTGCCCTTGATGACAATGTACTTGGGCGCGAAGTCGTCATCGACGTCCACGCCGAGGCGGCTCTTGGGCAGGTCTTTCACATGCCCCATTGAGGCCTTGACCTCGTAGGGCCGCTTCAGCAGTTTGCTCAGCGTCCGCGCCTTCGTCGGTGATTCGACGACCACCAGGGCCTTGGCAGCGCTCACGCGATCCTCCAGGGTGTCACTCACGTTCTCCTACGTCGCGCCCGGCAGGTCCGCGATCCTGCCTGTGCCGGCCGCGGCCGGGCGCCTGCATCACCATCTGCCCCGGCAATGTCCGAATCAGACCACGAATTTCGAGGACGGTGACCGCCGTCGCCACAGCCGCCGCGGACAATCCGCCAAGGGCAGCCAGTTCGTCAAGGGTCCGCGGCCCGGCGTTCAACAGGGCCAGCACGGTTGCCGCGTCACGATCCTGGGGCGCGGCGTGGACGTCTGCCGCTTCGGGCGCGGCCGGCAGACCCAATTCGGTCAGGATGTCCGCCGCCCCCTCCACGACCCGCGCGCCCTCGCGCAGCAGTCGATGCGGCGCACGGCTATGATCGCTGAAGATGCTGCCCGGCACCGCGAAGACTTCGCGGCCCTGATCCAACGCGTACTCCACGGTCAGCAGCGACCCGCTGTCCTGCGCCCCCTCGACGACCACGACACCGAGGCTGAGCCCGCTGATGATCCGGTTTCGCCGCGGAAAATGCATGGGCAATGGTGGTGTTGCGGGCGCGAATTCAGTGACGAGCGCCCCGCTCTCGGCCACGGCGCCGGCCAGCCGGCGATGCTCGGATGGGTAGATGATGTCCGCGCCGCTTCCCAGCACTGCGATCGTCCTCCCCCCTCCATCCAACGCAGCCTGATGGGCCGCGCCATCGATCCCTCGGGCGAGCCCACTGACCACCGTCACGCCGGCCGCCGCGAGGTCAAAGGCGATCTGGCTGGCCGCGGCCAGGCCGTACGGCGTCGCGCGCCGCGACCCGACGATGGCCACGGTCGGACGGTCGTCCAACGAGCCCTTCACGAATAGGACCGGTGGCGCATCGTAAATCGCCTGGAGTCGAGGGGGAAAGGCCGGATCGCCGGTGGTCACCACGGTCATTCCCCTAGCCCGCGCCGTCGCAAGCACGGCCGCGGGATCCAGCGAGCGCCACGCGGCCAGGACCTCCTCCCGATTTGCCTGCGCGTCGAGCAGTTCAGGCAGGTACCGCCAGGCCGCGTAGGCCGAACCGGTCCGGTCGACCCACCGCTTGAGCGTTCGCGGACCCACTCCCGGTAGTAGGGTCAGCCCAACCCAGGCGACCACGTGGTCTTCCGGCGGCGACCCGGGACGATCGGTCCGGGAGGGCCCGAAGTTCATCCTATAAGGTAACACGGGTTGTCAAGACGGCAGGACCGCGCGGCGGTCGAGCGCGCGATATTGGAGCGCCTCGGCCACATGAGACACGGCGACACATTCAGCCGCGGCAAGATCGGCGATGGTCCGCGCGACCCGCGCCACACGATGCGTGGCGCGCGCGCCGAGCAGCAGACGTTCCACCGCGGCGCGTAGCAGGGTCACGGCGGCCCCCTCGATCGGCCCCCACCGCTGGATACCACCCGGCGGCCCAGTGGCGTGCGCCGAGCGGACGGCGCGGCGCGCGGCCTGCTCGCGCGCGGCGGCCACGCGAGCCCGGACGACCTGTGAGGACTCGGCTGTTCCTCCATTAAACAACTCGTCCGTCGGAGGCCGCGGGACTTCGACGTGCAGATCGATCCGGTCGAGCAACGGTCCGGAGAGCCTCGCCAGATATCGCTGAATCTGACCCGGGGTACATGTGCACTCGCGCCGCGGGTCACCGCGATACCCGCATGGACAAGGGTTCATCGCAGCCACCAGCGCGAACCGCGCGGGGAGCCGGACGACCCCGCCGGCACGGGCGACGATCACGTAGCCATCCTCGAGTGGTTGCCTGAGCACCTGCAGGACATCGATGTGGAACTCGGGTAGTTCGTCGAGGAAGAGCACGCCGTGGTGCGCCAGCGTGATCTCACCGGGCCGCGGGAGCGAGCCGCCGCCAATCATCGATGATGCGCTGGCCGTATGATGCGGCGCCCTGAAAGGCCGCGCCCACATCAAGCTGGATCGCGGCGGCAGCAGTCCCGCCACGCTGTGGATCTTCGTCACTTCAACGGCCTCCTCGTGCGACAACGGCGGCAGCACGGTCCGCAGCCGCTGGGCCAGCATGGTCTTCCCCACACCCGGCGGTCCCAGGAACAAGAGGTTGAGCCCTCCCGCCGCCGCGATTTCCAGCCCGCGCCGCGCGGTGGCCTGCCCGCGTACGTCGGCCAGATCGACTGATGACGGCACCTCGCAGGGCGCTGCTCGCATTCCGCGACCCGACGGCGGGAGCAGCAGGCGTCCTTCGAGGTGCTCGACGGCGGCACGCAAGCCCGGCAGGGCATAGACCGTCACCTCCTCAATCACTGCGGCTTCGGCGGCGTTCGCCTCGGGTACAAAGAGGGCTCTGGCGCCCCCTGACCGGGCGGCTTCCGCGATGGCCAGGACCCCGGGGACCGGTCGCAGGGAACCGTCGAGCGCAAGCTCTCCGACGGCGAGATATCCGCGCGCGGGGTCCTGGCGGAGTTGCCCAGTGGCGATCAAGATGGCCAGGGCAATGGGCAGATCGAACGCCGGCCCCTCCTTGCGACGGTCGCCGGGCGCCAAATTCACGACGATGCGGCGCGGCGGCAGTTCGAACCCTGAGTTCCGAATTGCGGCCCGGACACGCTCCCGGGCCTCCTGCACCGCCGCGTCGGGGAGCCCGACGATAGAAAAGGACGGCAGGCCAGGCCCGACATCGGCCTCGACCGATACCGGCAAGGCCTGCAGCCCCACAATCGTCGCGCTCGCCACCATCGCCAGCATGGTGTGGAATGGTCTCCCGTTCATGTCATCGGTGAGGCGGTGCAGGATTACGGGGGGCCAAATGGGGCATACTAATGAAAGGAGCTATTGGAGGATTACACAGACTTCTATAGAATGCAGAGGCACACGTTAGTGGGGAGAGAGCAGTGCTGAAGCCACGGGTCGGCGGTTGGCTAGCGCTCGGTGACGCCGCGTCGCTCCTTGGTGTTGATGACGCGACGTTGCGGCACTGGGCCGACACGGGGCGCGTGCGGACCTTCCGCACCCCCGGCGGGCACCGGCGGTTCCGGCAAGACGACCTCCAAGCGTTGATCCGGCGGGACACACCCCGAGTGGAAGATCTGGGTGATCTCGTCGCACGTCGCGGCGCAAAAGTCCTGTCGGGCACCCCGGCCAAGCCGCTGCAGGCGCGCCCGTGGTTTTCGTCCCTTGACGAGGGATTGCGCGTGAAAGCCCGGGATCATGGACGGCAACTGTTCTCCGCCGTCGTGCGCTATGTGACCGACTCGTCCTCCCGGCGCGCCATCCGCGTAGAACTGCTGGACCGGGCCCGGGTGTATGGGGTGGAGTTGCACGATGCGCACGTCGGCCCGGCGGACGCCGCGGAGGCGTTCGGGTTCTTCCGCCATCTGGTGCTGAAGATGGTGACGGAGCCGCACGGCCGGGGGGGGTTGCTGGACGAGGCGCAGGTCAGGACGCTGCTCGACGTCAGCGATCTCATGGATGCGATCTTTCTGACGATGCTGCGTGCATGGGACCCGCGCGAAGGTGCTCTCCAGTGATCGTGAAGGTTGGGACCCGCGCGAGCCGGCTTGCCCTCGCCATGACGGCGCTGGTGACGGAGGCGCTGGAGCGGCGGGGTGTCCATTGCGAGATCGTCACGATCCGCACCCAGGGTGACCGGCACCCCGACTCCCCAACCCGGACGCTGGGGAGTGGTGTGTTTGTCAAGGACCTCGAGGTGACGCTAGCCGAGGGCCGCATCGACCTCGCGGTGCACAGCGCCAAGGACCTCCACGGCGAGAGCACGCCGGGCCTGGTGCTGGCCGCGTTCCCGCCGCGCGAAGATCCCACGGACGTGCTGGTCTCGCGTCGTGGCCACGGGTTGCGGGAACTCCCGCCTGGCGCCGCTGTGGGCACCGAAAGCCCGAGGCGCCGCGCCTTTCTTCTGGCGGCCAGACCCGATCTCTCGATCTGCGGCATGCGTGGCAACGTCGATACGCGACTGCGCAAGCTCCAGGCCGGGGATGCCGATGCCATCGTCCTGGCGGCGGCGGGTCTCGTGCGGCTGGGTCTGGGGGATCGTATCACTGAGCGGCTCGAGACGTCGGTGATGCTACCCGAGGCCGGGCAGGGCGCGATCGCCCTGCAGGCGCGCGAGGACGCGCACGACCTGCGGAAGATCCTGGAAGATCTCGACGACGCGCCGACGCGCGCCACCGTTGAGGCCGAGCGCGCGTTTGTCGCAACGCTGGGCGGGACGTGTGACACGGCGATCGCCGCACTCGCCATCTATCAGGACGGCACGCTTGCGCTCGAAGGCGTCGTGCTCGACCCGGACGGTTCGCGCATCGTCCGCGGGCGCATGACCGGCCCGGCCGGACAGGCTGAGCAGGTCGGGAAGGCGCTGGGCATGCGATTAATCGAGCAGGGCGCGCGGAGCCTGATCGTCGGTGTGGCCTCGTGACCGCGCGGCGCCCGCTGGCCGGTCGCTCCGTCCTGGTCACCCGGCCGCGCGCGCAGAGTCGCGCGCTCTGCGAACGCCTGCGGGGGCTCGGCGCGCGGGCTGTGGTCGTTCCCACCATCGAGATCATGCCACCGGCACCGGGCGGCCCGTTGGATCAGGCGCTGCGGCGTCTCAAGCAGTACGACTGGGTGATCGTCACGAGTGCCAATGGCGCGCGGACGTGCGTCGCACGAGCCCGGGCCCTGCACGTGGATCTCAGACGCGTGCGGCCGCGGTGGGCTGTCATAGGTCCGGCGACGGCGGCGGTCCTGCGCCGCGCCGGGATCGACGTAGCCATGACGCCGTCGAGATACCTGACCAAAGCGATCGCCGCGACCTTGACCAAGATCAATGGTCGCCGGGTCTTGCTGCCGCGCGCAGACATCGCGCCGCCTGAATTGTCGAAAGCCCTCCGGCGGCGCGGGGCGATCGTCGATGAAATCGCCGCCTACCGGACTGTCGTGGGACCGCCACGCGCGGCACCCAGGATCCGGCGGGTCTTCGAATCAGGCAGCGTCGACACCGTGCTCTTCACCAGCGCGTCGACCGTGCGGGGCCTGATACGGTTGCTCGGAAAGGGGCGCGGCGCGCTCGATGGCGTGACGATCGCCTGCATCGGTCCGGTCACGGCGGACGCGGTCGTGGAAGCGGGTCTGCGCCCCGCGGTCGTCGCCAGGGAACATACCGTTGAGGGATTGATCAACGCGCTGCTGATGGCGCCGCGCGCGCACACGATTCGTCGCAAGGGAGGCACCGAGCATGCCAAGAACCGCGCTACGCGCTAGTCGTACGCAACGTCCGCGACGGCTGCGGCGGACCCACGCGCTACGGACCCTCGCCCGCGAGACGCGGGTCGATCCGTCGCGCTTCATCGCCCCATTGTTCGTCCGCGCCGGGCGCGGCATCCGCGAGCCCATCGCCAGCCTGCCCGGGCAGATGCGCTTCTCGCCGGACGAACTGGTCCGCGAGGTCGGGGCTTTGCAGGAGTTGGGCATCTCCGCGGTGCTGATCTTCGGGGTCCCCGAGACGAAGGATCCCGAGGCCCGCGAGGCCTACGCGGAGGCGGGCATCGTGCAGGAAGCGGTCCGCGCGCTCAGGCAGGCGTACCCTGGGCTCGCCGTGCTCACCGACGTCTGCCTGTGCGCGTACACCGACCACGGCCACTGCGGGGTCGCTCGAGGGCATGAAATCGACAACGACGCCACCCTGGAACTCCTCGCACGCACGGCGGTCTCGCACGCCGCGGCGGGGGCCGACGTCGTCGCGCCCAGCGCGATGATGGATGGTCAGGTCGGCGCGATCCGCCAGGAGCTTGACGACGCCGGCTTCCCGGAGGTGGCGATCATGGCCTACGCGGCCAAGTATGCATCGGGCTTCTATGGTCCCTTCCGAGACGCGTCCGGGTCGGCGCCGCAGTTCGGCGACCGGCGCTCTTACCAGATGGATCCGCCCAATGTCCGAGAGGCGCTGCATGAGATCGCCCTCGACATCGAGCAAGGCGCGGACATCGTGATGGTCAAACCGGCGCTCGCGTATCTCGACGTCATCCGCGCCGCCCGCGAGACCACAACGCTGCCACTTGCCGCGTACTGGGTGAGCGGCGAGTACGCGATGGTCAAGGCCGCGGTGGCCCAGGGCTGGCTTGATGAGCGCCGCGCGGTCATGGAAATCCTGGGGGCGATCCGCCGGGCCGGCGCCGACATCATCATCACATACGCGGCGGCCGACGCCGCCCGCTGGATCCGGGAGGCGCGGGCATGAGCGAGCCCTGGACCGTGGTTCATGTCCTGGCGCTCAGGCTCGATCCCGCCTGGCGGCGGCTGCCTGATGACGTCCGGGGGCGCGATGCGGCGACGTTTCTCGCGGCCGCCGAGACCGCAAACAGCCGTGTCCGGAGTTTCACGTATTCCATGGTCGGCCTGCGGGCGGACGTCGACCTGCTCTTCTGGCGGCTGGGCCCGTCGCTGCAGACCATGGAAGAAACCGCCGCGAGCCTGCTGCAGGCCGGTCTCGGTCGGCACCTGACTGTTTCCTACTCGATGCTCGGCATGGTGCGGCACTCGCAATATGTCAAGAAGCCCACCGTCCAGGAACAGGCGATGTTCAGTGGTACGCGCGCCGCGTACCTGATCGTGTATCCGTTCGTCAAGTCCACCGATTGGTATCTGAGCGCGCGCGAAGAGCGGCAACGCATGATGAACGAGCACATCCGCATCGGGCACCAATATCCCATGGTGCAGCAATTGTTGGCGTACTCGTTTGGCATGGATGATCAGGAGTTCATCGTCGCCTACGAGACCGACGATATGACGGCGTTCCAGGACCTCGTTCAGGCGCTGCGCGCGACCGAGGGCCGCAAGTACACGGTGCGCGACACCCCGATCCTGGTGGGCGTCCACAGGCCGCTTCGCGACGCGCTGGCACTGCTCGGCGCGCCGGTGGCCGCCGAGGTGCGCCCGTAACGGACCTGCTGCTGCGGGCCTGCCGGCGTGAAGCGGTCGACCGCACCCCGGTCTGGTTCATGCGCCAGGCGGGCCGCTACCAACCGGAGTACCGCGCCCTCCGCGAGCGCCACTCGCTGCTCGACCTCTGCCGCATCCCCGACCTATGCGCCCAGGTGACCCTCCTTCCCGTCGAGCAACTCGGCGTGGATGCGGCGATCCTCTTCGCGGACATCACCCTGCCCCTGCTCGGTCTGGGTGTCCCGTTTGAGATCGTCGAAGGTGTCGGCCCGGTCGTGCACACGCCGCTGCGGGCCGACGCCGATGTCGAACGCCTGCGGCCGTTTGAGCCTGAGCGCGACGTCCCGTTCGTTCTCGACGCGATCCGCATGGTCCGGCGTGCGTCACCGGTGCCCCTGATTGGTTTTGCAGGTGCGCCCTTCACCCTGGCCACGTACCTCATCGAGGGACGGGGCGCTCGTGATGTGGTGGAGACCAAACGGATGCTCCACGGCGCGCCGCGGGTGTGGACGCGGCTGATGGCGATCCTCACCGATGCCACGCTCGCGTATCTGAAAGCACAGGTCGCGGCCGGCGTTCAGGTCGTGCAGGTGTTCGACTCGTGGGTCGGCGCGCTCGCGCCTCGAGACTACGAGCGCGCCGTGCTGCCGCACATGCGGCGCCTCTTCGACGGGTTGAAAGCGACGGGCGTCCCCACGATTCACTTCGGGACCGGGACCGCGGGTCTGTTGCGGCTGATGGCATCGGCGGGCGGTGATGTCATCGGCGTAGACTGGCGGGTCCGACTCGGTGAGGCGTGGGCGCAGATCGGTCCGCGAGGGATCCAGGGCAATCTCGACCCCGCCGCGCTGCTGGCGCCCTTCGAGATCGTCGAAGCGGCGGTCCACGACGTGCTGTCCGAGGCTGGCGGCCGTCCTGGGCACATCTTCAACCTGGGCCACGGGGTGCTGCCTCAGACGCCCGCGGGGCATCTGCGCCGGCTGGTCGACCTGGTGCATGAGACGACCGCGACGCAGGCCCCATGAGCCAGACCACCTCGCGCGTCGTCATCTTGGGCGGCGGCATCACTGGACTCGCCGCGGCCTATGCGCTGCTGACCGATAAGAGGCGGCGTGATCTTGGGTTGACGTGCACGATCGTCGAGCGCGACTCCCGCCTCGGAGGTAAGGTGCAGACCGAGCATCTTGAGGGATGCCTGGTCGAGACCGGCCCTGACTCGTTCCTGGCCACCAAACCCTGGGCCGCCGATCTTTGCCGTGCGCTCGGACTGGGTGACCGTCTCATCGGCACGCTGCCGGGTCGCGCGGTCTATGTCGCGTCACGAGGTCGCCTGCATCCCCTGCCTCCCGGACTGGTGTTCGGCGTCCCCACCCGCATGGTGCCCATGGTGGGCACGAGTCTCCTCACCCCATTCGAAAAAGCCCGACTGGCGATGGACCTCGTGCTCCCGCAACGCTCGGCCGGTGGAGACGAGTCCATGGGTTCGTTCATCGGCCGCCGACTCGGCCGCGCGGCGGTGGACCGGCTGGCTGGACCACTGCTCTCGGGCATCTACGCCGGAGACGTCGACGCGCTGAGCGTCCTCGCGACCTTCCCGCAATTGCACCAATGGGAAACCGAACACCGGAGCCTGATCCTGGCGGCACTCAGGCACCGGCAGAGCGCGCCGGCCCGCGGCCGCGCCGCAAGCCCGATGTTCCTCGGCCTGGCGGGCGGGCTCCGCGAACTGATCGACGCCCTGGTCACGGCGCTGCGCGACACCACGATCATGACCGGACAGCCCGCGGTCCGGGTCGACCGTCACACCCGCGACGGAACAACGTCCCCGGACCGGCATGCGTCCTACGTCGTGCACCTTGGTGATGGCCGGTCACTGGAGGCCACTGCCCTCCTCTTCACCACCCCTACCTTCGTGACCGCGGATCTGCTGGCGCCGCTTGCGCCGGGGGCCGCACGATTACTGCGCGAAATCCCGTACGCATCCACGGCGGCGGTGACACTCGCGTACCAGCGCGCGCAGGTTTCTCACCCGCTTGACGGGCACGGCTTCGTTGTCGCGCGGGGCGAACCGCTGGCGATTACCGCGTGCACCTGGGTGTCATCAAAGTGGCCCCATCGGGCGCCACCGGAGATAGCCCTCCTGCGCTGCTATCTCGGCAGCGCTGGTCGCGACGCGATCGTCGAGGAAGACGACGAGCGCCTGGTAGCCGCCGCGCGAGCGGACCTCGCGAACACGATGGGCATCCGGGCCGTCCCGCTGTTCACGCACGTGGCGCGGTGGCGGCGCGCCATGCCACAGTACCTGCCTGGGCACCTTGATCGGCTAGAGGCCATCGACGCTGAGGTTCGGCACCTGCCGGCCGTCGCGCTGGCGGGCGCCGGCTACCGGGGCATCGGCCTCCCCGACTGCATCCGCCAGGGCACGGAGGCCGCCCGCCGGCTCGTCGACGCGTTGGGCGCCGCCCGCCCGGGGATCCTCACAGGCTAGGAATCCGCCGCAAAGGCATCGGGGATATGCTCCACCTCCCTGACGTGACCGTCGGGGCTCAGGTGCACGGCAATAGCGTCGAACCGGACGAGGCAGTGCTCGAGACCGAACCGCTGGAGGCACATCGCTGCCAGGTGGCTCAGCCGCCGGCGCTTCCTCCAGACGATCGCGTCGGCTGGGTGTCCAAAGCGATCACTGGTCCGGCTCTTCACCTCGACGAACACCATCAGTGCCCCCTGCCGGGCGACCACATCGATCTCCCCGTAGCGCGTGCGCACGTTGCGCGCCAGGATCTGGTACCCGTGGGACTCCAGCCACGCGGCGGCCGCATCCTCTCCCGCCGTGCCGAGCGCCCGCCGCGTCGCCGCCATCCCGACTCTTTCATCGGCAGCGACCAGGCGCGTTACAGGGGGCTATGAGGGGAGCAGGACCGTTTGCACCAATTCCGCAGGGAGGAAGACATACCGGTGGACGGGCGATGGTCCCCACCGTCGCAGCGCGTCGAGATGTTCAGCCGTCGCGTATCCTTTGTGCCTGGCAAATCCATACTGCGGGTGCCGGCGGTCGATCTCCAGCATCAACCGGTCGCGCGTGACTTTGGCGACGACCGATGCGGCGGCGATCGACGCGCACCGCGCGTCTCCGCGGACAAGGGCGCGTTGGGCGATGGCGATGGGCGCGCGAAGATTCCCGTCGATCAGCACGAGGGCCGGCCGAGCCGGCAGCGCCTCCACCGCCCGGCTCCACGCCAGACGTGTCGCGCCCAGGATGTTGAACCGGTTGATCTCATCGACGTC
>JBGPNN010000006.1:0-30799 GCA_041487495.1 bacterium
CGGGCTCGGTACTGGAATTCACTGACCAGGCTCAACCGGGCCTGCGCGCCGCCGAAGATACCTGCCAGCAGGCGCGGTGGATCCGGGACTCCCGCCACCTGTGGGGTGATTGTGAGGAACAACTCGTCGATCAACCCGGTCTCGACCAGACCCCGATTCAGCGTAGGCCCGCCTTCGACCACCAAGCGCGAGATCCCGCGCTGCATCAGCAGACTGAGGGCCGCGACCACATCGACCTCACCGGACGGGGTAGCGGGAACCACCCAGACATCGGCCCCGGCACGCTCGATCCGCCGGACGTCGTCCTGGCGCGCCAGCTCCGTGGTAAGCACGACCGACGCGAAGTCCGTCTGCGTGAAAAACCGCTTCGCCAGTACTTCATCGGAGAAGTCGGCGTGGCGCGTCACGACCATGCCCGGGGGATTCGCCGGGCGGCCGGCAGCCCGGCGTTCCGCCTGCAGCTCCGGATGCGTCGTCGTGATGACATCATTGCGGCGTAGCGTCCCGGCACCACTCATCACTGCATCGGCCCATCCGCGCAGGGTCCGAAACAGATAGTGATCGACATCCGACCCAAGGGTCCAGGCTCTGCCATCGATCGCCACGGCGCCGTCCAGCGTCTGGATCATGTTCAGGCGTGCGAACGGCCGCCCCATGGGCTGCGGTGCCACCGGGTCCCGGTAGACAGCTTTGAGGGGAACCTGCTGGGGGTGGGACTCGCGGGCGTGGTAGACGAGCGCGAGGGTGTCGGGCAGAGCCCACTCGCGCTGTCCTCGCGTGGCCCTAGAAGTCAATGAGCGCGCCGGACCGGACCAGCCGCTGCTGCACGTCGACCACCAGGTCGCGGCGCCCCACGAGTTGATGTGGCGTTGTCCCGCTCTGTACGACCACGGCGGCAGCCACGCCGACCCCTTCGCCCATTGCCATCGTCGTCGGGATGACGCGGGCTGAACCGGCGGCCTGGTAGGTGGCGGAAAGCGCCCGGCTGGCGACGAACAAGCCGTCGATCTTAGCCGTAATCAGGGCCCGTAGCGGGATCGTATACTCCTGCCGGACCGACCGATACGGGTACTGCTCACCCTTCTTGTACTGGTGGATATCCACGGGATACGATGCGGCGCCGATGCGGTCCCAGAAGCGGGTGTTCGCGATAATGTCCTTGGCGGTTAACGTATACAGCCCCCTGAGGTGGCGTGTCTCCCGAATGTAGAGCTCGGGAGCGACCTCAACCAGTTGCGCGCGAGCGAACCCGGGCACGTTGGCGCGCAGGTATTCGACCAAGCGCGGCATCTCTCGTGTCGCCCGCTCGTAGGAGCTGCTCCGGGACTCGCGGTTCGTCCCATCCACGTCGTGAATTTGCAGCGAGTTGATCAGCACTGAGCCGTCGGTCATTCGCCCGATGTTCAGATCATGGGCCGACAGCGTCGGATCCTCAGGAACGTAGTCGCGCATGAACTGGGAGAACCCCCAGGCATACCCCCGGTACGCCCCGCTAGGCTGCCGGCCCTTCCGGAAGGCGTAGGCGACGCGGACCACGGTCTTCCAGTCCACCTCCGCCAGGCGGAACATCAGCGTCGCCGGCATCGTGCGCCGGTCGATGCCCGATTCCTCGCGGCCGAACGTAAACGGTACGCCGGCGGCCGCCGCAAGATCGCCGTCATCTGTCGCATCGATCGTCGCGGTCGCGCGGATCGTCATCACCCGACCGTCCGGCGTGCGCACCTCGGTTCCGACGAGGCGGCTGCCCTCCAGCAACGGCTGCACGACTTCGGTCTTCAGCATCAGCGTGATGCCCGGCTCAGCGTCGACCATTTGCTTGAACACCTGGCGTACGACGCGCGGATCGAAGCTGATCCCGCCGGCCCGCTTGTAGAATTCCGTGAACACGCCCTTGATCAAGGAGCCGCCGTCCCGGCGCCGGCTGAGGTCGACCATGTTTAACATCGCGCCGGTCATGACCGTGCCCAGGAACGGCCGGGGCTCCACGAGGGCCACAACCATGCCCTGGCGCGCCGCGGCGATGGCGGCGGCCACACCGGCCGGGCTGCCACCCACCACCAGCACGTCCGCCGGTAGACCGCCGGGGGCCTGGTCCGACCGCACAAAGAGGGGATTTGCGCCCACGATCGCGACAGCCGACAAGGCGACGAGCGCAAGGAGTCTCAGGCGCATGAGCGCTCCGGGCGCAGGTCAGCGCCCGGGGACAGGCGCAGCATCTGCGGGGGGTTTGAACCGCTCGACCGGATTGCGGCAGTCGCGGCAGTAGTAGACGGCTCGACACAGGGTCGGGCCGAAGAGGCTGTCCAGGACCACATTCGTCGAACCACAGAACGGGCACACCGCGGGCTCGGCCATGGACGTGCGCGGTATGCTCACACCGTGTGCGGTCAGCTGGGCGCGTCCCGTCTCGGTCATCCGATCGAGGGTCCAGGGCTCATCAAACATGTAGTCAACTTCGGCCGCGCTCACGCCCGGCACGGCGAGCAGCCGGTGACGGACGCGCTCTCGAATGAGCTCCAGCGCGGGACACCCCACGAATGTGGGCACCAACCGGACCCGGACCACGCCGTCGCCGATCTCGACCGACCGTACCAGCCCCAGGTCGGTGATAGCAATCGGCAGTTCGGGATCTTCGATGTCCCCGAGGACCTGCCAGATCTGTTCGCGAGAGAAGTGGCTCATCCGCTCCTCATCACCATCGGGCGTCGGGGTCTGTGCGCCACACCGACGTCATCTCGTCCATTAACATACCCAGATCAGACGTGTGCCGGCCCCCGCGCCCGCCACTCGTTGCGACCGCGGCGGGGCGGATCACCAACTCCATCGCGTGCAGGCGCGGCCGCACCTCCGACTCCCATCGCTGCTGTTGGGTGGCCATGCTTGTGGTCAGCGCCCCGGACCGGGTCAGCGTCTCCGCCTCGGCCGTGCTTTCGAAGAGCCCGAGCGCGTCCGGCCAGGCCGTATCGAGCGCCGCCTGCAGGCGCACTCCCGCATCGCCGCCCGCTCGGGCCAGACGTTCCAGCCACGCGTCGCTGAACAACAGGTGGTACTTCTCCTCGCGCAAGAGCGTCTTGGCCAGCGATGCAAAGGCGCCCAGCGGCGAGGCAGCCAGCGTCTGCAGACGAACCGCGTCGGCGTGATCATACAACCAGGCGCGGACCATCGAGAACGCCCAATCGCCATTGGGTCGCTCCGTCAGGATGGCGTTTCGAAACGCCCCGGGTCCTCGGCCAAATGCCAGCAGATCGGCGGTCGTGCCGTCCAACGCCGCGACCTGCTCGTAGAACACGCGGGCGTGACCCATCTCTTCCTGAGCGATCGAGGACATCGCCACGTCAGACTCGATGTCGGGCGCGAACCCGGTCCACTCAGAATGGCGGTGGCCCAGGATCAGTTCGTCATCCGCGATCGCCAGCAAGAGCGTCCGGAGCGCCATGCGGGAGGCGGCGTCGCCCGTGATCGGGGGAGCGTCGGCGGCAGCCCACAGGTTGGTCATCGGCGGCGGTAGATCCGCTGTTGTTCCCGATAGGATCCACCAAACCGGTAACTCTTGTCGGTCGCGGGATCAAACATGTCGGCGTCTTCATACAGCGTGGCGCGGATGTCCGCGTAGCGCACCACCCACACGTTGACGCATGCGTCCCGCCGGGTGAACTGCTCCTTGGCCAGGATCAGCGCCATCTCCGCATCGGGCGCGTGCACGTCACCGACGTGCACGTGCGCGTCGTTCTTGGTGTCCTGCCTGAACACGGCGTAGACGTGCTCGGCATCCGGGACGATGGCGCTGAGCTTCATCGCTGGCGCCGCATCAGGCGGCCAGTGCCCACCGGGCGATCGCCTCGCGCACCCACCGGTGCTCGTCGTGGACCCGGTTCCGCAGCGCGAGCCGCTCGCGGGTCTTTGGCCCCTCGCCCCTGAGGATTCGGCGAAACTCATCCCAGTCGGGCTCGCTGTAAACATACAGGCCCGCGGTCTCATCCCACCTCAAACCGGCATCGGGCACCGCCATCCCATATTCCTGGATCAGTGGCGCGAATTGCCGCAGGAACTGCTGGCGGAGCTCATCGTTGCTCTTCACTTTGATCCGCCAGCGGATCATGGTCTCCAGGTGGGGCGACGCCTGATCGCGGGGCCCAAAGAAGTGCATCAGCGGGGTCCACCAGCGGTTGAGCGCGTCCTGGAGCATCACCCGCTGCCGTGACGTCCCTTCGGCCAGGGTCTTGAAACCATCGATGCCCAGCCGGATATGAAAATCCTCCTCGTAGCAGATGCGGCGCAGCACGCGCGCGTAGGGCGCGTAGGAGCACGAGCGCAGGGAGCCCTGCGTCTGCATCGCCGCCCCGTCGACAAAGACCTGGATGACGATGACGTCGGCCCAGGTCTCGGCAGGATAGTGGAACACGTTGTGGAACTTCGAGATCCCGGCCAGCAGATCTGCGATCATCTGCGGGCGCGGCTTACCGAGATCCTCCGCGACACGGTATAGGAGCTGCGCGTGCCCGATCTCGTCCTGCACCTTGGCGACCAGGGCCATCTTACGCGACAACGTCGGCGCCCGAGGGATCCACTCTCGCTCTGGGAGGGCCCCCATGAGCTCCGAGTTGGCGTGCATCTGGATGAGGCGCAGGCACTCGGCCCGGTACTTCCCCGGCATCCACTCGCCTGCTTCCACGCGGTCGCCCGAGGTGATCCGGGCTTCGAACGCGACCAGTTTTTCGGGATCGTCACCGCCGCCTGTGGGCACCGTCATTTCAAACCTCCACCACGCGGCCTGGCACCGCGTTCTGCCTCAATTGTAGGGGGGTGTGGAAGACCGTGCAACGCTGGGCCCTCAAACTCGCGGCGGGTTGGGTATCTCGGTCATTGCCGCCGCCAGCCGGTCGTAGGTCTGGTCAAGATGGTCGGGTAGGACTTTGACGTCACCCAGCACCGGCATGTAGTTGGTATCCCCGATCCATCGGGGCACCACGTGCATGTGGAGGTGCTCAAAGCCCGCGCCGGCCGCGATGCCCACGTTGATGCCGATGTTGAAGCCCTGGGGTGAGGCGGCGTGTTCGAGCGCGCGGACGGCGAAGTCTACCAGGCGCATCAGCCCCTCGACCTCGCCGGCCACCAGAGCGTCCAGCCGTGTGACGTGGCGGTAGGGCACCGCCATCAGGTGACCACTGTTGTAGGGAAAGCGGTTCAGGATCAGGTACCCGGACGCCGACCGGTATACCACCCGGGCCGCGCGGTCGTCCGTGCCCCGGCCCGCCTCGCAGAAGATACACCCATCGGCCCGGGGGCCCGCAATGTAGGCCAGGCGCCAGGGCGCCCAGAGATGATTCACGTCGGGGAGCGTTCGAGTGTGGCGATCGCCTCTGATGCAGCCATCTGCTCCGCTTCCTTCTTGCTCTTGCCCCGTCCCTGGCCGATGACCTTCGCGTTGGCCTCGACGATGGCAACGAACGTGCGCTCGTGGTCCGGGCCATCCTCCTGCGTGATGCGGTAGCGCGGCATCTGCCGGCGGCGCTGCAACCGCTCCTGAAGCTGGCTCTTGTAGTCCTCACCGGAGCGCTGGATATCCTCCGCCAACTCGCCCAGCCAACGTGTCAGGACCGCGTGTGAGACACCGTACCCCGAGTCAATGTAAATCGCCCCGATCACGGCTTCCACCGCATCGGCCAGCAGCGACGGGCGCGCCCGGCCGCCACCCTTTTCTTCGCCACGCCCAAGCAGCACCCAGCGGCCCAGGTTCAGGCGCCGCCCGATCGAGGCCAGGGCGGCCTCGTTGACGATCCGGGCGCGGGCTTTGGCCAGGCCCCCCTCGTCGATGTCGGGGCGCCGGCGGTACAGATCGTCGCTGACCACCAGGCTGAGGACTGCATCCCCCAGGAACTCGAGTCGCTCGTAGCTCTTCAGCGGATCGCGTCCCCGCTCGTGCGTGAACGATCCGTGGCGCAGCGCCAGGTCCAGGAGCGAGCGGTCACGGAACCGTACCCCCAGACGCTCTTCCAACTGGGCCAGTTGCGCCAACCGATCCTGGGTCAGGACTTCGCCGACTGCACCGGTCTCATCCGCAATCGATACCGGTGCCGGAGCGGCGGGTGCCGGTCCCGCGCCGGGTTCCACACGTTCTCGTCCCTGCGCCTTGCCGTGTCTAGCCATAGGCCCTCATGATCAAGATCGCGTTGTGCCCACCGAACCCGAAGGCGTTGGACATCATGGTCCGCAGCCGGGCAGGTCGTGGGGTGTTCGGCACGTAATCCAGGTCGCAGTCTGGGTCGGGCACCTGGTAGTTGATTGTCGGCGGGAGCATCTGGTGCTGCAAGGCCAGGACACAGGCAATAAACTCGACGCCACCGGCGGCGCCCAACAAGTGCCCGGTCATGGACTTTGTCGAACTCACGGGGAGATGGCGCGCATGCGCGCCAAACACCCGCTTGATCGCCAGCGTCTCCAGACGGTCGTTGTACGGCGTGCTGGTGCCGTGTGCGTTGATGTAGTCGACCTCCTCGGGCGCAATGCCCGCGTCGGCGATGGCCGCCCGCATGCTCCGATACGCGCCGTCGCCTTCAGGATCCGGTTGGGTGATATGGAACGCGTCGGTGGTGACACCGTACCCGATCAGTTCGGCGTAGATGCGCGCCCCGCGCCGCTCGGCGTGCTCCAGCGACTCCAGGACGACGATGCCGGCGCCCTCGCCCATGACAAATCCGTCGCGCGTAGCGTCAAACGGGCGGGACGCCCGGGCCGGGTCGTCGTTGCGTGTCGACATGGCCTTCATTGAACAGAACCCCGCGACCGCCAGGCGCGTGATCGCGGCCTCGCTGCCGCCGGCCATCATGACGTCCGCTTCGTCTCGCTGAATGATCCGCAGAGCATCCCCGATGGCGTTCCCGCCGGTCGCGCACGCGGTCACGACGCACGAACTTGGCCCCTTAGCGCCCGTGAGAATCGCCGTGACACCGCTGGCCATGTTCGTGATGATCATCGGGATAAAGAAGGGCGACACCCGATCGGGACCGCGGGTCATCAGCGTCCGGTGCTGCTCTTCCCAGGTGGTCGCGCCACCGATCCCCGAACCGATTACCACCCCTGTGCGGCCGGCGTTCGCCGGCGTGAGCGTGTACCGGGCGTCTTCCAGGGCCATCCGCGCGGCGGCGTAGGCGAATTGCACGAACCGGTCGTTTCGCCGGGCCTCCTTGCGATCCATATAGGCGGTCGGATCGAAGGCGCGCACCTCGGCGGCGATCTGCGTCGTCATGTCCGAGGGATCGAAGGCGGTAATACGATCCACGCCGGAACGTCCCTCTGCGATCGCCGACCAAAACCCCTCCGCCCCGGTCGCAATGGGACTGACAACGCCCAGACCGGTGACAACGACCCGCCGGCGCATGCCTTCACGCGGCCCGTGGCCGTCGTGGCGCATGTCGTCCTACTGCTTCTCCTCCTTCGAGTGTCCCTCTATGTACTTCACGGCGTCACCGACGGTGACGATCTTCTCCGCCTGCTCATCTGGGATCTCGATCTCAAACTCCTCTTCCAGCGCCATGACCAGCTCGACCACGTCGAGCGAGTCGGCACCCAGATCCTCTACGAAGGATGACTCCCGCGCAATGGTGCCTTCCTCAACCCCGAGCTGATGAGCCACTCGCTCCCGTACACGATCGAAGACCGAAGAAGCCATCGTCCCCTCCACCTCCACCCAGAATTGCCGTCGCCTGGGACGGCGCCCCGTAGAGGGGCCTCCTAATGCATTATCATACCGCCGTCGACATTCAATACCTGCCCGGTGATGTACGACGCCTCCGCGGAAGCCAGGAAGATGACGGCCGCGGCGACGTCATCGGGCGTCCCCGGCCGGCCGAGCGGGACCTGCTGGAGAAACCGGGTTCGCACATCTTCGGGCAACCGCTCGGTCATCCACGCACCAATAAACCCTGGCGCAATCGCATTCACCGTAATACCGCGTGACCCCACCTCCCGGGCCACGGCCCGGGTCAGTCCGATCAGGCCTGCCTTGGCCGCCACGTAGTTCGCCTGGCCCACGTTGCCCGCCTGCCCCGCTGTCGAAGTCAGGTTGATGATCCGGCCGTGTCTCTGCCGGACGAACTCGCGCAGCGCGGCGCGGATGCAGTAGAAGGCCCCACTGAGATTGAGCGACACGACAGCCTGCCATTCCTCGTCGCGCATGCGCAGGATCAGGCCATCGCGTGCGATCGCCGCATTGTTGACCAGGATGTCAAATCGGCCGAAGATCTGCGTGGCCGCCCCAACCACGGCGGTCGCGTCGTCGGGCCTGGCGATGTCCCCCGCGACCGCCCGGGCGCGGCCTCCAGCCGCTTCGATCGCCCCAACAACCGCCTGCGCCGCTCCGGCGTTGTGGGCGTAGTGGGCGATCACGGCGGCGCCCTCGCGGGCCAAAGCCACGGCAATATGACTCCCGAGGCCCCCGGAGGCGCCGGTCACAACCGCTACCTGATCACGAAGCCGCATCTTCAACGGGGATCACGCCCGGCTCTCGACCACGCCAGCGTTCCCGGAGGCGGCGGTCTTCAGGATCGACAGGGCGGATTCGAGCGTGGCCTGGTTCTCGACGGACACGACGGTAGCACCTTGTACCGTCCGCCTGACTAACCCCGCAAGAGTGGTCCCGGGGCCGGCCTCCACAAAGACGGACGCGCCTAACGCGTGCAGCGCCCGCATCGATTGCTCCCAACGCACCGGGCTGGTCACCTGCTGAACCAGGCCGGTGTGAATCGCCTCGGCGTCCTGCACAGGTGCGGCCGTCACGTTGCACACCACGGGAATGGTTGGGGCCACAATGGTCGTCGCTCTCAGTACAGGCGCCAGGGCCTCGGCCGCCGACCGCATCAGGGACGTGTGGAAAGGGGCGCTGACCGCAAGCCGCACGGCGCGTTTCGCGCCGGCCGCCCGCAGCCGATGGCAGGCGGCCTCGACGGCCTCCACATCTCCCGCGATCACGACCTGTCCCGGCGCGTTGAAATTTGCCGCCTCCACCAGACCTGGCGTGGTTCGGCAAACTTCGACGACGGTGTCGCCGTCCAGCCCGAGAATTGCCGCCATGGCCGTCTCGTAGCGATCGGCCGCCTCTTGCATGAACCGGCCGCGCTGGCGCACGACACGTGCGGCATCCGCCAGGCTCATCGCGCCAGCTGCGACCAGTGCCGAGTACTCGCCCAGGCTCAAACCGGCAACGACATGCGGCTGCACGTCGTGCTCGGCGAGCACGGCGGTCACTGCCGTACTGCAGGTGAGAATCGCGGGCTGCGTATTCTCGGTTGCGCGAAGGTGTTCCTCAGGACCGGCCCGGCACAACTCCAGCAGGTCGACGTCGATCGCCACGCTTGCCTCTTTGAATACACGGCGCGCGCACGCATACCGGTCGGCGAGCTCGACACCCATGCCGATATACTGCGCGCCCTGCCCCGGATAGACGAACGCAATCACCGCGACGGCCCATCGCGGCGCATGCCGAGCCCCGGCTTGCTGGTCCATCGCATCGCCGCCGCGCCCCAGGTGAGCCCGCCGCCGAAGGCCACAAAGATCACCAGATCGCCCGGCCGGATCCGTCCCTGCTCCACGGCCTCATAGAGCGCCACCGGCACGGATGCCGATGAGGTATTGCCGTACCGTTCCACGTTGACGAAGAACTTGCTCATGGGCTGCCCAAGGCGTTGGGCCGCAGCCTCGATGATGCGGATGTTGGCCTGATGAGGAATGAAGCAGTCGACCTCGTCGATCGATACGCCGGCGTCCGCCGCGACCCGCTGGATGGCCCGGGGAATGGCCCGGACCGCGAACTTGTACACTTCACGACCGTTCATCTTAATGTAGTGGTCACGCCGGGCCACGGTTTCGGCACTGGCCGGGTAGCGAGACCCGCCACCCGGCAGGCAGATCAACTGTGCCCCAGACCCGTCCGATCCGAGGTGGAACGCGAGAAAGCCCTCGCCCGGTTCGCACGGCCGCAAAACCACTGCCGCGGCCGCGTCGCCGAAGAGCACGCAGGTGCCCCGGTCGGTAAAGTCGGTGATGCGGGACAGCGTCTCGGCTCCGATCACCAGCACGGTGTCGGCCGTACCCGCGGCCACCGCCGCATGTCCCATGGCCGCCGCGTAGGCCCAGGAACTGCAGGCCGCCGAGGCATCAAACGCACCCGCGCGGCGCGCGCCAAGACGATCTTGCACCAGGCAGGCAGTCGCCGGAAAGAGCATGTCCGGCGTCGCGGTGCCGACGATGATGAGATCGACGTCCTCTGCACTCACCCCGGCATCGCGCAACGCTTCCTCTGCCGCCTCAACGGCCAGATCAGAGGTCGCCACACCGTCGGGTGCGATGCGCCGCTCCTTGATGCCGGTGCGTGCTTGGATCCATCCGTCGTCGGTGTCGACCAACCGCTCGATCTCCGCGTTGGTCATGATGCGCGGAGGGATGCTCCGTCCCATGCCGGCAATCGTCGCACCACGGCGCAACGGCACTCGATCCGCGAGCACTCGTCCCGGCGCCTGCTGCAGATGCGACATGACGGGGCGCCTTACGATTCTTTCTTCTTCTTTGGCTTGGTAGCTTCGACCGCGATCACTTCCCGGCCGGCGTAGTAACCGCAGGTCGGGCACACCCGATGCGGTGCGATACGCGACTTGCACTGGGGGCACGTCACCAGGGTCGGCACGGTGGACTTCCACCGGCTCCGCCGGTGTGCCGTGCTCGCTCGTGAATGGCGCCGCTTCTGAGCCACGCCCTCGCCTCCTCTTGATCAATCTCTTACTGCTGCCCCGTGCCCTGCAGCCCGGCGAGCCTGGACAGCGGGGCCAGCCGCGGATCTACCGTCCGTTCCCTGCACGCGCAGGGACCACCCTTCAGGTCGGCTCCGCACCGATCGCACAAACCGGCGCACGCCTCGTCGCACCGCGCGACCATCGGCAGGGCCAGCACGAGCACCTCGCGCGCCAGCGCGCCGACATCCAGCGCAAGCGTGACACCATCGCTCGCAATAAACTCCTCCGCGGCCCTCCAGTCGACCTCTTCCTGCACGTTGGCCGTCAGGCGTTGCCGGAAAGGACGCGCGCATCGATCACAGGTCAGTTCGACGTTCGTGCCCAGGTGTCCGGTCATACGAAGGACCGACCCGAGATTCACCAGCGTCAGGTCACCGGCGACCGGTTCGTCAAATGGGATCTCGGGGATCTGGCTCGCCACCGCCTCGTTACAGGCGACTATGAGCGTCGCACCCCGCTCGGCGCGTAGCGGCCTCAAGTCCACAATCATGGCGCCCGGCGCCTCCGTCAGACTGTCCCATTATAGAGAGGCATTTTTTCGAGTGTCAATGAACGCCTCTCGATCGCTCACTCGCCGCCACCTGGCGGTCCGCCCGGCGCCCGCAGCAACTGCTGCCCACGGCGGATCGTGGCCAGGGCACGTTCCACTTCGACCTCCAGCCGCTGGAGTACCTGCGCCGCGTACTCATCGGCGCCGCGGCGAATCCGGTCCGCTTCGTGCCGCGCGTCATCCGGCGCCACCGGCGCCCCGGCGACCGGCGCGTCCTTGAGGGATCGCGCATGGGCCTGCGCATCGAGAATCAACCGGCGCGCCTCCTCCCGGGAGCGGGCCAGTGCACTTTCGGCCTCCTGTAGCAGCCACTGCGCGTGATGCAACTCTTTTGGCAGCGCGGCGCGGATCATCCGTAGCAGCCCGAGCACTTCTTGTTCGAAGGCGCCCCGGTCGCCTGATGGCAGGCGCTCCGTGTGGCGCCGCAGCACGCGCTCCAGCCGATCGAGGATCTCCAGAACCGATTCCATCTAGCGGGCGCCTTCGGCCGACTGCCTGGCCCGCAGCTTCCGCACCACCTCGAGCGGCACGATGGATTCAACAGATCCACCGAGTCCCGTCACCTCGCGAATGAGTGAGGAGGAAATAAACGCGAACTCCGGCGTCGCGATGAGCAGGAGGGTGTCCAGGTCGGGCGCCAGTTTGCGATTCATCGCCGATTGCTTCAACTCGAAGTCGAAGTCGCCGACGGCCCGAAGCCCCTTGATCAGACACATCGCCCCGACGGACTTCGCAAAATCCACCGTCAACCCACTGTAGCTCGCCACCTCGACGTTACGGCTATCCGTCATCACGTCTCTGAGCATGTCTACCCGCTCGGTGACCGTGAAGATCCCACTGCCCTTCTCCACGTTCTGCGCGACCGCCACAAGGACCCGATCGAAGAGCCGCGCCGCGCGCCGTATGACGTCGACGTGTCCGTTGTGGACGGGGTCAAAACTGCCAGGATACACCGCGATCCGCACGCCTGCTCCTCCCGTGGTCACGATCCGGGCTCGGCACGAAAGAACCACAGCACCGTCTCACCGTACCGGGCCTCCCGCGAGAGCGCAAGCCCCTCTGGCGCCTCTGGGCGGTCGCGCCAATGCCCCTCGGCCACTATCACACCCCCGGGCGCGAGCACGCCGGCCAGCGCTATGGCCGCCAGGCTCCGCGATAGCCACCCCTGACCGTAGGGCGGATCGAGCACGATGACGTCAAACCGCTCGCGTGCCCGAGCCAGCGCATCGATCGCCGCTAACGCGTCCGCCCGGCGCACCAGCGCCTGACGTTCCAGACCGCCTCGCCCAACCTGTTCCCGGATCGCTGCGGCGCGACGCGCGTCTCGCTCCACCAGCACCACGCGCCCCGCGCCGTGGCGGACAGCATCCAGCCCAAGCGCCCCGGTCCCCGCGAACAGGTCGAGCACCGCCGCGCCTTCCACGCGAACCCCCAGGCTGTTGAAGAGCGCATCGCGCACGAGGGCCGCCGTCGGGCGCAGGTCGTCACGCACGCGCGGCGGGGTCGGCCGCGCTCCCCGCCTATGGCGCGGCGGCATGGGCTACCCGACCGAGGCCAGGCGTCTGCGCTCGGCCATCTGCCGCTGGACGGTGGCCGCCAGCACCATCAGCCCGCTCGAGCGCAAGTCGGGATCATCCGCGAGCAACACCTCCGCCGCCGCCCTGGCCTCTTCAAGGAGCGGCAGATCGGTCACCAGGTCCGCGACGCGCAGCCCGGCCAGGCCGTGCTGCCGCACGCCAAGAATCTCCCCCGGCCCGCGGAGCGCCAGGTCCTCCTGCGCGATCGTGAAGCCATTGTTCGTGGAGGCCATGACCTCCAACCGCCGCCGCCCTTCATCCGTGGCGGGATCGGCCAGCAGGATGCAGTGCGATTGCTCAGTGCCCCGGCCGACGCGACCGCGCAGTTGATGCAGCTGCGCCAGACCGTAGCGATCAGCGTCCTCGATCACCATGATGGAGGCGTTGGGCACATCGATGCCGACTTCGATGACCGTCGTCGCGACCAGCACGTCGATGCGTCCCGAACGGAAACCCTCCATGCGCTCCGCCTTCTGTGCCGCGGGCAGCCGGCCGTGTAACACTTCCACGCGGACATCGCGGAGTGCACCAGCGCTGAGCTCGCGCGTCAACTCCACCGCGGACCGCGCCTGCAGTGTCTCGGACTCCTCGATCAACGCGCAAACCACATACGCCTGCCGGCCACCCTGTACCTCATCCCGCACGTAGCTGTAGACCTTTCCGCGCGTGCCGAGGGATCGGACATAGGTCTTGACAGGACGCCGGCCGGCCGGCATCTCGTCGAGTACGGAGGTGTCGAGGTCACCGTAAATCGTGAGCGTCAGGGTCCGTGGGATCGGCGTCGCCGTCATGACCAGGACGTCCGGCGACCGCCCCTTTTGCCGCAGCCGCGCGCGCTGCATCACGCCGAACCGGTGTTGTTCGTCGACCACGACGAGCCCAAGTCGGTCGAAGATCACGCGGTCTTCCAGCAACGCGTGCGTGCCGATGACGACCGCCGGGCGACCTGTGCGGAGCGCGCGGATCCCGACGTCGCGTTCGCCGGCATCGGTCCCGCCGGTCAAGAAGTACACCTCGATCCCCAGGGGGCCCAGCATCCCGCCCAGGGTGAGGGCGTGCTGTTCGGCCAGGATCTCCGTCGGCGCCATGAGGGCCGCCTGATATCCGCCGTCCACGCACGCCACGAGAGCCGTGGCGGCGACGACCGTCTTTCCCGAGCCCACGTCACCCTGGAGCAGCCGGTTCATCGGTACCGGTCGGTGCATGTCGCGCAAGACCTCGTCCATCACCCGTCGCTGCGCGCCGGTCAACGGGAAGGGCAGCGAGGCCACGAACCGCGGCACCAGATCGCTCGCGGGACCATAGACGGCCTCGCGCGGCATCGCTTGGGCCTCGCGGCGCTGCTGCAAGATCCCCAGCTGCAGCACGAGCAGTTCCTCGAAGGCCAAACGCCGCCTGGCGGCGATATGCTCCGCTTCGTGCTCGGGGAAGTGCGCGGCCCACAGCGCCTCGCGCACGCCCGGCAGGCGGTACTGGCGCCGCAGCGGCTCGGGCAACGCGTCGGGGATCACGTCGGCGAACGCCTCCAGCGCCTCGCGCACAATCGTGCGCAGCGGGCGCTGCGGCAAGCCATCTGTCGACGCATAGACCGGAACCAGCCTGCCGACGAGCCACGGCTCCTCGTCGGGATCGATCACCTCGACTTCAGGCGCGACGAACTGCAGCCCCCGTCCGGCGCGCTCGACGCGCCCGTACAGGCTGACCTGCTGGCCCCGGGCAAGATGCTGCGCCAGGTATGGCTGATTGAACCACACGACGTGCGCCACGCCCGTGGCGTCCGCCACACCCGCGCGCACCAACGCCGTTCCGCGCCGCGTGCGGACCAACTGTACCCGCTCGATACGCGCAACGGCAGCCTGATCCACGCCTTCCCGTAGGTGCGCCAGTGGCGTGGGATTGCGACGGTCTTCGTGGCGGCGGGGCAGGTGCAGCAACAGATCGCGGACGGTCTCGATGCCGAGCCGGGCGAGAAGCGAGGCCCGCACCGGCCCAACCCCCCGCAGGTATTGGACCGGGGCGTCGGGGTCTGGCCGGCGGCCCGTGCCTGCTGGCGCTGGAGGATCGAGAGGAGACGTGCGGCGCCTGGTCATCGGTTACCCACTGGAATCGACCCAGGCCTGATCTTCGCCGCGCCACCACGCTCTCCTTGCCACGGCGCTCGCCGCACATCGTTGCGGGTGCCGGGTGCGTATGCTAGAATCCCGGCGTTAACCGTCGCGGGTCAATGACCCGCGAGTTGCGCGCCGTATGGCGTGACGGAACGAGGTGTCTGATGGCCCAGCGATGCGCCGTTTGCGGCAAGGGCCCCGTGGCGGGGTACAGTTTGAGTCACTCGCACATTCGATCACACCGGCGCTTCTTGCCAAACCTCCAGCGGGTGCGGGTCATGATCGGCGGTGTGCAGCGCCGCGTGAAAGTGTGCACGACTTGCCTGAAGTCTCGCAGGGTGGCCCGGGCCGTCTAGTCCTGGGCGGCGAAGACCGCCGCGACATCGTCGGCGAACAGCACGTACTGCTCCCCGCAAAATCGGCACTGGACCTCGACCCGCCCCTCCTCGTGGAGGAGACGGTCGGCTTCCACTCGTCCAAGCGCGACAACCACGTTCGCGACCTTCCGCGGGCTGCAGCGGCATGCGAACCGTACCGGCCGGCGTTCCAGCACCGCGAGCGGCAGGTCCCCGAGTGCGATCTGCAACATCTCGTCGGGCGACGCGCCCTCGCTGACCATTTGGGTCACGGTCGGAAGAACTTTCGCCCGCTCTTCCAGATACACGGGAATCGCCGCGGGTGCGCCCGGCATCACCTGCAACATCAGACCGGCCGCCGCCAACACACCGTCGTGCGGGCCAACCAGCACGCCCACCGCGACGACGGACGGTACCTGTTCGCTGGACGCCAGGAATGCCGCCAGGTCATCGCCGATCTCGCCGGTGACGAGCGGCACGCTGCTGTGGTACGGTTCGCGCAGACCCAGGGCGCGCGTCACGTAGAAAGTCCCACGCCGGCCCACCGCGTCACCGACGTTCAGCTTGCGGGACGGCGTCGGCGGCAGGTCGACCTGGGGATTCGTGACGTAGCCGCGCAGCGAGCCATCCGCGGTGCTTTCCGCGATCATGGGCCCCAACGGGCCGTCACCCAGCACCCGCACCATCACGCTCTGCTCCCCTTTCAGGCCCGAGCCAAGCATGGCCGCCGCCACCAGAGTGCGGCCCAGCGCGGCGGTCGCGGTCGGATACGTGCCGTGCCGCACGCGGGCCTCCTCGGTGACTCCGGTGGCCAGCGCCGCGCAGACCAGAACCGCACCGTCCGCGGCGATCCCGCGGACCAGGACATCGTTCACTGCAGACACCTCATCATATTGGACACAACGTCTTCGCCTAGACCAATGTTCCGCGGCGGCAGCGCGGCGCCGTGGTCATGCTCGATCCCTCGGCGCGAAGTGATCCCAGCCGCCGGCGAGCGACCGCAGGGACCCATCGGCGCTGCGCACCCGGATGCCCTCACCAGCGGGCCGCACCTCGCCGATGACCGTCAGCGGCGTGCCGATCTCACCGAGCAGCCGCACCAGGCCATCGACGTCATCTCGGGCGGCAGCGATCAACAACTCGAAGTCCTCGCCGCCAGACACCGCCAGCCCGACCGGGTCAAGTTCGAGAGACGCCGCGGCCGCGTACACGTCCTCGGAGATCGGCAGCAAGGCGGCGTCGATGACCGCGCCGACCCCGCTCTCCTCTCCAAGCCGGTGCAGGTCGCTGGCGAGACCGTCGCTCAGATCCATCGCGGCGTGGACGCGGCCTGAGCGGGCCAGGGCCTCGCCTTCGCGGATCCGTGGTGACGGCGTGCAGTAGGCCTCCACGAGCGGGCCACGCCCACCCTGCTGCAACAGGCGCAGCCCGGCCGCCGACCGGCCGAGGTCACCGGTGACGAGCAGGACGTCTTCCGGCCGCGCGCCCCTGCGTCGCAGCACGAGGCCTTCGTCGACCTCGCCAAGCACGATCACGTCAACGATCAGCGGGCCTGTCGTACTGCTGATGTTACCTCCCACAACCTCCATGCCCCAGCGTGCCGCTTCCTCGCGGATACCCTCGTACAGCCCGTCCATCCAGACGATGTCACGATCATTGGGCAGCAGCAGCGAGATCAGCGCGAACCGGGGGCGGCCTCCCATCGCCGCGATGTCGCTGACATTGACGGCGATGGCCCGCCGGCCGATCTGGCGCGGCGACATCCACTGGCGCAGGAAGTGCACCCCGTCGACCTGCGCATCCACCGTGGCGAGCACCCGCATCCCGGGTGTGATGGATAGGATCGCGGCATCGTCGCCCAGATACTGTGATCCGAGGCGCGCACGCAGCCGCGCCAGCAGGGCGAACTCGCCCCGATCACCGAGGGGTTCTGGCGGCACTTAGACCCACCATCATACGGCCCCCGGGAGGCTGCCGCAACTTCGAAGGTATGCGCACGAGAGGAGACCGGGCCCATCCACCGAACTTCTCGCCATCGCTATGGCGGAAACTGCGTACATCCTCATCAAGCTCGTGCGGAGTGTGCCTGCAGAAGTCGCCCGGCAGGTGCGCCGCGTACCCGGCGTGGCTGAGGCCCTCGTGACCATGGGGACCGTTGACGTGCTGGCGATCGCGCACGGCGATACCACCAAGACGTTCCCCACAATCGGGGAGCGGATTCAGGCGATCGAGGGCGTTGGCAGCGTGTCGGTCTGCGTGGTCCTGCAGCACATCTAGGCGCGGGGCTACCCGCGCCGGCCGGTCAGGCGAGTACTCTCGGCGTGATCCCGACCAGGTGCCTTAGAAGGTCGTGGGTGACTTCCAGCGCGCGGCACCCATCCTGGGCGGAAACCTTCGGACGGTCGTCGCCCCTCACACACGCTAGAAAGTGGGATAACTCGGCCCGTAGGGGCTCCTCGCCGTCAAGAACCAGTCGCTGCGGCTCGCCGGCGAACGGCCGGACGCTGATCACTTCACGCAGATAGTCGAGGTGGACGGCCCGGTCGGGCATGGTGATCTCCATCTCGACTGCCTTCACGGCGGACACACGGCTGGCCGTCAGCGTGATCCGGCATCCACCCTCGAGGGTCAGGTGTGCCACGGCCAGATCTTCATGGCTGTTGTGCACACGGACACCCACGCCACCGATCTCGACGACCCGCCCGGGCGCGAGCGACAGCACGATGTCGATATCGTGGATCATGAGATCGAGCACGACCCCGACGTCCATGACCCGGTTAGGGTCGTACGGCCGCACACGGCGTGCCTGGATGTGTAGCGGCTCGTGAACCAAGGCGCTCAGCCGCTGCACGGCGGGCTTGAAGCGCTCCACATGCCCAACGAGCATCACCGTGCCGCGCCGCGCGTTCAGATCCACCAGCCGGCGGGCTTCGTCGACGGTGGCCGCCATCGGTTTCTCCAACAGAATGTGCACGCCGGCGTCGATAAAGTCACGTGCGACCGCGTAGTGGAGCACGGTAGGGACCACGACGCTGACGGCATCGACCCTACCCAGAAGGTCTCGGTGGTTGCGGTATCCGACGGTGTCGTGCCGCGCCGCCGCGGCCTGCGCTTCTCGCTCATCGCGGTCGACCACACCGACAAGTTCCACACCCGGCATCGACGAGAAGACACGGGCATGATGGCGCCCCCACTGCCCGAGGCCGACGACGCCAACCCGCAGGGGCTGCGGGCTCATGAATCAGCCTCGGGAAACGCGCGCACCGAGTGAATGACGGCGTCGATCTCGTCGGGCCCAAGCGAGGGATGCACGGGCAGCGACAGCACTTCGGCGGTCAGACGTTCTGCAGCGGCGTAGTGTCCGCCGAATCCGCGGTTGCGATACGCCGCGCTGTGTGGCACCAGGCGCGGATAGTACACCCGGTTGCCGATCCCCGACGCGGTCAGGTGTTTGGAGAACTCATCCCGCCTGCGCGCGAGACGCACCGTGTATTGATGATACACGTGGTGGAACCCGGCCGGCTCGACGGGTGTAGACAGCCACCGCAGGTCGGCCATGCCGGCCGACAGCCGACGGGCGTTCTCCCGGCGCCGGTCGTTGCGCGCGTCGAGCCCGCCCAACTGCACGAGGCCGATCGCGCCGCTCATCTCGCTCATGCGGAAGTTGAACCCCACAACCTCGTAGGCGTACTCCTCATCGCCACGCGGATCGACCAGCAGCCGCGCCCGCCGCCCGACGTCGGCGTGGGGAGTCAGCAGCATTCCGCCCTCGCCGGTCGTCAGGTTCTTCGTTGGATAGAAACTGAAGATGGCCGCGTCACCGAAGGTGGCGACCTGTCGGCCCCCGACACTCGCGCCGTGGGCCTGAGCGCAATCTTCGATCAGCAATACCCCGTAGCGGTCGGCCAGGCGGCGGAACGCGATCACATCCGCGGGCAGGCCGTAGAGATGCACAACCAGGATGGCACGGATGCCGCCCTTGCGGAGCACGGCTTCGACCGCCGTGGGATCCAGATTCCCCGTGGCCGGATCGACATCCACGAAGACCGGCTGGGCCCCGGCATGGATCACGGCATTGCTCGAGGCTGCGAAGGTAAACGGCGTAGTCACCACCTGGTCCCCTGGACCGATGCCCAGGGCGAGCATGGCCGCGTGCAGCGCCGTGCTGCCCGACGAGGTGGCCACCGCGTGGGCAACGCCAACGTAGTCCGCAAATGCGCGCTCGAACGCGGCCACCCGGCGCCCAGCCACCAGCGATCCAGAGGCGAGCACCTCAAGGACTTGCCGCTTCTCTTCCTCGCCGATTTGCGGTCGCGCGATCGGAATCGCCGCCGCGGTCCGTGGGGCCATCCATCACTCCCAGCCCGGCCGTAACGCCGCTTCCCCTGTATAGTGTCCGAAGACCGTCGGTAGTTTTCTCGTCATGTTGCGGCAGCACGGACACCCGGGGCTGAAGGGCGCGGCCCCGCGCCCCGGGACTCGAAGAAAGCCGCACAATCCCGCGGCCCTAGTGTACGATCACGCGGCGACCGGTTGAGATCAAGTAGATCAGAAAGATCAAGAGCGCGATGATGAGGAGCTCGGCCTGCCCCCGCTCATCCCGGAAGATCCTGCTCGCGGCCAGCCGCAGCCAATGCTCCAGCCAGATCTGCATGGTCAGCCTCCAGGTGTGGACGTGTGTATCTCGAGTTGGCCTTTGAGCGCCGCCAGCATGCTTTCGCAGTTTTTTCGCATCAAGACCTTCACAAGATTGCTCAGCAGGGCCCCGGCGAGAGGAATGTCCAACTCGAAGTCGACCTCAAGCGATGTCCGCGTCCCATCGGGGATGTCCTCGAACCGCCACGTGCCCTGATAGCGGTTGAAATCGCCAGACAGTTGCCGGAAGGCGCAGACGTGTCGCGCGTCATCCCACTCGTCCTCTTCAACCCACCGGATCTTCCGGCCCTGCACAAGGCCGACCCACTGCGTCACGGTGCCTGTGGCCGTGCGTTCCTGCACGGAGACACTTTTGAGGTCTGGCATGAACTCGGGGAAACGTTCCACGTCCTTCGCCAGAGCGTACACGCGGTCGAGCGGCGCGCGGATGACCGTCGATGCTTCAACCGTCGCCACGCGTGTCCCTCCCTTCCCGTTCACAATCCCGTTTGACTATACCCAGCGTCGTCAGGCCTGTCAACGAAACCCGCATCAGGCGCGTCTGTTGGCGAGGCCCCCGCGGTCACGCCCGCCAGGCGGCGCGCGGTCACCAGAAACCCCGTGTGCGCCACCATCCGGTGCGCGGGGCGCACGCTCAGCCCCTCAACGTTCCAGGGACGGACCATCGCTTCGACGGTCTCGATCAGCCCAAAGGCGCCACTCGCGCGCAAGCTCTCCACAGCCTGCTGCACTTGTACGGTTGTGGGCAAGAAGGCAAGCAAGACGCCACCTGGCCGCAGCGCCAGCATCGCCGCATCGACGACTCGCCACGGCTCAGGCAAATCGAGCACGATCCGATCCACCGGCGAGTCGGGAATCCCTGTAGAGATATCGTGCAGGCGCAGCACCAGCCTCGGCGTCTCGCCCAGATACCGGGTGACGTTTCGCGACGCCACCTTGAGGAACTCGTCACGGATATCGTATGAGAAGACGCGCCCCTCGGGACCGACGGCTCGCACCAGCGCCATCGTCAACGCCCCCGACCCGGTGCCGGCCTCGACCACGGTCGCCCCAGGGTAGATGTCGGCCAGGATCAGGATTAGCGCCAGGTCTTTTGGATAGATGACCTGCGCACCGCGCGGCATGTTGAGCACATAATCGGCCAGCGTGGGTCGCACGGCCAGCAGCCGGTCGCCGCGGGTGGTCCGCACCGTGATACCTTCGGGTTGCCCGATCAGATCATCGTGGGCCACGCGGCCGCTGTGGAGATCGAAGAAGGCCCCGGGTCGGAGCCAGATGAGATAGGACCGAGACTTGCGGTCGATCAAAAGGGCAGGATCACCTGCCGCGAATGGCCCGGCGGGCATCACCGGCCGGGGCGCGCCGTCACGCGGCCACCCCGCGCGGTCGGACGTTCTCGCGGACCCAGCGGACGATCTCGTCCAGGGAGGCCCCGGGGCTGAAGATCTTGCTGATGCCGGCGGCCTGCAGGCTGGCGATGTCTTCCTGGGGGATGATGCCGCCCCCGAAGACCGGCAAATCAGTCACGCCCCCCTCGCGCAGCAGGTCCACGATACGCGGGAAGAGCACGTTGTGTGCGCCAGAGAGAATGGAGAGGCCGATCGCGTCCACGTCCTCCTGCACGGCCGCGCTGACGATCATCTCGGGCGTCTGGTGCAACCCAGTGTAGATGACCTCACAGCCGGCGTCGCGCAGGGCACGGGCGACGACCTTGATGCCTCGATCGTGACCATCGAGACCGGGCTTGGCGAGCAGGATGCGAAGCGCGCGTACCATCGAAACGATGATATCAGATGATCGCGGGTTCGCGGTACTCACCGTAGACGCCACGGAGCACCCCGCAGATCTCGCCGACCGTCGCGTGGGCTTTGACACACTCGAGAATGTGCTCCATGGTGTTACCGGAGCCCTCGGCCGCGCTTCGCAGGCCGTCCAGATGCCGATGTACCTGGGTGCTGTTGCGCTCGGCCCGCACACGCCGGGTGCGCTCAACTTGCCGCCGCTCGACGTCCGGGTCGATCTTCAAGATGGGGATCGATCGCTCTTCAGGCGCCACAAACTCGTTGACGCCGACGATGAGGCGCTCCTTCCGCTCGACCTGCTGCTGGAAGTGGAACGACGCCTCGGCGATCTCGCGCATGGGATACCCGGTTTCGACGGCGGTCACCATGCCGCCCAAGTCGTCGATCCGGCGGATGTACGCCCAGGCGGCCTCTTCGATCCTGTCTGTCAGGGCTTCGACAAAATACGAGCCCCCCAGCGGATCGACCGTGGCCGCGACGCCGCTCTCGTACGCCAGGATTTGCTGTGTGCGCAGCGCAACCGTCACGGCCTCTTCGGTTGGCAGCGCGTACGTTTCGTCCATCGAGTTGGTGTGCAGGGATTGCGTGCCGCCCAGGACCGCGGCCAGCGCTTGGAGCGCGACGCGGGCGATGTTATTCAGGGGCTGCTGCGCTGTGAGCGACACGCCCGCGGTCTGGGCATGAGTGCGCAACCACCACGACCGAGGGTTCTTCGCCCCAAAGCGCTCCCGCATGACCGTCGCCCACATGCGCCGGGCCGCACGGAACTTGGCGATTTCTTCGAAAAAGTCGTTGTGGACGTCAAAAAAGAACGACAGGCGCGGGGCGAAGGCATCGACGTTCAGCCCCGCGTCGATACCCGCCTGCACGTACGCGATACCGTCTGCCAGCGTAAACGCCAGCTCCTGCACCGCGGTGCTGCCTGCCTCGCGGATGTGATATCCGCTGATACTAATGATGTTCCACTTCGGCAGTTCGCGAACTCCGAACGCCAGCATGTCCTGGATCAAACGCATGCTCGGCCGCGGTGGGACGATCCACTCTTTCTGCGCGATGAACTCCTTGAGCATATCGGTCTGGGTTGTGCCGCCGAGTTGGTCGCAGCGGACGCCCTGCCGCTCCGCCACGGCGATGTACATGGCGAGCAAGATGTTGGCCGGCGCATTGATCGTCATCGACGTCGTGACGCGATCCAGGGGGATCCCCTTAAGGAGGATCTCCATGTCCTCCACCGAGTCAATCGCGACGCCCTCGCGCCCCACCTCCCCGAGTGCACGCGGGTGATCCGAGTCGTACCCCATCAACGTGGGCATGTCGAAGGCCACGGAGAGACCGGTCTGGCCATGTTCCAGCAGGTAGTGGAACCGCCGGTTCGTGTCCTCTGCCGCGCCGAATCCGGCGAACTGCCGCATGGTCCAGAGTCGGCCGCGGTACATATCTGGGTGGATACCGCGCGTAAACGGGTATTCGCCGGGGCGGCCCAGGCGCTCCGGATCCCGCACGGTCGGGTCGTCCGGCTCGTAGACCTCGTAGACCGGAATCCCAGACAGCGTGTCCGTTGGCAGCTTCATGCGCATCGCTCCTTGTGGGTCGCCTATGAGCCGGCGCCGCTTCCCGGGTTCGTGGCCTCAGGCGTCCGCAGGCTCTGTTCCAGCAACTCGGCAACGTCCATCGGCCGGGCCCTGGTCCCTCGCGCGGCCGCGCCGTCTTCCAGCATCAGCATGCAGAACGGGCAGGCCGTCGCGACCACGTCGGCACCGGTCGCGGCCACGTGGTCGGTCCGCACGTGGCTCACCCGCTGCCCGACCCGCTCTTCCGTCCAGTACAGACCGCCACCGGCCCCACAGCAGAAACCCTTCTCCCGGCACTGGGCCATCTCAATGGTCCGGGCTCCCGGGATGGCGCCCAACACCCGGCGCGGGGCATCGTACTCACCATTATGTCTGCCCAGATAGCACGGATCATGGAACGTGATGGTCTTCGCCACAGGATCCACCGGCGAGATCCGACCCTCGTCCAGCAGCCGGGCCAGCAGCTGCGTGTGATGCCACACCTCGTACTGGCCGCCGAACTGCGGATATTCGTTCTTGAACGTATTGTAACAATGCGGGCATACAGTGAGGATCTTGCCAACGCCGTAGCGGCGGAGCGTCTCGATGTTCTGCCTGGCCAGCGTCTGGAAGAGGTACTCGTTACCCATGCGCCGAGCAGGATCGCCGGTGCACGCTTCTTCGTCGCCCAGGATCGCCACGTCGACCCCCGCGGCCGCCAGGACCGCCACAAGCGCCCGCAGCGGCCCGTGATTGCGCTCGTTGAGCGCGGACGCGCAGCCGACCCACAGCAGCCACTCGCCGCGATCACCGTTGGGGAACCGCTTGATCTCGACGCCTTTGATCCACGCCGTGCGGGTGATGCCCGCCCCGCGGAACGGATGCGCCCGGGCTTCCAGGCTGCGCAACGCGTCGCCCATCGTCTCCGGAAGACGGGCTTCTTCCATGACCAGGTGCCGGCGCATCTCGACGATCTTGTCAATATGGTCGTTGGCCGCCGGGCACTCCTCAACGCAGGCGCCGCAGGTCAGACACTGCCAGAGGAAATCCTCTGAGAACACGCCGCCGACCAAGGCCGGTGCATCGGCCGGCGGTGGCTGCCCGGCGAGCAGCGCCGGCCCCACCGTCGTCAGTTGCTTGCGCAGATCGGTGTGCAGTCTCCGTGGATCGAGTTCCTTGCCCGTGCTGTTGGCGGGACATACCTCCACGCACCGTCCGCACTCCATGCACGCGAACGCGTCCAACTGATCCTTCCACGTGAAGTGCTCAACGCTGGACGCCCCCAGACGCTCGGCATTCTCGATGTCGACGGGAGCCAGCGCTCCTCTGGCACGAGCCTTTCGGAGAAAGACATTTGGCGCGAGGGTCATCAGGTGCAGGTGCTTGCCTTCGGGAATCCAGGTGAGGAACGTGAAGATGATCAGCAGGTGACCCCACCACGCCCCTTCGAACACCCCGCGCACGACCGTGTAAGGCGCGCCGCCCAACCAACCCGCGGTCGCATTCGACAGCACAGCGCCCGCCGCCCAGGTCACGTTTTCGCCTGCCCGCTGGGCCAGCGCGATCGCACCGGCGCGCGAGGCCAGCAGCGTGATCATGATCCCCGTGATGAAGCCGAGGATCACGTAGGCCCCGTGCTGGTCCTGACCGAGCAGGCGCTTCGGCGGGCGCACCCGCCGCATGTAGAATGCCATGCCCACGCCAACCAGCACGAGCAGAATGAAGAGATCCTGCAGGAAGGCGAGCCCAGGTGCGCGTCCGATCACCGGCAGCGTCCACCCGGGGACGAAAGCCTCTCCAAGGGCCTGAACGATCGTGGTCACGAGAACGAGGAAGCCCCAGAAGATGAACAGGTGCAGCGCGCCGGCCCAGGGTCGACGCAGCACTTTCTTGTGGCCCAGGACTTGCACGATCAGATCCTTCAACCGGACCGGCAGCGGCGCCAGCGGCACCGGCCCGGTGCCGATCCGGATCAGCCGCCCAACAAGCAGGATCTTCCTGGCGAACACGGCGCCAGCCACAACCAATAGCGGCACCACCGCGATGGCCCGCCACCAGGTGACCGCCATCCCTTAGTGTCCCTTGAGTTCCTTGACTTTTCGGATGAGAAGCGGAATCACTTCTCGATAGTCGCCAACAATCCCCAGGTGAGCCAAACCGAAGATGGGGGCCTCGGGATCTTTGTTGATGGCGACGATTGTGCGCGAGCCAGCCATGCCGGCGACGTGCTGGGTGGCGCCGGAGATACCCACCGCGATGTAGAGTGAGGGCCGGATCGTCTTGCCCGTCTGACCGATCTGCCAGTTCATCGGCACCCACCCCGCATCGGCCGGGGGTCGAGATGAGCCGATCGCGCCGCCGAGCGCGCTGGCCAGTTCCTGGAGCAGTTTGAAGCCCTCGGGTCCACCGAGACCCCGCCCACCCCCGACAACGATATTGGCGTCATCGAGGCTAACCTCGGCCCGCTCCTGCTGGATGTCGCGGACCCGCGTGGCCAGGGCAGCGGCGGCGACCGAGAAGGTGACGTCCTGAACGTTTCCCGCCACCGGGTGCGGCTCGGCCGCCTCGAGCGAACGCGGCTTGATCGACAACACGGCAGGCCGGCGCTTCACAACCAACGTCGCGAGTGCCCGGCCACCGTAGGCCTGCCGGGTGGCGACCACGTACCCGTCCTCAACCGCCAGCGACGTGCACTCGGTCACAAGCGCCGCTCCCAGTCGGTGCGCCAGGCGCACTGCCAGGTCGCGGCCCACCGTGTCGGCGCCGACCAGGATGATCTCCGGTGACCCCATCCGGGCGACGTGCTCCGCGGCGGCCAGGAACGCATCACCCTCTCCGGCACCGAGCGAAGGATGATCGATGCGATAGACATTGGTCACGCCATATTGATGAAGCGTCCCGGCGGCGCCGCCTTTGGACGCGCCACGGCCCAGCAGCGCGGCGGCCACACCGGCGCGCAGCGAGGCATCGAGCGTGCGCGCGCCGCCGACCAGTTCCAGGGCCGAGCGCCCGAGCGCGCCATCGACGGCGAAAGCCACAACCAGGATTCCGGGCATCAGCGATCTCCCCGCGTCAGAGCAGTTTCAGATCGCGCAGCCGCGTAGTCAGCGCCGCGGCCATCTCGCTCGGATCACCGGCTAGAAATTCGCACTTGGCGGTCCGCCGCGGGATCGCCACGTCGCGAACTTCCACGCCGTCGGCCGTGGGCGCGGCGGTGACGCCGGCACCCAGATCCGCCACCGACCAGGTCTGCACGGGCTTGCGCTTCGCGGTGATGATGTCCTTGACTTTAGGCAGGCGGGGGCGGTTGGTTTCATCGCTGGTGATCGACAGCACCGCGGGTAGACGGGCCTCGACCAGGTGATAGCCTTCGTCTGCCTGACGCTTCACGACGACCGCACCGTCACCGGACTCGACGCGCATCACAAACGTCACGCACGCCGCGCCCAGTTCCTCGGCCAGCAACGGCGCCACCACCCGCTCGACCCAGTCGGCCGACTCGCAGCCGGCCAGCACCAGGTCGTACGTGCCGATCCGCCGGATGGCGGCGGCGAGCACGCGCGCCTTGACCGGGCCGGGCAGGCTCGGGCTGTTCGCATCGTCGACGACGGTGGCGTCGTCGGCGCCCATAGCCAGCGCCAGCCGGATCGAGTCTCCGATCGTCGCCTGCGGCGCGACCGTCAGTGCCGTGACCCTGGCGCCCGTCTTGTCCTTGATCTGGAGCGCGACTTCGAGAGCATTCTCGTCATAGGTCGACAGCACCAGGGGCCGGCCCTCCCTGACCTGCCGGCGGGTGAGCGGATCGATCGCAAAATCCCGGACAGGGAGCTCCGGGTCGACCACTTGTTTCAGGCACACGATGATATGCATGCACCCTCCGGATCAGGCCAGTACTTGACGCGCGATCACCATGCGCTGGATCTCGGACGTTCCTTCGTAGATTTCGGTGATCTTGGCATCGCGAAAATAACGCTCGACGGGATTGTCCTGGATGTAGCCGTAGCCGCCGAACAACTGTACCGCCTTGTGCGCCGCGAACATCGCGGTTTCCGACGCAAAGAGCTTGGCCATTGCGGCCTCACGCGTGAAGGGTGTGCCTGCATCGGCCAGCGCGGCCGCGCGATAGGTCAGCAGGCGGGACGCCTCCAGCCGCGTGGCGATGTCGGCCAGCGCCCACCGCACGGCGTGGAACTCGGCGATCGGCCGGCCAAACTGCCGGCGCTGCTGCACGTAGGCCCTTGTCTCCTCCAGGCAGGCCCGCGTGATCCCAAGCGACTGCGCCGCGATACCGATGCGACCAGCGTCGAGAGTCGCCAGCGCGAACTTGCCGCCCCGGCCGCGGCCGCCCAGCAGGTTGCCCTCGGGTACGCGGCACCCCTCCAGTATTATCTCCGCGGTCGACGAGCACTTGATGCCGAGTGTCTGCTCGATCTTACCGACGCTGATGCCGGGACAAGACTTCTCGACGATGAACGCTGAGATGCCGCGCGCGCCCGCCGCCTCCTCCGAGCGGGCATACACGAGACAGACGTCCGCTTCGGCGCCGTTGGTCACGAAGATCTTTGTGCCCCACAGGATCCACTCGCCGTTCTTCAGCGTCGCAGTCGTCCGCAGCGACATCGCGTCCGAACCCGCGGCCGGCTCGGTCAGACAGTAGCACCCCAGTCGTCTGCCCGTCGCCAGGCCGGGCAGGTAGCGCCGCCTCTGCTCCTCGGTCCCCCATTTGACGATGGGCATGCAGACAAGTGTGTTGTTGACCGTGACGATTGTCTGGAACCCCGCAGAAGCTCTGGCCAACTCCTCCTGGGCGATGACGTTAGCGATCTGATCCATCCCGGCCCCACCGTACTCTTCAGGCACAGTCAGACCCATGAGTCCGAGTTCGCCCGCCTTCGCGATGATCTCGGAGGGGTATCGGGGATGGTGATCAAGATCGGCAGCCACCGGCAGGAGCTCGCGCGTCGCAAACTCCCGGACTGTGGCCTGGATCAAGCGATGTTCGTTGGAAAGGCGGATGGTCATGCGGATCGCTCCTGTGGGTACTTCTGCGCGCGGCCGGCTGCCTTCCTGCCGGGCAGGGAGGAGCGTGGCGCTGTCGCGGTGTAGTGCAGTGGCGCCGTGGTTGACACAATCGTCGTTGTCGCGCTCCTTGCGGTCACGCTGACCGCGGCGCTGATCATGGGGTCGTACCGGCGCTTCGGAGCCGCCCGGAAGCGCCTGCTGGCCCACATACAGCGCCGCGCGCCGGAGATCACGATCCGTCATCCAACCGACGTGGGGTTCGTCGCCGATGTCCTCGGGGCAGACGTCACCGTCGACCTGGCCAGCCTGCTCCGCAGCCAACTTACGAAAGGCTCGGAGGAGGCCTGGTTCGACCAGATCATCGCCGGGATCCGGGCGCGTGTGCCGGAGCCGAAGCCCGCGCCCTTCGCACTGGTGGCAGACCGGGTGCTGCCGCTCCTGAAACCCATGGCGTACGTGGAGATCTTCGAACAGTACCGCCCGGCGCTTCGGTTGGCCTGGTCGCCGTTCGCGCATGAGATCGCCGTGACCTACGTGATCACGGCCACGGACCGTCGCACGACGATCACCGCGGGAATGGTGGCGGCATGGAGCACCACGGTGCAGGCGCTCCATGCCCTTGCCGTGGACAATCTCCGGAAGCAGACGCGGCACATCCTGGCGGAGATCGACGGCGCGCGGGCGCAGTACGAGCACCTCGATGGTTTCGACGCGACAAGGATCCTCGTCGCCGACCTGATCCTTCCCGGCGGGATCACCGATCCGATGATCGCCATCCCCGAGGAATCGGTGCTGCTGATCGCGCCGGCTTCGGCGCAGGACGTGCTCGCCGTCGAAGCCGCCGCCCGCCACGCCGCGTCAACACGGCCTCTCAGTCCTAGCGTGTTCAAGATCGCGGTCCCCGGGCACGATCCAGTCGTGTCGGCGGGAGAACCCAGCGACCCTTCGCAGGGACCGAGTTCAAAGCACCGAACGTCCCGCTGACTCAACGGGATTCTGTCCCGCCGCATTCTGAGAGGACAACGGCACACCGGCATTGAACGCCCATCTTGATTCGTCGGCCGGTTGAACCGAGCGGCTCACGGCTCGGCAGGACGGGGAGCCACGATCACTGAGAGGAGCAAAGACACGATGCAGGACCGAGGCACACCGCTGGCCCGGCGCAGCATCTGGATCGCCCACGGCATCACCATCATGGGTCTGGTCATCTATGTCCTGGTCGTTAGGCTGCTGGCGCCCGCCTTTCAGGCAGGCGGCCGCCCGGCGGCGGTCGGGGTGGGCGTAGCGCTGGCCCTTATCCCTGCTCTCCTTTGGCTGCTCCTCTTCTATGTCCAGGACGCCAAGGAGCCCGAACCGTTGGGATTCGTCCTTCAAGTGGCGATGGCGGGCGGGGTGCTGGCGGGAGCCGTCGCCCTCCCAGTACTTTCGTGGATCCCCACCAGGGCCTGGCTGGCGGCGGGGCCCCTCGCCGGCGTCCTGGTCTCCATCCTGGCGGTCGGGAGCGTACAAGAGTTCTGCAAATATCTGGCGGTCAGGTTCACGGTCTACGATGAAGATGAATTCGACGAGGTCGCCGACGGCGTGACGTATGGCACCGCGGCCGGCGTGGGACTCGCCACCGTCCTCAACTTGTGGTTGGTCCTGAACAGTCCCAGCATCGCCCCGCTGCCGGCCGCCCTTCGGATCGTGGTCACGACACTCGCGCACGCCGCCTTCGGCGGGGTGCTCGGATATTTCTTGGGCCGCGCAAAAATGCTCGGTGAGCATTCGAGGGTCGTGTGGGGATTTCTCGTCGCGACGCTGCTCAACGGCGTAGTGACCTTCGTCCTCCGCGAGGTCGCTCATTCGGGCCTGACCTATCGCCCCTGGAACGGGTTGGTCCTGGCCGCGGCCGTCGCCGCGGTCGTCACGCTGATCCTGTTCCGAGCCGAAGGACAGCGCGCGGTGAAGTCGGCGGCCTGAGGGAATTGGGAGGGACACCCATGGTACAGGAGCGATGGAAGCAACTTGACCTGCCCGTGTGGGTAGCGCTTGCCGTCATGCTTGCGCTGGGATGGCTGATCATCGGGAACGTCGAGGCCCGCACCGTGAGCTTCGCGGATTCCCAGGGCGGCCTGCGCCTCCGGTATCCGGCGGGATGGTTCCCGGTCCCAGGTTCTACCTCTGCGCTGGAGGTCCAGGACCCACTGTCGGGGGCCGCGGTGCCGACGCGTCTGATCGTCGTGCGGGAGCCTCGCGTCCCCGATCGAACTCTCGCGCAGGTCTCGACGGAGGCGGCCCTGGCGCGTTCGCAGCGGCTGGCGATGTACCGTGTCATCTCGGAGCAGTCCGCGCGCGTCGGCGGGAAGGACGCCTTGCTCGTCGAGTATGCGTTCGTCGAAGACCCCCATGAGA
>JBGPNN010000007.1:0-30370 GCA_041487495.1 bacterium
CAGGCCATGTCGTTTGGAAAGAGTCGCGCGCGACTGCATACCGACAACAAGATTAAGGTGACATTCGCCGACGTCGCCGGCGTCGACGAGGCCAAAGAGGAACTGCAAGAGGTTATCGAGTTCCTGAAGTATCCAAAGAAGTTCCAGGCGTTGGGCGCGAAGATCCCAAGGGGCGTTCTGCTCGTCGGTCCTCCGGGGTCGGGCAAGACGTTGCTGGCGAAGGCGGTTGCGGGCGAGGCTGGGGTACCATTCTTCTCGATCTCCGGGTCGGAGTTCGTGGAGATGTTCGTAGGCGTCGGCGCGTCTCGTGTGCGCGATCTGTTCGATCAGGCGAAAAAGAGCGCGCCCTGTCTGGTGTTCATCGACGAGATCGATGCCGTCGGCCGCCAGCGCGGCGCCGGCCTCGGTGGCGGCCACGACGAGCGCGAGCAGACGTTGAACCAGTTGCTCGTCGAGATGGACGGGTTTGACCCCAATAACGGCATCATCGTGATCGCGGCGACCAACCGACCCGACATTCTGGACCCGGCGCTGCTGCGCCCGGGGCGCTTCGACCGCCGCATTGTCGTCGACAACCCCGACACCAAGGGCCGGCGCGCCATCCTCGAGGTCCACGCCAAGGGCAAACCCTTGTCCGAAGACGTCAACCTGGATGCGGTCGCCAAGCGAACCCCCGGATTCTCGGGCGCCGACCTGGCCAACACGGTGAACGAGGCCGCATTGCTGGCCGCGCGCCGCAACAAGAAGAAGATCACCGGGCCGGAGTTCGACGAAGCGATCGACCGCGTTATTGCCGGCCCGCAGCGCCGCAGCAAGATCCTGACGCCCAAGGAACGGAAGCTGACGGCCTACCACGAGGCCGGCCACGCGATGCTGGCGAAAGTGATCGTCGGATCGGATCCGCCCCACAAAGTCACGATCCTGCCGCGTGGCATGGCGCTCGGCTATGTCATGTATGCGCCACCGGACGACAAGTACACGTACACCCGCCAGGAGATCATGGCCCGGATCACCGTCGCGCTCGGCGGTCGTGTCGCCGAAGAGATCGTGTTTGGCGAGGTGACCACCGGGGCGCAGAACGACTTCGAGCAGGCGACCGAGCTGGCCCGCAAGATGGTCACCGAGTTCGGGATGAGCGAGAAACTCGGCCCGCTGTCGCTGGGTAAGCGTCACGGCCCGGTGTTCCTGGGACGCGATCTTGTCGAAAGCCGCAACTACAGCGAAGAAATCGCCTACGAGATCGACAAGGAAATCCGCAGCATCATCGACGAGTGCTACGAACAGGCCCGCCGGGGCATCCTGGCGCACCGCGACGCCCTCGAGCGCATCGCGAAGGCGCTGCTGGAGCGCGAAAACCTGGAAGCCGAACAACTCGAGAAGCTCTTCGCAGGCGAGGCGTTGGCCCCGGAACCGGCCGCGCAGCCGGCGGCCGGAGATGGCGAGCCGCGGGCGCGGCCCGAGGGAGCGCTGCCGCAACTGCAAGCCAAGCCCGAAGCGTCCGGCTAGAGACCCCGAGGCAGACCACTAGCGTGTGCACACGCGCCAGGGGCCAGCGGCCCCTGGCGCGAATCTTTTCCCGCGTAGATCATCCCGGCCGGATTATCCGCACCGTGAGGGACGAGTCCCATGGCGCAGACCGTTGACGTTCCCGCCTATGCCATCGAGCCATCTGTCAGCGTGCCCGCGAAGACGACGGCCCTGATCGTGGTCGATATGCAGAACGACTTCGTCACGCCCGGCGGCGCGCTCGTCGTGACCGACGCGGCGGCCACGGTGCCGGTCATCCAGAGGCTCGCCGCCAAGACCCGGCGGGCCGGGGCGCGCGTCTTTTTCACGCAGGACTCGCACGCGGCCGGCGACCCCGAGTTTCCGATCTGGGGTGAACATGTGTTGGAAGGCACGTGGGGGTGGCAGATCGTCGACGCGCTCAAACCGGCGACCGGCGACCGGTGCATCCGGAAGCTGCGCTACGATGGCTTTTTCGGTACCTCGCTGGACCACGAACTGCGTCTGGCCGGCGTCCAGCACGTGGTCGTGTGCGGCACCGTCGCGAACATCTGCGTCCTGCATACGGCGGGCAGCGCGGCCCTGCGCGGGTACCGGGTCGTCGTGCCTGTCGACGCCATCTCTGCGCTCACCCCTTTTGACATGCAGGCGGCGCTCCGGCAGATCGCGTTCCTCTACCGCGGCACGCTGACGACCGCGGAGTCGCTAACGTTTGCACCCTGATGCCCAAGACCAGAGGAGGAGCATGCGCATGAACGGAGGAGGTACGGCGCGGCGAATTCTTGCCATCCTGGTGGTCGTTCTGGCCCTGGCGGCGACGGCCGCGGCGCAGGGCCAGCCGGTCCGGTTGACTCTCCTCTACACCAGCGAACATCACGGCAGCCTGCTCCCCTTCGACACCCCGACGGAGAAGGGCGTGGGCGGGATGGCGGGACGAGCGTCGGTGATCGCCGCGGTCCGGCAGGACGCGTCCAACGTGCTGCTGCTGGATTCTGGCGACATCCTCGTGGGGACGGCCATGTCAACGATCTTCCGCGGGGAACCCGACGTTCTGGCGATGAACCTGATGGGCTACGATGCCATGGCGGCCGGCAACCACGAGTTCGATTACGGCCTCGACCACTTCCGTCGCCTGCAAGGCCTGGCGAAGTTCCCGATTATCTCCACCTCGGTGCGCGGGCGGGGACGGGAGATGGCCCCAATCTTCGTCATCAAGCAGATCGCCGGTCTACGCGTGCTGATCTTCAGCGGACTCGATGAGGCATTCGCCGACATCATCGATCCGAAGATCGTGGCCGAGCTGGAGTACTTCGATCCAATCGGCAGCGCGCGTGGGCTGGTCAACGCGCTCGGCCGGAATGTCGATCTGATCATCGCGCTCACTCACATGACGACGTTTCAAGACCTGGCGCTGGCGCGGGCGGTGCCGGAGATTCACGTCATCGTCGGGGGCCATACCGATGGGTTCGACGGGATGCTCACGGGTATTGGTGGGCGGCCCGCGGAGACCATGGACAATCCTCCGACCATCTTTGTCAAGACGCACCGGCTCGGCGAGACGGTGGGCCGCTTGGACCTGACGATCCAGGGCGGACGGGTCGTCCGGGCCGTGGCACGCAACCTCCCTGTGAACAGCCGGGTGCCGCTTGACGCCAAGGTGGACGCGGTGGTCAAGGACTATCAGGGACGGCTGCAGGCCCGGTTCGCGGAGGTGATTGCTCGGGCGGCGGTCTTCCTCGATGGAGAGCGCGGGAACGTGCGTTCCCGAGAGACCAACCTGGGCAACCTCATCGCCGATGCGGTGCGCGAGTACGCTAGGTCCGACGTCGCGATCGCCAATGGCGGGAACATCCGCGCCTCGATCAACGAGGGACCGATCTCGCTGGCCGACGTGTTCCGCGTGATCGCATTCGACAACACCGTCGTGACCCTTCAGCTCACGGGGGCTCAACTCCGCGAGGCGATCGAGAACGGCGTCAGCCAGGTGGAGGACGCGAGCGGGCGGTTCCCCCAGGTGTCGGGAATGTCATACATCTTCGAGCGGGGACGCGCGGCCGGTCAGCGCGTCGTCGAGGTGCGCGTCGGCGGGCAGCCCTTGGATGCGGACCGGCTCTACTCGGTGGCGACCAACGACTTTCTGGCCGACGGCGGCGACGGCTATGTCGTCTTCAAGGCCGCCCGGCAGCGGCGGGACACGCAGGCGGATATGCGCGATGTGTTTATCGACTATCTTCGCCGTGCCGGCAGCGTGTCGGCCCGGGTCGAGGGGCGGATTACCGTTCGGTAGCTGACGGGAGGCGCAGATGTCGACACGTCAGATGGTGCAGGCAGCCGTGCTGGCCGCGATGTACGTCGTGGTCGGGCAGGTGGTCCGCTTCATTCCCAATCCGATGGTGCCCGGGGCGATCATTGCCCTGAACATGGTCGTTGTCGTGATTGCCGGGATCCTGTTGGGGCCTGCAGCGGGCGCCTCGGTCGGGTTCCTTGGGACCCTGGTCAACGCGCTGAGTCCATCGGGGAACGCCTTCGAGTGGGCCGCCGTGATTCCGCACACGATCATGGGGCTGAGTGCCGGTGTGGTTGGCCGCCGCAATGTGGTGTTCGGGGCGCTGACGGTCATTGTCGGTCATGCGTTGAACATCCTGGCCTTCCTCGCTGTCCGCCTGCTCCCGATGAATCAACTCGCGGTCACGATCTTCTCGATCGGCCTGCTGGTCGAAGTCGTGATCGATGTGGTGGTCATCGTCATCGCGGTCCCGCTCCTGCGCCCCTTGACGAAGACTATCTGACGGGCTGATCCGGAGGGGAGTGACCCGGTTGGGTGGAATATCCCTGCGGATTCGCTCACGGAGGTGGCAGGGTTGGCCAGCACGCGTCCGAAAGGCCTCGCGCGCAAGACAGGGATCAATGCGCTCCCTATCGTGATCTATGTCGCGGTGGCGGTGGTCCTGACCGCCGGCATGTACGCCTGGGATGTGCGGTACCGCAGGGCCGAAGACGATCGGCGCAAGCCGCCCGCCCCCGAGGTCGTGGCCCGGAACCTGGTCGAGAATGCCATCGGCGCCAATACCGTCAAAGACGTCAAGGTCGACCGGGAGAAGAAGACGATCGCCGTGACCTTTGAATCGACACAGTTCAAGCCAGACAGACCCAAAGCGCAAATGCGAGAGCTCCTGGAGGCCGAGGCCGTCATTGCCACCAAGCAGATCCTGCTACCGCCCTCTCCCCTGCGTGACTACGACAAGATCACAGCAACGCTCGTCAAGGACGGCAAGACCCTCGCGGTCGCCGAGGCGGCCCGCGGTCAAGACAAAGTGACGATGACATTTGTCGACGAGCGCCTGAAAGACTGACGGGCCGGTCCCGTGGTCGTCGACATTGGCGCGAGGCTGACCATCGCGGAAGTCGTCGCGGTCGCTACGCAGCGTGCGCGTGTCTCGATCGCCTCTGAGGCACACCGCGCCGTCCTGGCGTCCCGGGCACAGGTGGACCGCCTGCTGACCGCCGGCGCCCCGGTGTATGCGATCACGACCGGTGTGGGTAGGCTGGCCTCGGTGCGGATCACGCCGGGTGACGCTGCGGCCCTACAGGTCAACACCGTCCGAAGTCACGCCGCCGGGGTCGGCAGTCCACTGCCCACCGATGTGGTTCGCGCGATGATGCTGCTGCGTGCACACGGGTTGGCTCTTGGGTACTCCGGTGTCCGGCCGGAGGTGATCGATCTCCTGGTGGCGTGTCTCAATTGCGCGATTCATCCGGTCGTGCCCGAGCAAGGGTCGGTGGGTGCCAGCGGGGATCTGGCGCCGCTCGCGCACCTGGCGCTGGCCCTGATCGGCGAGGGCGAGGTTGTGGTCGACGGGCGTCGCCAGCCGGCATTGGCGGCACTGTCCGCGGCCGGGCTTGCGCCGCTGCGTCTCGCGGCCAAAGAAGGGGTGTCGCTGGTCAACGGTACGCAGTTGATGACCGGCCATGGCGCCCTCGTCCTGCACCGCGCCCGGCGGGTCGCCCTGACGGCCGATATCGCCGGTGCGATGACGCTGGAGGCGTTGCGCGGGCGGTCGGCCGCCTTTCACCCACGTCTACACCTGGCGAGGCCCCACCCGGGCCAGCAGGCGAGCGCCGCCAACATCCGGCGGCTGACGGAGGGGAGCAACCTGATCGACGCCGTGGATCGTGTCCAGGATGCGTACTCGCTGCGGTGCCTGCCGCAAGTTCACGGGGCCGCTCGCGACGCGCTCGCGCACGTGGCCGGGATCGTGGAGACGGAAATCAATGCGGCCACGGACAACCCGCTGCTCTTTCCCGACGACGACCTGGTCCTCTCCGGCGGCAACTTCCACGGGCAGCCGGTGAGCCTGGGTCTCGACTACGTGTCGATCGCCCTGGCCGGACTCGGGACGATGGTCGAGCGGCGGATCGAACGGCTGGTCAACCCGGCGCTGAGCGGCCTTCCGGCCTTCCTTTCGCGGGACAGCGGGCTCCATGCCGGCCTGATGCTCGCGCAGTATACGGCCGCGGCCCTGGCATCGGAAAACAAGATCCTGGCCCATCCCGCGAGCGTGGACAGCATCCCGACGTCGGCCAACCAGGAGGATCACGTGAGCATGGGGGCTGGGGCGGCACGGAAGGCCGCGCAGATCGTCACCAACGTTGAACAACTCGTTGGCATTGAAGTGCTTTGCGCGGCGCAGGCGCTCGAGTTCCACACGGGCGCGCGGCTTGGACGCGGCACCACGGCGGCCCTGAAGGCCGTGCGGGATCGTATCACACCCCTTGTGGATGATCGCCCCCTGGCCCCTGATCTCGCGGCCGCAGCCTTGCTCGTGCGTGAGGGCCGCCTGATCGAGTCCGTTGAAGCGGAGATCGGCCTACTCATGTAGTGGCCGGTTGTGTTGTAATAGATACGCTAATCGAGATCCTCGGTGGGAGGTTCGAATGTACGCCCTGAACTTCTACTCCACGCTGTTCGCCGATGCGCTCCGGCAGGGCCGGAAGACCGCGACGATCCGGCTCGGTGACAAACAGGGCAAGTATCAGGAGGGCCAGGTTGTCTGGGTTACCGTTGGGCAGCGGTTCGGGATCCGTCACAGGATCTTCACCGCGATTATCGATCGCATCGAAACAAAACGCCTGGCGGAAGTCACCCCGCGCGAGATCGAACGGGATCACCCACAACTGCGCCGGCACGAGGAACTGATCGACTTTCTCTCCAAGATCTATCGTCGATCTGTGGGTTTGGACGATGAGGTATCGGTCATCCATTTTTCCCGGATCGAGGAGAACGAGCGTAAGGGTTCCGAAGACGCGCTCGAACGCCTGACGCAGGTCCGGGCGCGGACCGCGAAGAAAGGCGTGCGACCGATCCGCAAGGTGACAAAGCGGAAGTCATAAGCCAGCGGGCATTCCGTATCGCGCGAGCGCGCTGGAGGTGGTGTCGTGCCGGGTCGCCTTGTGGAATGCGTGCCGAACGTGAGCGAAGGCCGGCGGGCGGACGTGATCGACGCCGTGACGGGCGCGGTCCGGGACGTGCAAGGCGTGAAGCTGCTCAACGTTCAGTCGGATCAGAGTCACAACCGCAGCGTGATGACATTCGCCGGCGAGCCGGAGGCGGTGGCCCGCGCGGCGGTGGCGCTCGCGCGCCGCGCCGTCGAGTTGATCGATCTCCGCACGCATCAGGGCGAGCATCCCCGCATCGGCGCGGTGGACGTCATCCCGTTCGTGCCGATCGGGCAGACCAGCATGGACGAATGTACGACGCTGGCGCGTCGTGTCGGCGAGAGGCTCTGGACGGAGTTGCACCTTCCCGTCTACTTCTACGCCGAAGCGGCCACCGCCGCCCACAGGGTTCGCCTTCCCGACATCCGGAAAGGCGAGTTCGAAGGCCTGGCCGCCAAGATGACCCAGGCCGACTGGGCGCCAGATATTGGCGATCCGCGCCCGCACCCAAGCGCCGGCGCCGTGGTTGTTGGCGCGCGCAAGCCACTGATCGCCTACAATATCAACCTTCGCACCGACGACGTGCGGGTCGCTCGCGCCGTGGCGCGTGCAATCCGTGAATCGAGCGGCGGCCTCAGACATGTGCAGGCGATGGGCCTCACGTCGGCAACCGGTCTGGCTCAGGTATCGATCAACCTGTTGGACGCGACGCATACCCCGCTGGCTCGGGTCTTCGATCTGGTCAAGGCGGAGGCCGACCGCTTCGGGGTGGCGATTGCCGAGAGCGAGATCGTAGGGCTGGTGCCGCTGGACGCCGTCCTCGACGTGTCGCGCGCGTATCTGCGTCTGAGGGAGTTCGACCGGACCCAGGTCCTCGAAGTACGTCTCATCGAATAGCGGGGGGATGGAGTCCGCCGATCTGCTTGTCGAACACGCGGCCGAACTCCTGACGCTTGAGGGGTCCTCCGACGGGCCCCGGACGGGCGTAGCGCTGCGGGACATCGGTCTCGTGCGCGATGGCGCGGTGGCCGCCGCCGACGGTCAAATCATCGCCGTCGGGCCGACACAGGACGTGCGCGACGCCGTGCGTCTCAGACCCGACGCTACTGTCGTCGACGCCCGCGGCCGGGTTGTCCTGCCGGGTTTCGTGGACGCGCACACGCATCTGGTCTTCGCCGGGACCCGGGTCGATGAGTTTGAAATGCGCCTGCGTGGGGCAACCTACCTCGAGATTGCCGCGGCCGGCGGCGGGATCCTGCAGTCGGTGGCGGCTACACGCGCGGCCAACGAAGAGCTGTTGGTGGCGCTCGGGATGGCGCGTCTCGATCATTTGCTGCGCACTGGGACCACGACCGCGGAAGCCAAGAGCGGATACGGGCTCTCACTTGAGGATGAACTGAAGCAGCTCCGGGTGATCCACCGCCTCTCCGCGCAGCACGATATCGATCTGATACCGACGGTGCTGGCCGCGCACGCGGTGCCGCCCGAGTTCGCGGGCAACGCGGACGGGTACATCGATGCGGTGGTCGACGAGATCCTGCCGGCTGTGGCCGACGAGGATCTCGCGGAGTTCTGTGACGCGTTCTGCGACGTCGGTGCGTTCAGCATCGAGCAGGGCCGCGCCGTCCTCGAGGCGGGGAGCGAGCTGGGGTTCACTCCCAAACTGCATGCGGACGAGTTTGCGGATACCGGTGGCGCGCGCCTGGCGGCCGACGTCGGCGCGATCTCCGCGGATCACCTGCTGCACGCGTCGGAGGCCGGCCTCGCCGCCATGGTCCACGCCGGCACCATGGCGGTGCTGCTCCCGGGGACGGCCTATTTTCTGGGCCTGCCGTTTGCGCAGGCCCGCCGTATGATCGACCTGGGTGTGCCGGTTGCACTGGCATCCGACTACAATCCGGGGTCGTCGCCGATGTGGTCGATGCCGGCGGTCATCTCATTGGCCTGCGTGGGGATGAGACTGGTGCCGGCCGAAGCCATCGCCGCCGCAACAATCAATGCGGCGTGGGCCATTGGGGTCGCCGAGGAGATCGGGAGCCTCGAACCGGGGAAGGCGGCGGACCTGGTCGTGCTGGATATTGCGGATCACCGAGAGATTGCCATGTCACTCGGCGGGGCGATCGTGCACCAGGTGATCAAGCGCGGACGCCTCGTTGTCGGTGCGCTCTAGTGGGCGCGGTGAAGCCGTTCGTGGCCTGGGGGCAACCGATCGTCCGCGTTGAGGTCTGTGAGTCAACCAACGATCTGGCCCGGCTGCTCGCCGCTGCCGGCCTGCCCGACGGCACCGTGGTCGTCGCTCAGACGCAGGCGCGGGGACGGGGACGCCAGGGGCGGCCATGGACGTCACCCGAGGGCGGGCTGTGGTGTTCGCTCGTCCTGCGTCCGGGCGCACACGCGGGTGGAGGGCGGTTGAGCCTGGCGATCGCGGTGGCGGCCGCCGAGGCCATCGAGCAGGCGACTGGGGTCTCGGCCGCGATCCACTGGCCCAATGACGTGCTTGTCGCCGGAAGCAAGGTCGCCGGTGTTCTTCTGGAAGGTTTGCCCGACGCCGTCATCGCCGGCATCGGCATCAACGCGACCGTGACCGCCGCCCAGTTTCCCGTGGAGGGGCGTGAGCGCGCCGGGTCACTGCACGCGCTGACCGGCCGTGCGATTCCCCTCGAGCCCCTGCTAGACGCGCTGCTCGAACGCTGCGCCTTCTGGCATGCGCTGTGGCGGAACCCCGCGGAGACCGCGGCGGCGCAGATCCTCGGAGCGTGGTCGGCCCGTGATGCCATCCGCGGCCGGCGCGTGCGCATTCACGGCGCCACGGGCGATCTTGAGGGGATCGCGGAAGGGGTCGACGGCGACGGCGCCTTGCGGCTGCGCACGCCAGAGGGGACGGTGCGGGCGATCGTCGCCGGAGATGTGGTGCCCGGCAGCGGCAGGAGCACTCCAGGCGACGTCTAACCACCTGCACGACATGGATCGTCCACGTCGCGTGGTGAGCGTGAGCCTCGGGTCGAGCCGAGGTAATCATCGGGTCGAGACGGAGCTGGCCGGTCAGCGCTTCATCATCGAGCGCATCGGCACCGATGGCGACTACCCGCTGTGGTGCCGCCGCTTGCGCGAGCTCGATGGCAAGGTCGACGCGATTGGGCTGGGTGGGATCAACCTCGCGTTGATCGCGGGGAACCACAAGTATTACATCCGCGATGCCGTCCGAGCCGTCGCCGGGATGCGTACCCCAGTGGTCGACGGCGGCGGGATCAAGCAGTCGTGGGAGCGGTACCTCATTCTCACCGGTTTGCGTGAAGAAATCGGCCTCGACTTTCGCGGCAAGCGGGTCCTTCTGGTCGCCTCCGTCGACCGATACGGCATGGCCGAGGCGTTTACGCAGGCCGGCGCCGACGTAGTCTTCGGCGACCTGATGTTCGGTCTGGGTATCCCGATTGCGCTGCGCGGTCTGACGACCGTCAAGATCTTGGCGGCAATTTTGCTGCCGATCTTGACACGTGGACCGTTTACGTGGCTGTATCCGACCGGAAAGAAACAAGAAACCGTCACGCCGAGGTTTGGCCGAGCGTACAGATGGGCAGATGTCATAGCGGGTGACTTTCATCTTATCCAGCGGAACATGCCTGACGATCTTGGGGGGAAGACCATTCTCACCAACACCGTGACAGCGGCCCAGGTCGAAGCGCTGCGGCAGCGGCGGCTTTCGCGCTTGATCACGGTGACCCCCGACATGACGGGCCGGTCGTTCGGCACCAACGTGATCGAAGCGGTGGTCGTCGCGGCGTCCGGTCGGCGGCCCGAAGATCTCACGCCGTCAGACTACATCGAGTGGATGCGACGAATGAATTTGCGGCCGCGCATCGAGCAGCTCACGCCGGCATGATGCGCGTGTTGCTTGACGCCGAGGGACGGCGTATCTATACTCCAGGTAGTCGCTTCCGACCGCCAGGCGTATGCTTGGCGGTCGGTATCAATTGTGTGTGACAAATACGACATGGGGACGGTCTAGGATCCGGTTGCCCGATGAAAAACAACAAGAGTCCAAAAATTGCCGACGTCGAGAAAGAGACCATCCTCACCCCGGATGGTCTCCGCAAGCTTGAAGAAGAACTGGAGCACCTGAAGAGTACTCGCCGGAAGGAGATCGCCGAGCGTATCAAGCAGGCCAAGGAATTCGGTGATCTATCTGAAAACGCCGAGTATGAGGACGCCAAGAACGACCAGGCGTTCGTCGAGGGCCGCATTCTGCAGATCGAGGGGATGCTGCGCAGCGCCCGCGTGATCGACAACAACGCGGGGAATTCGGACATCGTTGAAGTTGGTTCGACCGTACGGGTGAAGGACGTGTCGGCGGGGGACGTAATCGCATACACGATCGTCGGGTCCGCCGAAGCCGATCCCCTGCAAGATCGCATCAGCAATGAATCGCCCGTCGGCCATGCCTTGATCGGCCGGAAGAAGGGCGAAACCGTGACGATCCGCGTGCCCGCCGGGACCCTCAAATATACTATTCTCGAGATCACTTCCTAAGTCAGCCCGTCGCTCCAGTTGGGCACATGAGATGTTGGGATGCGGGGATGATCCCGAAAAGGGACCCGCTTCCGGGAATTTGCCCGTATCATTGGGCGTAGAGGAAGGTGAAGGGCCTCGGCGGGTTTTCCGAGGCCGCAGATGGAAATAGCAGGAGTGCGGTGCGAAGAGGCAGAATTCGTGGAGTGCAACAAGCGGGGTTCCTCTCACCCTTCCAAGAGAGGAGAGTGCAGTGGCGATGTTTGAACGGTTCACCGAGCGCGCTCGCCGTGTCATTATCCTAGCCCAGGAAGAAGCCAAGCGCCTTAATCACAGCGCTGTGGGCACCGAGCATATCTTGCTGGGAATCATCCGCGAGGGTGAGGGCGTGGCGAGCAAGGTTCTGGAGAGCCTGAATATCAGCCCGGAGCGTGTCCGGGCCGAGATCGAAGGTGCGATCGGCCGCGGAGAGCGAGCGCCGCACGAAGAAGTGGCCTTTACCCCGCGCGCCAAGAAGGTGCTCGAACTGGCGCTTGATGAAGCCCGGCGCCTAGGGCATAACTATATCGGCACCGAGCACCTGCTCCTCGGTCTGATCCGTGAGGGCGAAGGCGTGGCGGCCCGCGTGCTCGAGGCCATGGGCGCCGACCTGGACCGCGTACGCGCCCAGGTCGTCTACCTGCTTGGTGAGGAAGGCACGACGTCATACACCAAGCAGGCCAGCAAGACCCCGACACTCGATGAGTTTGGCCGCGATCTGACGAAGCTCGCGCGCGACAGCAAACTCGATCCGGTCATTGGCCGCGAGCGCGAGATCGAGCGTGTCATCCAGGTGTTGTCCCGCCGAACCAAGAACAACCCTGCGCTCATCGGCGAGCCCGGCGTCGGCAAGACCGCCATCACCGAGGGGCTGGCGCAGCGGATCGTGCGCGGCGACGTGCCCGAGGTACTGCGGCACAAGCGCGTGGTCCAGCTCGACCTGGCCGCCCTCGTCGCCGGGACCAAGTACCGTGGCGAGTTCGAAGAGCGCATGAAGAAAGTGATGGAGGAGATCCGCAAGGCGCAGGGTGAGGTCATCCTCTTTGTCGACGAGCTCCACACGCTGGTTGGCGCGGGTGCCGCGGAAGGCGCCATCGACGCCAGCAACATCCTCAAGCCGGCCTTGGCCCGCGGCGAGCTGCAGTGCATCGGCGCGACGACCCTCGATGAATACCGCAAGTACGTCGAGCGTGATGCGGCGCTCGAACGCCGCTTCCAGCCCATCCTGGTACCTGAGCCGAGTGTCGAGCAGACGATCGAGATCCTGCGGGGGCTTCGCGATCGCTACGAGGCCCACCACGGGGTGTCGATCAGCGATGAAGCACTGGTGGCCGCGGCGACGCTGGCGGAGAAATACATCTCCGACCGGTTCTTACCGGACAAAGCCATCGACCTCATGGATGAGGCCTCCTCGAAAATCCGGCTCCAGGCGTCCTTCCTCCCGCAGGAAGTGCGCCAGGCGATGGAGCGCGTCGAGCGCGTCAAGCGCGAAAAAGAAGATGCGAGCAAGGCCCAGGACTTCGAACGAGCCGCGCAACTGCGCGACCGCGAGCGGGTGCTGCGCCAGAAGCTCGAGGAGCTCGAGGGATCCTTCAAACGTGACAAGGGTCGGGGCAGCCTCAACAGCGTGACCGGCGAGGATATCGCCGATATCGTGAGCGCCTGGACAGGGATCCCGGTGACCCGGCTCGTCGAGGAAGAGACGCAAAAGCTGCTGCGCATGGAAGACACGATCCACGAGCGGATCATTGGGCAAGAACAGGCGGTCCGCGCAGTGGCCAAGGCTGTCCGGCGTGCGCGCGCGGGTCTGAAGGATCCGCGCCGGCCGATCGGCTCGTTCATCTTCCTCGGACCCACCGGTGTGGGCAAGACCGAGCTGGCGCGCGCCCTGGCCGAATTCCTCTTCGGTGACGAAGGCGCGCTCATCCGGATCGACATGTCCGAGTACAGCGAACGGCACACCGTTTCGCGCCTGGTCGGATCGCCGCCCGGTTATGTGGGCTACGAAGAAGGCGGGCAACTGACTGAGGCGGTACGCCGGCGGCCGTTCGCCGTGGTGCTCTTCGACGAGATCGAAAAGGCGCATCCTGAAATCTTCAACGTCCTGCTGCAGATCCTGGATGACGGCCGCCTGACGGATGCCCAGGGCCGCGCCGTAGACTTCAAGAACAGCGTCATTATCATGACGAGCAACGTCGGGGCGCCGCAGCTCGACAAGAACATCGGCATGGGTTTCCGCACGTCCGGCCATGACGAGTCGGTCGATCGCGAGCGCGCGTACCAGCGGATGCGCGAGCAGGTCATGGAGGAGCTGCGCCGGACCTTCCGACCCGAATTCCTGAACCGACTCGATGAAGTGATCGTGTTCCGGCCGCTGACGACCGAGCAGATCAAGGAGATCGTCGGGGTCCTGGTTGAGCGGGTGCGCCGCGAGCTGCGCGGGCAGAACATGGACATGGAAGTCACCGACGCCGCGCGGGAAGTGCTGGCGAAGGAAGGCTTTGACCCAACCTTCGGTGCCCGACCGCTGCGCCGTGCGATCCAGCGCCTGGTCGAAGACCCGCTAAGCGATGCACTGCTGCGGGGTCAGTTCCACGCCGGGGACACTGTGGTCGTCGATGCTGGGGACGAGGGGATCGTGTTCGAGCGCAAGCGGGAACCTGCGCTCGCCGAGTAAGCTGACGCAGAAGTGCGGGCGGGACCCGGGCCCCGTTGGGCCCGGGTCCTGATTATTTTGGCGCCCGCGGCCGATGATCTAGACGGAGGGATGGATGGATCGTACCCGCGTGCAGTACGTCTGCCAGAGCTGCGGACATGCGTCGGCCAAATGGTTGGGCCGCTGCCCCTCCTGCGGGGAGTGGAATACCCTGGTCGAGGAGGTCGAGCGCGCGGCAAAGCCCGCATCCCGGCGCCCGACAGCCGCTGAGCCGATCTCGGTGGCCGCGGTCGTCCTTCCGGCGGAGACACGAGCCTCGACGGGCCTGGCTGAGTTCGATCGCGTCCTGGGCGGAGGGATGGTGCGAGGATCGGTGGTCCTCGTCGGCGGGGACCCCGGGATCGGCAAGTGTCTGACCGCTGATGCGCGAGTCCTGGATCCCGTTTCCGGCGATTTTCTACCAATCGTGGAATGGGCAGATGTTCATCGCCCTGTCTTGTCGCTCGACGAGTCTAGTTATCGCCTCGGGCGAACGCAAGTCATCGCGTTCCACGACCAGGGCCTGCGGCCCGTTGTGGTGGTGGAAACGAGATTGGGACGCATGCTGCGGTGCACATCTAATCATCCCCTTCTGACGCCGGATGGCTGGAAAGCGGTTGGGGAGCTTACGGCCGGATCGCGTATCGCTGCCCCGCGCGCGCTCCCATACTTCGGGCGTGACTCGATGCCGGAGCACGAGGTCAAAGCGATTGCCTACTTCCTCTCGGACGGTTCCGCTCAGAGTGCTTGTGGAGTCACGACCGCACTGCCCGAGATAGAGGCGGACCTGGCCGACATGGCCAGACGCTTCGACTTGAGTCTGAGGGTCTACGCCAAGAAACACGGCAAAGCCAAACACATCCGCTTTGTCCAACCGCGCTATAGAAGAGTCGAGGCCAGGAAGCAGGTGGCCACGGCGCTTCGCGAAGCGCAGGCGCGCGCGGGGATGAGTTGGGCCGAGTGGGCCAGGAAGGCAAGTGTCAGTTACGGCCTGCTCAACATCTGGAAGAGAGGGGGCGCCGTACCCGGCGGGCCAGAGTTTGAACGGCTCTTTAGAGCGGCTGGGGCGCCGATCGCAGGACCAGCATCTGCGCTGCGGGAGCGGGCTGAAATGAAGACATCGATGGCCCGGTTCCTGGAATCGGTCGGGTTGCGATATGCTTCGGCGGCGGAAAAAGCGGTTCCAAACCCCGTCTTCCGCCTGCCGCGGGAGCAACTTGCACTTTTCCTGCGGATCCTATTTTCTTGTGACGGGTCTGCGTACGTCAACCGTCATAGTGGCCCCGGAATTTCCTACAGCACCATTAGCCTCAGACTTGCGCGGGATGTGCAGCACCTTCTCCTGCGTTTCGGTCTGATCGCGAAGTTGCGGACGAAGCATCTGGATGTTGACGGACGGCCCTACCAGGCTTATGAACTTCAGATGCTTGGCATACACACGGCCAAGCGATTTCTTGCTGAAATCGGAATCTTAGGCCGAGAGGAGGCAAGGGCACGCATCGGGGCTATGGCGACGCCAGAGGGTGCTTCGACCCATCTTGACACGGTGCCCACGGGTCCAGTGTTCTGGGAGCATGTACAAGGATTGGCTCGACAAGTGCCCTACAAGCGCATTTCCGCTCAGGCAGGCGTAAAGATCAAGAACCGCCGGCATGACCGGCCCTTAACTCGTCGGACGGTCGAAGCGCTTGTAACAGCTTTTCCACATCCATACTTGTCGAAAATAGTGAGCGGAGACATCTATTGGGACGAGATTCGCTCCGTCAGGCCCGCTGGTTCGGCGCGCGTCTACGACATGACCATAGACGGCGCGCCGAACTTCACAGCCAATGACCTGATCGTGCACAACTCCACGCTTTTGCTGCAGGTGAGCGACCGCTTTGCCGCCACCGGAGGGCGGGTGCTCTACGTCAGCGCCGAGGAGTCCGTTCGCCAGACGAAGCTGCGCGCCGAACGGTTGGGCGCCACCGCGCCGGGACTGCTCCTGCTCGCCGAAAACGATCTCGACGTCATCACCGAGACCGTCACGAGGCAGCGGCCGGCGGCGTTGGTCGTGGACTCGATTCAAACCGTGTTCCGGGGTGACGTCGCTTCCGCTCCCGGCAGCGTCGCGCAGGTCCGCGAGTGCGCGGCGGCGCTGGTGCGGCTGGCCAAGGAGCAGGACGTCGCAACGTTCATCGTCGGGCACGTGACGAAGGAGGGGGCCCTCGCGGGACCGCGGGTGCTGGAGCATTTGGTCGATACCGTGCTCTATTTCGAGGGCGATAGGCACCACGCGTACCGGATCCTGCGCGCGACCAAGAACCGCTTCGGGTCGACGAACGAGATCGGCGTCTTCGAGATGGCAGGAAGCGGGTTGATCGAGGTCCCCAACCCGTCGGCGGCGTTCCTCTCCGAGCGGCCGCAGGCGGCGCCAGGTTCAACCGTGGTCTGCGCCATCGAGGGATCACGGCCGCTGCTGGTCGAGGTCCAGGCGCTGGTCAGCCCGACGCACTTCGGCATGCCCCGGCGTACCGCCTCAGGGGTGGACTACAACCGGGTGCTGCTGCTCCTGGCGGTCCTGGAGCGGCGCGCGGGCCTCCATCTGGCGGCGCAGGACGCCTACGTGAGCATCGCCGGTGGCATCAGCGTGGAAGAGCCAGCCGTCGATTTGGGGATCGCGGCGGCGGTGGCCAGTAGCCTGCGCGACCGGCCGGTCGATCCGCACACGGTCGTGATTGGCGAAGTAGGTCTCGCCGGCGAGGTACGGGCGGTGCCTCAGTTAGGCAAACGGCTGGCGGAAGCGGCGCGGTTAGGATTCGTCCGGGCGGTCGTGCCCCGCGCTGCAAACATTGAGGGGCCTGCGGGGTTGGAGTTGGTGCCGGTTCCGGATCTCACGGCTGCGCTGAGAGCGCTTGTGTAGTAGGAGGGCGTTCGTTAGGTTCTACGTAAGATGAAACACACCCAGCGTGGCCACGCGGCCGTGCTCCTTGCTGAGCACGGCTTCCAGATCCAGCCCCAGCAGGCCGGCGGCCGCCGCCAGGTAGAAGAGCGCCGAGCCGATCTCTGTTTCGAGCACCTCGCGACACTTTCCACACAGGGTACCGTTGATGTGAGTCTGCATGAGGTCGCGCACTTCAGCCAGACTGAGTTCCGCCGGAAAGCGCTGGCGGCTGGCGTCCACGGTGATGCACCCACAGGTCGTCACGGACTTGGCGATCGCTCGGTTCACGCGGGCTGCCGCTTCGGAGAGCTTACTCTGAACGTCGAGGATGCTACGGTGGCGGATCAGGTAGTGATTCACGGTGTCCTGGAACGTGTCTTGTCGTATCTCAGCCATGCCCGATGCTCACCTCACCGCGCGCAAGGACGTTGGCGTGTGTCAGAAGACGAATGTCATTATAGAGACCGAGTTGCGACCCTGTCAAATCGTGAATCCCCCACCGTGACGCGCCTTCACCGCGTTTGAAGGCCTGTGCTATACTCGACACACACCGTCGATGCGGCCGGAGGCACGATGCTCGGTCGACGGTGGTTGTATGACCCCGCGCAACGGGTGAGGGGATGCGCGATCGGATTCTAAAGGGCGTCGGTGCCCTGCTCGGCGGTCTGATTGGCTATGGGGCGGTCGAGTTGGCCATCACCTGGAAGCCGGCTATCCAGGCTGCCGGGTTCCTGCTCTATGTGGCCTTCGTCGTCGTCGGTGGCGCTGTCGGCACCCTGGCAGGCCCGTCTGCCGGGCGCGGGTTCGTGGCGTCGATGGCGTGGGTGCTGCGCGGCCTTGCCGGGCTCTCGTTGCACGATCTGCTCCTCGGTGGTTTCGGATTGACCGCTGGTCTGGTCCTGGCCTTCGTCGTCGGGTCGCTGCTCGATCAGCTGCCGCTGATTGGGCCTTACATCCGATTGATTGCAGGTCTGGTTTTCGGGTATCTCGGCCTCCATATCGCGTTGCAGCGGCGAGAAGAGGTCACGGGCATGTTGCTCCGGCACCCGGGATCAGGCGACACGCAGGCGTCGGGTGCGACGCCCAAACTGCTCGATACCAGTGCGATCATTGACGGCCGGGTGGCGGATATTGTTCTGAGTGGGTTTCTGGAGGGGCCGTTGCTGGTGCCGCGTTCGGTGCTGAATGAACTGCAGCGCATCGCCGACTCCTCGGATCTCCTGCGGCGCAATCGCGGCCGGCGCGGTCTCGACATCCTGAACCGGCTCCAGCGCGAGCTCGACGCGGTTCGGATCGTCGACGACCACGCGGCTCCGGGTGTTGACGTGGACGGGCAACTCGTCGCGCAGGCGAAGACACTGCAAGCCTGGGTCGTCACCAATGACTTTAACCTGAGCAAGGTGGCCGAGCTCCAGGGGGTTCGCGTCCTCAACGTGAACGACCTGGCCCAGGCCCTTCGGCCCACCGTGCTGCCCGGCGAGGAACTCTCGGTGCAGGTGATCCGGGATGGCAAGGAGGCCGGGCAGGGCGTAGCCTACCTCGAGGACGGCACGATGATCGTGGTTGAAGGCGGCAAGCGGTTCATCGGCGAAACGTCTGAGGTGATCGTGACCAGTGTGCTGCAGACGTCGGCCGGGCGGATGATCTTCGCGCGCCCCAAGTCGACCGAACCCTCCGGATCGACAACCATCCAGAAGCGGTGAGGCGCACCATAACAAGGATCGGCGCATGAGCCGGGCCACCTGTGTCGGCGCCGTCGTGGTAGCGGCAGGCGATGGCACGCGCCTGCCGGGCCCTGTGCCCAAGCCCTTGCTCCCGCTGGGCCGGCGGACGATGCTAGAAGAAGCGCTGGCGGCTTTTGAGACGTGTGATCGTGTGGGCAGTATCGCGGTGGTTGTGGGCGCCGCCCACATCGACATGGCACGCGCCCTGGTTCCTTCGAAGGTGACCGCGGTCGTCGCGGGGGGCCGCACGCGGCGCGCGTCGGTGGCGGCGGGTCTGGAAGCCCTGCCGAAGGTCGAGTGGATCGTCGTACACGATGGTGCCCGGCCATTTGTCACACCAGCGTTGATCGAACGTGTCCTGGAGGCGGCCGCGGTGCATGGTGCCGCCACCGCCGGTCTGCCCGTGACCGACACGTTGAAGGAAGTTCAAGAGGAGCAGATCCGCCGGACGGTGCCGCGCGACGGCATCTATACAGTGCAGACACCGCAGGCCTTCCGGGCGGACCTGCTGCGGCAGGCGCACGAGCGTGTTCCGGCGGATGCCCCTGTCACCGATGACGCCGGCCTGGTAGAGCATCTTGGGCGGCCGGTGGTGGTCGTACCCGGGGACCCCGCGAATGTAAAGATCACGACACCGGCCGACTACGAGCTCGTCCTGCGGCACATCGCGCCGCGGCCTGCTCTGACGGCGCGCGTCGGGGTTGGGTACGACATCCACCGCCTCGTCCCCGACCGCCCGCTCATCTTGGGCGGTGTGCGGATCCCGTCCCCGCGCGGGCTGGCCGGGCACTCCGACGCCGACGTCCTCATCCACGCGATCATGGACGCCATGCTGGGCGCCGCCGGGATGCGCGACATCGGGCACCATTTTCCGCCCAGCGATCCGACCTACCGCGATGCCGACAGCGTTTCGCTGCTTGCCCAGATTGCCGGTAGGCTGCGGGCGTCGGGGTGGGCGGTGGGCAACGTGGACGCCGTCGTCTACCTTGAGGCGCCGCGGATCGCACCCTTTGTCGAGGCCATGCGCGATCGCATCGCGTCGACCCTGGGTATCCCGCCGGGCCAGGTGGGCATCAAGGCCACGACGGCGGAAGGCCTCGGTGCGATCGGTCGACACGAGGGCATCGCCGCGCAGGCCGTCGCCCTGCTCGAGAGGACGGACTAGCCATGCACCGGCCGAACCGCGGGTGGCGGGGAGCCCGCCGGTCCGCGCCGGCGCCCCGGCCGCAGGACCTGCTCTTCGTTCAGCGGGCCGAGAGAGCAGATTCCATCGTGGTGGAAATCGACCGGCCGCAGGCATTCCGGCCCCGGCTGGTTGGGTTTTGGCGGGACAATGAATTCTATCTCATCACACGGATGGTGGCGACCCGGCGTGAGCATGATGCCATCTACCACCGCGTGGTGACCGACCACGGCGCCTTCGACTTGCGTTACATCCGCCGGATGCATCCGCTGACGCTGCGGCCCCGCCGGCACTGGGAGGTTTGCGCCGAGCTCGACGTCATCCCGATCGCGCGCCTGGGATAGGCGCCCCGAGACTTGACAGGCGAGGTGCCCCGATGGGTCTGGCGATCTACAATTCCCTGACGAAGCGGAAAGAACCGTTTGAGACGATCGCCTCCGGTGAGGTCCGGATGTACGTGTGTGGGCCGAACCTCTACGGGCCTGCCCACGTCGGGCACGCGCTCTCCTACACCACCTTCGATGTCATCCGCCGGTATCTCGAATACAAGGGCTACCGCGTCCGCCACGTCCAGAACTTTACCGACATCGAGGACCGGATCGTCGAGCGGTCCCGGCAGGAAGGGCGCACGATCTTCGAGATCTCCGAGGAATACATCGACCGGTTTCTGCGTGAGATGGACGCCCTCAACATCCAGCGCGCCCACGATTACCCGCGGGCGACCGCGGTCATCCCCAAGATGCAAGAGATCATTCGCGGGTTGATCGCGAAGGGCCACGCGTACGTCGTGGACGGTGATGTGTACTTCCGCGTGCTCTCGTTTGCACCATATGGCCAGTTGTCGGGGCGGTCCCTGGAGCAGATGCAGGCTGGGGCGCGCGTCGAAGTCGATGAGCGCAAGGAACACCCCATGGACTTCGCGCTGTGGAAGGCATCGAAGGCCGGAGAACCGGCGTGGGACAGTCCGTGGGGGCCCGGGCGGCCGGGCTGGCATATCGAGTGTTCCGCGATGTCGATGCAATTTCTTGGCGAGCAACTCGACGTGCACGGCGGCGGGGACGACGTGCGGTTTCCGCATCATGAGAACGAGATCGCGCAAACGGAAGCGTACACAGGCAAGCGGCCCTTCGCGCGTTACTGGATCCACAACGCGTTGATGAAGCCGCCCACCGGTGAAGAGATGCACCGCCACCTCGGGAATTTCGTCTCGATCCGCGATGCGCTGGCCCGCTTCGATTCAGACGTCGTCCGCCTGTTCATCCTGTCGGCCCACTATCGTACGCCGCTCCGCTGGACGGACGAGGCCGTGGAAGGCGCTGAGAAGGGCCTCGAACGCTTGCGCACGGCGTTGGCGAACGCGGAATCCGCCCTGGAACGATTCCCCAACCGCGCCACCGAAGGACCGGCTGCCCGGCAGGCCGTCACGGCCCGCCAAACGTTCGAGCATGCGATGGACGATGATTTCAACACACCTCAGGCGGTCGCGGCGCTTTTCGAGCTCGCCGGGGAAGTCAACCGGGCGGCGGCGGCGGCATTGCAGGGTGACCTGCAGACCGCCGCCGGGCTGGCGTCCATGACGCAGACCCTGAAGAGTCTCACCGGCGCGCTGGGGTTCCGCATCGACCAGCCCGGACTTCCCGCGGAGGCGGCCGAAGCCCTGAGCCGGCTGTTGGGACGACACAGAGACCGGGACCCGGCACTCTTCGCTGGCGGCGCAACCGCGAGTGATGCGGCCGGCATCCTGACAGCCCTTGTGGCGGGTCGGGACCGCGCACGGCAGCAGAAGCGCTTCGATGTCGCCGACGACATTCGCCGTCAACTGACCGAGCTCGGCATAATCGTAGAAGACCTCCCTGGAGGCTCGCGATGGCGGGTCGCGGCGCGGCGGGACGTCCGGGCCTGAATCGGGACGACGCGCAGATCGAAGGCCGACACCCGGTGCTCGAAGCCCTGCGTGCCGGCCGGCCGCTGCGCAAGCTGGTCGTGGCGAAGGGCACGGCAGGCGGTTCGCTGCATGACCTCATCAGCGAGGCCCGGCGCCGCGGCGTGCCCGTCCAGGAAGTGGAGCCCGTTGTGGTCGACCGTCTGGCGCGGACGCGGACGCCGCAAGGGGTCATCGCCTACGCGGCCGCGCATGAGACGGTCGAGCTTGCCGATCTGCTGGCCTCCGCGCGCGATCGCGAGCAATCCCCGTTCCTGCTCCTGCTGGATGGCGTGGAAGACCCCGGCAATCTGGGCGCGATCCTTCGGTCCGCCGAGGCCGCCGGTGTGCACGGCGTGGTCATCCCACGCCGGCGCGCCGCTGGTCTTACACCGGCGGTTGTGGCGGCGTCCGCGGGCGCGATCGAGTATGTGCGCGTGGCGCAGGTGGCCAATATCGCCCAGGCAATCGAGTCTCTTAAGCGGGAGGGGGTGTGGGTGATCGGCGCCGATGCCACGGCCCCCCAATCCATTTACGAGGGTGAACTGACGCCGCCGGTTGCGCTCGTCGTCGGCGGTGAGGGCCGCGGCCTCTCGCGCCTGGTCCGCGAGCGCTGTGACCGTTTGGTACGCATCCCGATGTACGGTGCCACGACCTCGCTGAACGTTTCTGTGGCGGCTGCGCTGGTGTTGTTCGAAGTGCGCCGGCAGATGCGGGGCGTGGGGAGCCCACCGTGAGGCGCCGCTGTACCTCTCGCGGCGCCTCACCACGCGAACGCGCCTTGACGCCTAGTGGAACGGTCCATATAATGAACGTAACCTGACGTGATGCATACACGAGCCCGCACCAGGCAGAAGAACCAAGTCAGTCATTCCCTGCATGGCCGGAGGGGATAGCCGGTGGCGCTGGCGCGGCGAGAAGGGGTTGGGTATCAGGAGTTAGTTGACGAAGAGCTCGTTGATCATGCCAAGGGCGGGGACGATCGCGCCGCCGAGTTCCTGATCACTAAGTATCGCAACTTCGTCCGCGTCAAGGCGAAAGCATACTTCCTGATCGGCGCGGATCGCGAAGACATCATCCAAGAAGGGATGATCGGTCTCTACAAGGCGATTCGCGACTTCCGCCGCGACAAACTCTCCTCGTTCAGGGCTTTCGCCGAACTCTGTATCACCCGCCAGATCATTACAGCGATCAAGACCGCGACGCGGCAGAAACACATCCCGCTCAACTCGTACATCTCGCTCAACAAGCCGATCTACGACGAGGATTCTGACCGGACGCTGCTCGACGTGATCAGCAGCATGAAGGTCAGCGATCCCGAGGAACTGGTCATCAACCAGGAAGCCTCGGCGACGATGCGCGAGCGCATCCGCAAGAACCTCAGCGAACTCGAGTGCAAGGTCCTGACCGCCTACCTGGAAGGCAAGTCCTACCAGGAGATGGCGAACGAGTTGAACCGGCACGTCAAGTCGATCGACAACGCGTTGCAGCGCGTGAAGCGCAAACTCGAACGGAACCTCGAAGGCGAAGACGCGTAAGATCTTTTCGACGCACCGTTTCGACCCGGTCCTGCTACCGTGCTCCGGCTAATTTGCCCGTCCTGTAAACTGATGTTTCTGCGTGTCGAGATGGTGGACGAAGAGGGCGCCACCTGCCCTCGCTGTCACGCGGTGTTCCAACCAGAGGAAGAAGAGATCTACGATCCCGAGAACGACTGAGGCGGTCTCGGCCTACCCGCCGATCTGAATCATCACCCGTTCTTTGGGATAGAGCTTCTCCGCCAGCGCGTGGCCGAACGGCCGGCGGTAGGCCGCCGCTTCGAACCGTGCCTTCATCTCGTCCCGAGAGGCCCCGGCACGCAGTGGCCCGAGCAGATCCGCTTCGTCATCGCGCAAGAGGCAGAGCCGCAGGCGGCCATCGGAGGTCAGCCGGATTCGTCCGCACTTCGCGCAGAACGGCTCGCTGACCGGACTGATGAAGCCCAGGTTGCCCGTGGCGCCGCGCAGGCGGTAGGTGCGCGCTGGGCTCTCGCCCGAGAGATCGACGGGGTCGAGGGGCCCCAGCGCGGCCTCAATCTTCCGCATGGTCTCTTCGCTTGTGACGATCCCGGCGTCGGCGACGTCGGCTACGGTGCCGAACGGCATAACCTCGATGAACCGGACATCCCACGGGCGGTCGAGCGTCAGCGCCGCGAGCGGCACGACGTCGTCCTCATTGAAGCCCCGCACGACGACCGCGTTGAGCTTCACGGGACGCAGACCGGCCGCTTCCGCGGCCGCGATGCCCGCTATCACGCGGTCGACGTGCCCGCCGCGGGTGATGCGGCGGAACTTCTCCGGGTCGAGGGTGTCCAGGCTGACGTTCACGCGCGTCAGGCCGGCGTCGGCCAGCGGGCGCGCCAGCATCTCCAGGAGGAGGGCGTTCGTCGTGAGCGCGATGTCCTTGATGCCGGGGATGACCGCAATACGGCGCACCAGGTCGACGACACCCGGTCGGACCGTGGGCTCGCCACCGGTCAGGCGGATCTTCTCCACCCCGAGTTCGGCCGCGATTTCGACCAACAGGACCAGTTCATCGTCCTGCATCAACTCGGCCGGCGGACGGAACGCAATGCCATCCTCCGGCATGCAATAGACGCAGCGAAGGTTGCACCGATCCGTGAGCGACACCCGGAGATCGGTGAGCGGCCGACCGTATTGATCGCGCATATTGTTCCCTATGTTACCATACCGGATAATCCTATGGGAGCAGCCCATGAAGCCGTCTCTGGGTCCCATCGATCCCGGCGAGCGTCTCCTCGTAATCGATATCCTGCGCGGCGTCGCCGTGTTGGGCATCCTGATCGTCAACATGGATAGCTATGCCTGGCCGCTGGACCTGTCGCGACTGGGGTGGGCCGACTCGACCGGCGTGTTTGACCGACTGGCCGGCGCGTTCATCCGCCTGTTCGCCGAAGGTAAGTTCTACACGCTGTTCTCGTTTCTCTTCGGCTTTGGGCTCGCCATCCAGATGGGGCGCGCCGAGGCCAGGGGCGCGCCGATTGCCCGCCTCTATGCGCGGAGGCTCCTTGTCCTGCTGCTGATCGGGCTCACCCACGCGCTGCTGGTCTGGTACGGCGATATCCTGGTGACCTACGCGATCCTCGGGTTCCCGTTGCTCTTGTTCCGGCATCGCCGGCTGAAGACGCTGATGATCGGGACCATCACCTGCTGGCTCGTTGCGGCGCTGCTTGAGTGGCTTGTGAGCGGGATCGCATTGGCCCAGTGGTCGGAAGATGTTGCCGGCGTTGCGCGGGCGATCCAGATCTATGGGCACGGAACATTCGGACACATCTTCGCGCAGCGACTCCGCGACGTGAAGGTGCTCTACCTGGTGGGCCTCTCTTCGCTCCCGACAGTGTTCGCCATGTTCCTGCTGGGTCTCTGGGCCGGGCGCCGCGGTGTCTTCCAGGATCTGGGCGCGTCGAGGCTGCTCTTGAAGAAGACGGCCTTCTGGGGGCTTGTCATCGGCGGGGCCGGCAACCTCGTCTACGTGTTGGGTCGTGACCTGACCGGTGAGACGCCCTCTCCGCTGGACGTGATCAGCGGGATGGCCCACGTCCTGGGTGCACCGCTGCTCATGCTCGGCTATGTGGCGTCGATCGCGTTGCTGGTGCAGCGGGAGTCCTGGAGGCGCCGGTTGGCCCCGTTGGCGCCGGTGGGCCGGATGGCTCTGACCAACTATCTGCTGCAGTCGGTGATCTGCACCACCGCGTTCTACAGTTACGGTCTGGGCTACTATGCGCGGATCGGCCTCGCAGGAGGGCTGCTGCTGGCGGTCGTCATCTACGTCGTGCAGGTCGTGCTGAGCGGGTGGTGGATGCGCCGGTTTGCTCATGGCCCCATGGAATGGCTGTGGCGGGTGCTGACGTACGGGCAGGCCATCTGAGGCTTGTGCCCGAAGCATGGCGTCGAGGAGCACAATGGGGAACAAGCGCTGGACGCTCTTTGCCGCGATCCTGGGGTCGGGTATTGTTTTTCTCGACAGCACCGTCGTCAACGTCGCCCTGCCCCGGATTGGCGAGGTCTTACCCACCCGCATGTTTGGCGTCCTCGAAGGGCAGTCGTACGTCTACGTCGGTTACCTGCTGACACTCAGCGCGCTGCTGATCCTGGCCGGCGCGCTCAACGACTTCTACGGCCGGCGGCGGATGTTCGCGCTCGGCCTCGTGGGGTTTGGCGCGACGTCGGTGCTCTGCGGGCTGGCGCCGACGATGGAACTCCTCGTGCTGTTTCGCATCCTTCAAGGCGCGGCCGGCGCGCTGCTCGTCCCGGGATCACTATCGCTCATCACGGCCACGTTCGAGGGTGAAGAACTAGGCCGGGCCTTCGGCGTGTGGGCGGGGGCCTCCGGCGCGACAACGATCCTTGGCCCGGTGATCGGCGGCATCCTCGTGGATACGATCTCGTGGCGCATGGCGTTCCTGATCAACGCGCCGCTGGTCGCACTGGCGTTGTGGGCCACCCTGCGGCACATCGCGGAGAGCCGAGACGAACAGGCCTCGGCACACTTCGACTGGACCGGGGCGTTGCTGTGTGCTCTGGCCGTCGGGGGGCTCACGTTTGGACCGATCTACGGTCAACAGCGGAACTGGCAGGATCCTCTGGCGTTCGTCGCGCTCGGCGTCGGGGCCCTCGCGGCCGTTGGATTCCCGATACTGATGAAACGGAAGGCGCACCCCCTGGTCCCGATGGAGCTTTTTGCGTCGCGGAACTTCACCGTGACCAACCTGTCGACGTTTGTCATCTACGGTTCCCTCTACATCGCCCTGTACTATCTGATCCTGTTCATGCAAGGCACCCTGGGGTACTCTGCTGCCGCCGCGGGGTTGGCGACGAATCCGAGCACACTCCTCCTGGTGTTGTTCTCCTCTCGGGTGGGGGCGTTGTCCAAGCGCTTCGGGCCGCGGTGGTTCATGGCCGCCGGGCCGGCGATCATGGCGCTCGGCATCTTGTGGATCGCGCGCATCCCACCGTCGAGCCATCCCTGGATCATTGAGCCCGGCGTGGCGGCGTCGTACATCCCCCCTGTGGATTACCTGCGGCACTTCCTGCCGGGTCTGGTGCTCTTCGGCATCGGCCTGACGATCATGGTGGCGCCGCTGACGACCTGCCTGATGACGGCTGTCCCGGTGCGCCACGCGGGCGTCGGGTCCGCTATCAACAACGCGATCTCCCGCATTGGGCCGCAACTTGCGGGGGCCGTGGTGTTCGTCGCGATTACCTCGACGTTTTACGCCGGGTTGGCGCAGCGGGTGCCGGGCCTCGACGTGTCGTCGTCGGCCGTCCGGGCGAAGATCGCCCCGCTGAACCGGCCGGCCCAAGGGGTACCCCCCGATCAGGTGGCGGCGGCCCGCGCGGCCTCCACCGATGCATTTCGTCTGGCGATGTTGATGAGCGTGGCGCTGCTTGCGGCCGGGGCAGTGATCAACGGCATCGGGATCAAGAACCCCGCGCCCGGCGGGACCTGAGACGCGGCCCCGCGCCGGCGAGTTAGAGAGGAGTTTTCCCGGAGAACCTCTCGCAGAAGGGTTTCCCGATCACATTCTTTGTACCCGCTATGCCGCGGGTAGGCGCTCGGCACTATGGCGACACAACACGCGCTGGAGGGGGGATTGAGATGGTTGAAGGTTTTGCCCTGTTCCGCGTTGATTTCGAACCTGAGAAGGACGCGGTGGACTTGGTGCTTCCTCTAAGAAAGATTCAGCAGGTCCGCAATACGCCCAGTCTGAGGGGATGGCCGAGAGCAGCCGCCATCACCCGTATCCTGCCGATCTGGCGTTTGTACCCCAAGCCTCGGCCTGTACTGTCGCCAACGTCGACGATGAAGGGTAAAGTCGCGGGTCAAGTCGACCATCCGTACGACCTCCTGATCCACGTGACCGCTCGCAACGAAGAGGAACTGAAGAAGGCTTTTACTGTGATCGGCCGGCACTGTCACGTGGAGGGGTACGGGGCCTAAGCGGAAGGGATTCCGGCGGGTTCCGTCCGGTCGCTGAGGGCGAACCGGACGGCCTGTTCCGACGTCATCGTTCTTCCCTCGTCCCATGCAGTCTGATACGCTGCCGCGCCGAGCCCGGTCCGGGTGACTGCAAGGCGGCTGTCGTACTCGGATCGTCGGGAGGCGGGAATCGGCGCGCCGATGACTTCGCGCAGCGCGCCGGCGGCGGCAAACAGGCGGGCGGTGCGACCGGCATCCAGAGATACCTGCGCGAGTCCTTCAAGGCAGTCGGCGATGCCAGACTGGTTCCCGAGGGCGTTCCGCATCACCAGACTCTCACGCAGCAGGATCGTCGCTTTGTCAGGCGTGCCCTGGTGCCACGCGACCAGCCCCAGATTCCGCAGCGCGGCGGCAATGCCGTGCCGATCGCCAAGTTCGCGGCGGGTCGCGAGACTCTCCTCGTAGAACGCCTGCGCCGCCGGATAGTCACCCTGCTGGCGCGCGATCAGGCCCAGGCTGTCCAGCGAACTCGCGGTGCCCCGTCGGTCGCCGAGTTCGCGGCGGACCCCCAGGCCCTCCTCGACGTGCGCGCGGGCGGTGCCGTAATCGCCCCTGTCGCTGGCCATCATCCCGAGGATATTGAGGACGTAGGCGGCGCCGCGCTTGTCCCCGGCGCTGCGGAAGGCCGCCAAACCCTCGGCTGCGAACGTCGTGGCCCGGGTATGATCGCCTTCGTGGTCAGCGAGGACGGCCAGATTGGCCAGTGAAGCGGCGGCGCCCGCCACGTCTCCGGCCCGGCGCGCGTACTCCAGACTTTCTTCGTGCAGCTTGCGCGCCGCGCGATAGTCGCCCTGCTCGTAGCGGACGTTGCCCAGGACGTTGAGGGATCGTGCCGTCCCGGCCGCGTCACCGAGCGCCCTCTGAATGGCCAGGCTCTCTTCGCTCAAGATCCGGGCGCGATCGTAGTCGCCCTGATACTGTGCGAGCGTGGCCGCGGCATTTAGGGCCTTCGCGCGCAGTGCCTCCGAAATGTCGCGGCTGCCGGCCAGCAGGGCCTCCAACCAATGACGCCCCTCGGTCCAGTAGCCGCGTACAAGCCAGAACATCCTCAGGGCACCGGCCAGTTGGATGCCAGCCGCCGGGGCACCGCCGCGCAAGGCATGTTCCAGCGCCGCTCGAAGATTATCATGCTCCGTTTCTAGCCGGTCTAGAGAGGCTTCCTGTGGTCCGCCACGCGCGGCCTCGGAGCGTTCAGCAAGCGAGAGGAACCAGTCGAGGTGCTGCTGCCGGACCGCGGTTTCCTGACCGGTTTCGACGAGTTTCTCCCGCGCGTACTGGCGGACCGTTTCAAGCAGGCCGTAGCGGGTGTCGGTGCCGCGCGCGTCGAGGGTTACCATTGACCGATCGATTAGCGTCGAGAGGAAGTTCAGAATATCCGCGCTCGCCATCCCGTCTCCCGCGCACACCGTCTCCGCGGCCTCCAACGTGAACCCCCCGGCGAAGACCGACAACCGCCGCAGCAGCGTGCGCTCCGGGTCGGGCAGCAGTTCGTAGCTCCAGTCCATCGTGGCGCGGAGGGTCTGGTGCCTGGGGAGGGTCGTGCGGCCGCCACCGGTCAGCAGGCGGAAGCGGTCGTCCAGCCGGGCGGCGATCTGCTCTACCGTCAGGACTCTGACCCGCGCCGCGGCCAGTTCGATCGCGAGCGGCAGGCCGTCCAGTCGGTGGCAGATATCCACGATCCAGCGCGCGTTGCCCTCGGTGAGCGCGAACCCGGGTAGCGCCGCGGCCGCGCGTTCCGCGAACAGCCGGACCGCTTCGTTCTGGGTCAGGCGTTCAAGCGGGGGGAGACGCTTCCGATCGGGCAAGACCAGCGGAGGCACCTGCCAGGTGACTTCGCCCGCGACGCGCAGCGGTTCCTGGCTGGTCGCGAGAAGCCGGAGGCCTGGGCACGTGCGCAGCAGGTCGTCGGCCAGGTGCGCACAGGCGCCCACGAGATGCTCGCAGTTGTCCAGGATGAGGACCAGGTCGCGGTCCCGCAGGTAATCCGCCAGCGCCGCAGCGAGCGGCCGGCCGGGTTGCTCGCGCACGTGCAAGGCCGTCGCCACGGCCTGGGGGACCAACGCGGGATCGGAGAGCGCCGCCAGCTCGACGAGCCAGACGCCGTCCCGGATGCCATCGACCATATCGGCCCCGGTCTGGAGCGCCAGGCGGGTTTTGCCGCACCCGCCTGACCCGGTCAGCGTCACCAGGCGCGAGGCGGTCACGAGGTGTCCGACCTCGGCCATCTCGCGTTCGCGTCCGACGAAGCTCGTCAGCTGCCGCGGGAGGTTGTTCGGCAGGCTGTCCAGCGACCGCAGCGGCGGGAAGTCCCACGGCAGATCGGCGTGCACGACCTGGCAGATGCGCTCAGGGGTCGTCAGGTCTTTGAGCCGGTGCGTACCCAGGTCGCGCAGACCGG
>JBGPNN010000008.1:0-30198 GCA_041487495.1 bacterium
CGCGTACTTCTATCCCACCAGCGTGCTGGCCACGGGCCGGGACATCATCTTCCTCTGGGTCGCGCGCATGATCATGTTCGGCCTGGAGTTCATGGGCGACATCCCCTTTACCGACGTGTACATCAACCCCACGGTGTTGAACATCGAGGGCAGGCGCATGAGCAAGTCGCTGGGCACCGGGCTCGACCCACTCGACTACGTCGAGCAAGGGTACGGTGCCGACGCGCTGCGTTTTGCCCTGACCCTGCGCTGCTCGCAAGGCCAGCAGGATTTGCGCTTCGGCGAGAAGATGCTGGAAGATGTGCGCAACTTTAACAACCAGATCTGGAATGCTGCGCGCTTTGTACGGATGCACCTCAAGAATTTTTCGCCGGGGGCAACGCCGGAGGCGGGAATGCTCAGCCTGATCGACCGCTGGATCCTCAGCCGGTACGCTCGGCTCGCAGGCGAGGTGACCGAGTCGCTGGAAGCGTTCGAGTTCGACAAGGCGGCGCACGCCCTCTATGACTTCATCTGGTCGGAATATTGCGACTGGTACCTCGAACTCGTGAAGGTGGATCTCTATCGGCCGGCCCCGGATCCTACCCGGCAGCGCGCGGTCCAGTACACGCTGTGGACCGTGCTCGAAGGGACACTGCGGCTGCTGCACCCGATCATGCCGCACATCACCGAAGAGATCTGGCAGAACCTGCCGCATGTAGGCGAGAGCATCGTTATCGCGCCGTGGCCTGATGCGCGCGTGCTCGCCGTCGACCCCGACGCGGAGGCGCGTGTCGGGACGTTGATGGCGGTCGTCCGAGCCATTCGATCCATCCGGGCCGACCTCGGCCTGGCGCCGTCTGCGCCGCTCGCGCCGACGCTGCGCGCGCAACCCGAAACCCGCGCGCTGCTGGAGTCGCACCGCGACTACATTGCGACGCTCGCGCGGGCGACCGGGGTGACGATCGCCGGCGACGGCGCCCCGATGCCCGGCACGATCGGCACGGTTGCCGACGGCGTCGGCCTGCTCGTGGCCGTCTCCGATGCCGACCGTCCGCGCGCGCGCAAGCGCCTGGAGGGCGAACTGCAGACGGTCCGAGCCAACATGGAACGCGTACGGCACCGACTCGACGATCAAGAGTTCATCGCTCGGGCGCCGGCGGTGGTGGTGGAAGAGGAGCGCCGTCGGGATCAGGAGTTGCGGGCGCGAGATCGCCTGCTGCGCGGGTATCTGGGAGACCTGGCGTAAACCCCACCAGAGGAGTTCATCGACCCCTGCCGAAAGTGGCTGTTTGTGCGCCAGAACACCTTGCTGATCACCGTCACACTCATCGGGCTGTTCATCATCTCGCTGGTCGTCGGATACGTCGCAGGAGAACGATTCTTCAAGCCACAGCCGGCCGGGAGGCCAGCGGACACGGTTACCGGGCCTGAGGCGCCGCCCACGGTGCAGGCATCGCCCTCGCCCCCGCCGCCCGCGACCACAGTGACCCCGCAGCCGGCTACACCGCAAACGGCGCCACCACGGCCGGCGTCGCCTTCGCCGGTTGTCACACCCCAGGTGGCATCACCGACCGCAACGCAGACACCCGCGGCCACGGCGCAGCCATCCGCGACGCCGCGCGGCGCAAGCACCGTCAGCCCGGCCACACCCGTTCCGGCGGGAACCCCGACGCCGCGGCCAACGCCGCCGCCAACGCCGCGGTCAACGCCAGCAGCGGCCGGGACAAGGACAGCCGCTCCCGGTCAGCAGGTTACGCTCTACAAAGTTCAGGTGGGGTCATTCTCCAACCGGGAAAGCGCAGAGGAACGCATGGCCGCGTTGAAGCGCGACGGGTTCAGCCCGTACCTCGTGATTGAGAGCGGTCTCTTCAAGGTCCGGGTTGGTGCGTACCGCAATCGGGCCACCGCCGATGAACTGGCTGTGCGGGTTCGTGCCCGCGGCTACGAAGTCACCATCGTGGAATAGGAGTCTACCGCGGAATATCCAACCCCACAGGACCCCGAGGCGTTGCGCTTCGAGCGCATCGTATACACAAAGGGCGCGGATCGCGCAACGGTCGTGATCAACCGCCCCGAGGTGCTGAACGCGCTCGACTTTCCAACCTTGCGCGAGATGGGTCGCGCCTTCGAGGACGCGGCCTGGGATGATCGCGTCGCCGTCCTGGTCCTGACCGGCGCGGGTAACCGGGCCTTCTGCACCGGCGCCGATTTGCACGAGCAGGAGCGATTTCTCACGACCCCGCGCGACTATTGGAAATGGATGGGGGCGTTCATCGAGGCGCAGGATCGGTTACGCAACATCGGCAAGCCGACCATCGCGCGGCTCAATGGCCTCACCGTCGGCGGCGGCAACGAGTTCAACCTGGCCTGCGATCTTGCGGTGGCGGCGGACGACGTCGTCATCCGGCATGTCGGGACCGCGCGGGGCAGCGTCCCGGCCGCCGGGGCCACGCAGTGGCTGCCGCTGGTGATCGGCGACCGGCGCGCCCGAGAAGTGCTCTTTCTCTGCGAGGAAGTCTCCGCCGCGCAAGCCCTGGAGTGGGGATGGGTGAACCGTGTGGTGCCCCGGGCACAGCTCGATGCGGCCGTAGACGACCTTGTGACGGCATTGGTGGCCAAGTTGCCCGAGGTGACCCGCTACACCAAACAGCAGTTGAACTTCTGGCGTGACCTCTCGTGGCACCTCACGATCGGCCATGCCAGGGACTGGCTGACCCTGCACGCCGCGGCCGCCGAGACGCGCGAAGGCTTGGCCGCGTTCCACGAGAAGCGACCGGTGGACTATGCCGGCATCCGGCGGCGCTTGGCCGAAGGCCAATCCCTGGATCTCCCGTGGGGCGCCTATACGCGGAGCTGCCCATCGTGTGGCGCGACGCCGCTGCCGGCGCACTTCAGGTACTGTGGGCAATGCGGGGAGCCGCTGGGGCGATGAGACTTGGCCGGAGGCCGCGCCGGCGCGCATCGCGGCATGACGCCTGAGGAGGACTCATGTCATACGCGAACATCCTGATCGACCGGGACGGCGCTGTCGCGATCATCACCCTCAACCGCCCCAAGGTCCTCAATGCCCTCAACCAGGAGACGATGGAAGAGCTTTCAGCCGCCCTGGAGACCCTGGAGCATGACGACGCGATTCGCTGCATCGTGCTGACCGGGAATGACCGGGCCTTTGCCGCCGGAGCGGATGTGATGGAGATGGCCGGGGCAACCCCAGTTGACATGCTGTCCAGCTACCGCTTTCAGCAGTGGGAACGCATCCGCAAGATCGGCAAACCCATCATTGCCGCCGTACGGGGCTTCGCCCTGGGCGGCGGGTGCGAGCTGGCCATGCTGTGCGACATGATCGTCGCGGGGGAAGGTGCCCGGTTCGGTCAGCCTGAGATTAATCTCGGGATCATGCCGGGCGCCGGCGGCACGCAGCGGCTGACGCGGGTGGCGGGCAAGGCGCGCGCCATGGAGGTGGTCTTGACCGGCCGGCACGTGACGGCCCAGGAAGCGTATACCATGGGTCTGGTCACGCGCGTGGTGCCTGACGAGGTCACCCTCAGCGAAGCCAAGAAACTGGCGCAGACCATCGCCTCGAAGCCGCCCATCGCCGTTCGGTTGGCGAAGGAGTCGATCCTGAAGGCCTTCGACACGACCCTGGACGGCGGGCTGGATTACGAGCGCAAGGCCTTCTACTTGCTCTTCTCGACCGAGGACCGCACCGAAGGCCTCCAGGCGTTCCTGGAGAAGCGGCCGCCGTCGTTCAAGGGACGATAGAGGAGGGGACCGATGGCAGAACTCCCTTCGTATGACACCCTGCTGATCGCACTCGCCGACGGCGTCCTGACCGTCACGCTGAACCGGCCTGACGTGCTGAACGCGGTCAACGAGCAACTGTCGAGAGACCTCCAGGAGTCCCTGCGGTTTGCCGACCGGTCCGTCGAGGTTCGCTGTGTCGTCCTGACCGGGGCGGGGAGGGGGTTCTGCTCGGGGCAAGATCTACGAGACCGCGCGGGGGTGGGGGACGTCTCCTATGCCGACTCCATCCGGCGGCGGTACAACCCACTCATCCTGCGTCTGTCGACGATGGAGAAACCCACCATCGCCGCGGTAAACGGCGTGGCCGCGGGCGCGGGATGTAACGTCGCCCTCGCCGCGGATATCCGGATCGCTTCTGACCGCGCTCGCTTCATCGAGGTGTTCTCGCGCATCGGCCTCATCCCAGACTCCGGGGGTACCTATCACCTGCCACGGCTGGTTGGTCTCGCCAAAGCCTTCGAACTCGCGTACACCGCGGATGAGATCGACGCCGCCGAGGCCCTGCGCATTGGCCTCGTCAACCGGGTCGTGGCGCACGATGATCTGCTGACCGTCACGATGGACCTGGCGCGTCGGCTGGCGGAAGGTCCCACCCGAGGGTATGGTCTGACCAAACGGGCCTTCCGATATGCGATGAGCGCGCCGCTGGACGCGGCCCTGGAGTACGAAGCGCACATGCAGGAGATCGCCGGGCATACCGCCGACCACCAGGAGGGTGTGAAGGCGTTCCTCGAGAAGCGCAAGGCGCGGTTCGAGGGCCGCTAGATCGTTGTACCGGCATCGGCGGCGATCATCGGGGTCATCGGATCCGGCACGATGGGCGGAGGTATCGCCACCGTGGCCGCGCTCTCCGGGCATCGTGTGATCGTGCAGGATGTGTCGGTGGAGATTCTCAACCGGGGCCGGCGCCGGCTCGATGAGTATCTCGAGCAGCGGGTCGCCCGCGGCAGGCTCGACGCGGATACGGCCGCTCAGGCACGCGAGCGGCTTCACTGGGTGGAACGGCTGGACGAGCTGGCCGGTGCCGGGTTTGTCATCGAAGCCGCGCCCGAGAACCTGAACCTCAAACGCGAGATCTTTGGTCGGTTGGACGAGATCTGCGCGCCCGGCGCCGTGCTCGCCTCCAATACATCCTCGCTGTCGATCACGGCCATTGCCGCGGCGGCGCGGCGGCCGGAGCGCGTCGTGGGGATGCACTTTTTCAACCCTGTGCCGGCCATGGCGCTCGTGGAGATCATCCGCGGCCACCGGACGGCCGACTCTGCCGTGGAGGCGGCAGAGGGACTCGCGCGAACGTTCGGCAAGACCCCGGTCCGTGTGAAGGACGGGCCGGGGTTTCTCGTCAACCGGATCGCCCAGCCCTTCTACGGTGAGTCCATCCGGGTGCTGGCCGACGGCGTGGCCTCGGTAGAGACGATCGACTGGATCATGCGCGAGGCCGGGGGCTATCGGATGGGGCCCTTCGAGCTGCGTGACCTCGTCGGTCTCGACATCGGCCTCGCGGTCGGGACATCGATCTACGAGGCGTTCTTTCAAGACCCGCGGTATCGGCCGCATCCCCTGCAGCAGCGCATGGTCGACGCAGGCCTGCTGGGACGGAAGAGCGGCCGTGGGTTCTACGACTACACGCACACGCGGGCACCCGCGCCGTTGCTGGCCGCGGCCCAACCCAACGGCCAACACGCTGACCCGGTGGGTATCTTCGGGGGCAGCCCTGTCGCGGCCGGGCTGATGGAGACGTTCCGCGCGGCGGGCTTGGGCGTGGTCACGGAGGTCCCGCGGACCGGTCGCTGGCCGGTCGCCGTCGCCGTCGACGCGTCCATGCTTCCCAGCGAGGAGAAGGCTCGGGCCGTCGCCGCGCTGGAGACACTCGTCACGGATCAGACACCGCTGCTCGTGCTCACGTTGACATCGTCAACGACTGAGGCGGCGCGGTACTGTCTGCGCCCGGAGCGCGTCACGGGTTTCGCCACCCTGCCACCCCTGGCGGACCGGAAGGTCATCGAGGTACAAGCTGGCCTGCGCTCCAGTCGACAGGCGCTGGCCCGCTCACTGGCCTTCTGGGCCGAAGCCGGGAAGCCGGCGATCCAGGTCGGAGACGGCGTGGCCGGAGTGTTTCCCAGAATCCAGGCGATGCTGTGCCACGAAGCCGTGGTCGCGCTGGCGGAAGGGATCGCGTCGGCGACGGAGATTGACACAGCCATGCGGCTTGGGCTGAACTATCCTCAAGGACCGATCGAGCGCGCCCACGCGGCCGGGCTGGACACGGTGCTGGCAATCGTCACGGGCCTGCTCGCCGAGCAGGGCGATCCGCGGTATCGTCCGGTGCCGTGGCTGCGGCGGCTTGTCGCCGCGGGTCGGATAGCGGTGGAGGAGCATGAACACGACGCGTGAGGCCGTCATTGTCGACGCGGTGCGGACGCCTATCGGCCGATACGGTGGTGCGCTGAAGGACGTCCGCCCGGACGACCTGGCCGCGCTGATCATCCAGGCGCTCGTTCGCCGCAACAATCTGGATCCCGCGTCAGTCGAAGACGTGATCTTTGGCTGCACGAACCAGGCCGGGGAGGACAACCGCAACGTGGCGCGCATGGCGGTGCTCCTCGCCGGTCTGCCGGTCACCGTCCCCGGGCAGACGGTGAACCGGCTCTGCGGATCCGGATTGCAGGCCGTCGTCACCGCCTCGCACGCGATCAAGGTCGGGGAAGGGGAGATCTTTATTGCCGGCGGCGTTGAGTCCATGACCCGCGCCCCACTGGTCGCCCCAAAACCCGAGCAGGGCTTTCCCCGGGGCGACGTGCGGATGGTCGACACCACAATCGGGTGGCGGTTCGTCAACCCCCGCCTCGCCCAGATGTACCCGCCCTACGGCATGGGCGAGACTGCCGAGAACGTGGCCGAGCGGTACGCGATCGCGCGAGACGAACAGGATGCGTTCGCGCTCGAGAGCCAACACCGGGCCGCCGCGGCGATTGCGTCAGGTCGCTTCAACGATGAAATCGTCTCCGTGGTCATCCCCCAGCGCCGGGGTGATCCGAAGACCGTCGGCGCCGACGAGCACCCGAGACCGGACACGACATCCGACGCCCTGGGCCGGCTGGAACCCGCGTTCCGCAAAGGCGGATCCGTGACCGCGGGGAACTCGTCGGGCATCAATGACGGCGCGGCCGGAGTCTTGCTGATGGAACAGAAGAAGGCTCAGGCCTTGGGGTTGGTACCAAAGGCCCGGATCGTGGCCTCGGCCGTGGCGGGTGTCGATCCGTCGGTCATGGGGCTCGGCCCGGTACCCGCGACGCGCAAGGTGCTCGAGCGCGCGGGCTTGACCATGGAGGATATCGACGTCATCGAGCTCAATGAGGCCTTCGCTGTGCAGGTGCTCGCGTGCGCCCGCGAACTCGGCATCCCGATGGCAAAACTCAACCCCAACGGTGGCGCCGTGGCACTGGGACATCCTATCGGGTGCAGCGGCGCGCGTATCATGACGACGCTCGCGCATGAATTGCAGCGCCGCCAGGCGCGTTACGGGCTGGCGACGATGTGCATCGGCGTAGGACAGGGGATCGCGGTCATTATCGAACGCGTGGATTCCTAGGAGGGAACGCATGGATTTGCGAGACCGCCATGGACGGCCGATCGCCAAAGGGACTCGAGTGCGGAGCGAAGGCGTAGAGGGGATGGTTAACCACCTCGAGCCTGGCTACGGCGTGCTGACGATCGTGATCGAGGAACGGACCGGGAAGAAGGAGCGCATGGTGCGGGCGTCCACCGTGGAGGTCATCGGTGGCTAGATCATCATCGGCGGCGCGCGTATGCGCTTAGATGCGCCCGGACGACTGTGCGAAGGCCCGCAGGTGTTGTCTCTGGACCCAGGACTTCGTCGCGGGGGATCGCCAGCGGCAGGCTCAACCCAAAGGCCCCGCCCAGGGTGACGATCACCTCCCGGGCGGTTTCGCTCACCTCGATCAAGGCGCCCGGGGCAAGCTCGTTCACGGCCTCCTCAACGAGTTTCCGAAACTGATCCAGACCGACATAGTTGTGCAGCACGTCCAGTGCCCGCTCGCGGGCCTCGTCGGCGTCCCGCCCCCGAATCGGCGCTCGTAGATACTGAGCAGATCGGGCGCCACGCCGCGCGCCCTCCCAGATCCGGATCTCGCACCGCCCGGCCGGCATCGCGCGGTCGATCAGCAGGACAAATTGACGGCCGAGCACCTCGACCGATTCTTCCCACTGCCGCACCGCATTGCCCTGCTGCGCCGCATCGCTCACGGCGAGGAGCGTAGCAGCAGGGGGAGAGCCCGTCAACGGCGCCCCGTGCACGCCTCACGGCCGCGGTGGCGCATCTGCGGCGCGGCACCCGTCCGGCGCCGGGGGCCTTTTGCTTGTACTTAACATAACGGACATTATGCGAAGTTGAAGAGGGGTCCCAGAAGCTGCGCTTCCCCGGGCGACGTCGAACATGTGTTTGCGTTCAAGCCTGCGCCCTGCTACTATCGGGGCATGGCATCGAAACTGACGCACCGGCAGAACGACATTCTCATGTTCGTCCGTCGATTCACGGAGTCCCATGGCTATCCGCCATCGGTGCGCGAGATCGGGCAGGCCATGGGTCTGACCAGCAGTTCAACAGTGCACTCCCACCTGACGGCCCTGGAGCGCAAAGGCTACCTGCGCCGGGATCCAAGCAAACCTCGCGCGCTGGAGATCCTTCGTGACGATGAACCCGGCCGGGCCGCGCCCACCCGGCGGTCTGTGCAGCTACCGGTCGTCGGTCGCGTCACCGCGGGCGAACCGATATTTGCCGAGCAGAACATCGAGGATTACCTGCCGATTCCCGCTGACTTGCTGAACGGCGGCGATGGGTTCGTGTTGAAGGTCAGGGGCGACAGTATGATCGGCGCAGGCATCTTGGATGGCGACCTGCTCGTCGTGCGGCGCCAGAGCGCGGCGCAGAACGGCGACATTGTCGTAGCGCGCCTGGGCGACGATGCGACGGTCAAGCAGTTCTTCCGCGAAAGCGATCGGGTTCGGCTGCAGCCCGCCAACGACGCGATGGAACCGATCTATGCGAAGGACGTGGCTATCGAAGGGAAGGCGATCGCGGTCTTCCGCCGGCTGCACTAGCCTGCAGACCCCGGGCCTTTAGATCGACGGCCAGGGCGCCCGGAACTTCGACCTCCAGGACGACGCCGGTCGCCTTGTAGTCCTCGCTGAGCACCCGGCCCTCGGCGCGGACGCGAGCCAGCAGTCGCGCCTCCTTGTACGGTACGCGTAGCCGGACCCTGATCCACGGCTCAGGCAGCCGTCGTACGATCACCCGCAGCAGGTCCTTCAACCCCTCGCCGCGCGCTGCCGAGATGAGAACAGCATCGGGCTGCGCAGCCGCCAGATCGCGCGCCTCCTCGGACGTGAGCCGGTCAGCCTTGTTGAACACCGTGACGACCGGATGCTTCCCCGCGCCGATCTCCTCCAGGACACCCTGGACCACCTTGACCTGCTCCGGCCATGCCGGATGGCTTGCATCGATGACGTGGAGCAGGAGCTCGGCGGCCACGACTTCTTCCAGCGTCCCCCGAAAGGCCGCGACGAGCTCGGTCGGCAGCCGTTGAATGAATCCGACCGTGTCGGCCAGCACGATCGCCCGGCGGTTGGGCAGCCGCAATCGCCGGACGGTCGGGTCCAGCGTGGCGAACAGCCGGTCTTCGACGAAGACGCCGGCTCCGGTCAGCGCGTTGAGCAACGTGGATTTTCCGGCGTTGGTGTACCCGACAAGCGCAACCTGCGGCACACCCGCGGCCTCGCGCGGCGACCGCTGCAGCGTTCGCCGCTGCCGGATGTCCTCGATGTCGCGCTGGAGATCGCTGATACGCGCGCGGATGCGCCGGCGATCCACTTCCAGTTTCGTCTCGCCCGGGCCGCGAGTCCCGATCCCACCGCCCAGCCGTGACAACGATACGCCGCGCCCGGCCAGACGCGGCAGCAGGTACTGCATTTGAGCAAGTTCGACCTGCAGGCGTCCTTCGTGCGTCTGCGCCCGCCGAGCAAAGATATCCAGCACCAGCGCGGTGCGGTCAACGACTTTGACGCCAATTTCCCGCTCGAGCGTGCGCTGCTGCGTCGCCGTCAGTACGGTATCGACCAGCACAAGGTTGGCCGCGTGCGTCTCGGTCGCACGCAACACTTCCTCCACCTTGCCCTTGCCGACAAAGCGTGCGGGATCGGGGCGAGACCGCCGCTGGAGGATCGTGGCCACGGGGAGCGCCCCGGCCGTCTCGGCCAGGCGGGACATCTCTTCAATGGCCTGCTGGGGGTCGCCCGCGTGGTCGATGACGACCAGCACCGCGCGTTCGGGCCCGGCCGCGCCGATCGCGGACGTCCGGCCCCGCCGCCGCCCAGCATCCGCCAGCCGGGCGCGGGCCGCCAGTTCGAGATGTGTCAGTGCCTCAAACGGGTAGGGCCCCTCCGCCGCTGACGCGGAACCTTCCGCAAGAATCCACCCTTCGGTGGGTTGGCCGCGATGCGTTCCTACGGAGAGGACCAGATCCAGGTCGAGATCACCGAGCGCCCGGGCGTCCCCCTCATCCGGGCGGCCATCGGGCTGCGGGTGCGCTTCGAGATACCGGAGCGCGCTCCCCCGGGTGCCCGAGCGGCGCCGCAGTTCATCCGCGAGGGGCTGCCAGCGCCGGCTGAGGACCACGTGCGCGACAACGCCGTGCCGGTCCACGAGCACGCCCACTTCACGGCGCAGCGCCTGCGCAAGGTGTGCGAGGATCTCGAGTAGATCGGGGCTCGCGACCCGATCCTGGGGCACGCGCCGGCGGCTCAGCGCCTCGAGCATCCGGCGGTGCGTGGGCTCGATTGTGCGGGGAACTCCCCAGAGACTGGCGATCGACCCGATGTTGCGCTCCTATCCGTACGCGCGGCGGAAGCGCGCGATCGCCTCGTCGAGCCGATCATCCGGCGTGGTCAGCGACAGCCGTACGAACCCGTCGCCGTGCGCGCCATAGCCCACGCCTGGGGTAATCACCACGCCTGTGCGCTCGAGTACATCGGCGGCGAACGTCACCGACGATTGCCCGTTCGGCGTCGGCATCCAGATATAGAGCGTCGCCTTCGGCAGCGGCGCCTGCCAGCCGACCGCGCGCAACGCGGCCACCAGCCGATCGCGCCGGGCCTGGTAACGCGCCAGGGTCGGCCGGATGACGTCTTGCGGACCGCTCAGCGCCGCGATGCCGGCTTGCTGCACGGCGCGGAAGACGCCGGAGTCGACGTTCGTCTTCACGGTGCCAAGGGCGTTCACCGCCTCGGCGTTGCCCACGGCGAAGCCGATTCGCCAGCCGGTCATGTTGTACGTCTTCGAGAGCGAGTGCAGTTCGATCGCCACGTCCATCGCTCCGGGAACCTCGAGCAGGCTCGGCGCGCGGTAGCCATCATAGGTCATCTCGGAGTACGCGTTGTCGTGCACCAGCACCAGGTCGTATCGTTTCGCGAACGCGACCGCCCTGGCGAAGAATTCCAGGTCGGCGATCGCCCCGGTCGGGTTGTTTGGATAGTTTAGGAACAGCAATCGCGCCCGCCGGGCGACCTCGGCGGGGATACCATCGAGATCGGGTAGGAACCCATGAGCCGGCAGGAGGGGCATCGCCACGGGCTCGCCGTCGGCCATGATCGTCGCCGATCGGTACACCGGATATCCCGGGTCGGGAATGAGCGCGGCTTCGCCGGAGTTCAGCATCGCCCAGGGGAGGTGCGCCAGCCCCTCCTTGGAGCCAATCAGCGCCAGGATCTGACGCTGCGGATCGAGGGTGACCCCAAACCGCCGTTCGAACCACGCCCCCACGGCCTTACGGAAGTCGGCCGTCCCATAGTAGGGAGGATAACGGTGCGAACGCGCGTCCCGGGCCCCTTCCTCGAGCGCGCGGATGATGTGCTCGGGGGTCGGGAGATCAGGGTCCCCCACCCCAAGGTTGATGACATCCACGCCCTTGGCCTGCAACGCCTCTTGCTTGCGATCGAGGTCGGCGAAAAGATACGCGCCGATTTTCTGAAGCCGCTGCGACTGGAGCGTCCTGACTTGGGACATCCGTTCCTCCCTATGCCTCGCGTGATACCCTCATCATAGCATCCACCCCCGCCAGACGCGCCTCCTCATCGAGACCAGTGGCGTCGAACCACGTGATCCGTGAATCCCGCCGGAACCAGGTGAGCTGGCGCTTCGCGTAACGGCGAACGTTGCGCTTCAGCAGGCGGACCGCTTCCTGTTCGGTGAACGCGCCCCGCAGCCAGCCGGCGACCTCCTTGTACCCGAGCGCCTGCATGCTGGGCGCCTCCGGTGGTACGCCCCGTGCGAGCAATCGCCGGGTCTCCTCGACCAGTCCCGCCGCCAGCTGACCTTCGACGCGCGTATCGATGCGACGGCAGAGTTCGCCCCGCTCCATAGATACACCAACCATGATCGCCGGCACGGGGTGGCCCTGCCGCTGCTGCGCGGAGATGGGCTTGCCCGTCGTCATGGTCACTTCAAGGGCCCGGATGACGCGACGCAGGTTGGCCGGATGGATCCGCGTCGCCGCGACCGGGTCGAGCTCGGCGAGGCGCTGATGAAGATGGCCTGGGCGATGCGCACGCTCTTCGGCTTCCAACCGCTCGCGCAACAATGGGTCGGGCGGCACCGGCGGAATCACAAGATCGTCCACGATTGCACGGATGTACAGCCCTGTGCCACCGACCAACAGCGGCAGACGGCCGCGTGCCCTCACCTCCGAGATGGCCTGAACGGCCAGACGCTGAAAGTCCGCGAGGGTGAACGGCTGCGTCGGATCGACCACGTCGAGCACGTGGTGCGGTACACGGGTCCGCTGCTCGCGCGTGGGTTTGGCCGTCCCGACGTCCATGCCCCGGTAGACAGTGCGGGAGTCGGCGCAGATAATCTCGGCGCCCAGGCGCGGGGCCAGGGCCACGGCCAGCGCCGTCTTGCCGACCGCCGTGGGACCACAGAGGACCGCGAGACGCTCTGGCCCTAGCTCCGGAGAAACCATCGTTCCAGTTGCTCACGGGAAACGGCAATCATCGTGGGCCGCCCGTGGAAGCACGTGAAGGGGTCTTCCGTGGCGGCCAGGTCGTTCAGGAGCGCCGTGATGGCCCGCGGCTCCAGCGCATCGCCCGCTCGGATGGCCGTGTGGCACGCGGTAGCGATAGCCAGCCGCTCGAGTGGATCATTCCCCGGTTCGTCACCGTCGCCGGCCAGCGCCGCGAGGGCCCGGTGCAGCAGGTGGTCGAGCGACGCCCCGGGGATCGTCGCGGGAACGGCACGCAGCAGCGCGGTCCGCAGGCCAAACGGCTCCACCTGGAACCCGAGTTGCTCGAGCTGATCGCGGTGCCCGGCCAGCAGCACGGCGTGCGCCGGCGACAGGTCAACGGGAATCGGGACGGCGAGTGTTTGACTGGTCACGCCGCCACGCCGGTAGGCGGCGATCAGTCGCTCGTAGAGCACGCGTTCGTGGGCCGCGTGTTGATCGATGAGGTACACGCTCCCGGGACCTTCGGCTGCGATGTAGGTGCCGAGGAGTTGGCCGATGGGGCGCAGCACCGGCAGCCGGTGATTGACGACCATCGAGCCATAGGTGGCCACTCCCTCGCGGATTTCAAGCGAGAGACCAACGGCGCTCTGCGGGGCATCGCCGGCCTGGACCGCGGCAGACTGGTCGATCGCGGAGCGCGCGTCGTGCTGCGCGGCGGCATGACGAATCAGAGGGCTCCCGAGCAGCGCCGTCCGGACGTGTCGCGTGATCGCCCCAAACAAGTTTGATTCGTCCCTAAACCGGACTTCCAGCTTGCGGGGATGGACGTTGATGTCGATCGACGAGGGCCGAAGCTCAAGGAACATGGCAAAACCGGGAAAGCGTCCGACCGGCAGCAACTGCGCGTACCCCTGTTCGACCGCGCGGCGGACCAGCGCGCTCTGGACCGGCCGGCCGCAGACAAAGACATGCTGGCCGGTGCGGGTCGGCCGGGCGCGCTCAGGTCTCGCGAGCCAGCCCCTCATCGTGCCGCCCGGGACCGCACCGGAGACCGGGATCAGTTCGACGGGGCGCCCGGCGGCCAGCGCCTCCGCCGCTCGATCGACGGGCGCGGCCTTCGGCCAATAGGCCGCTTCCCGCCCGTCGAATGTGAGCCGGAAGGTGACGTCCGGGTGGGCCAGGGCGGCCTTCTGCACGACCTCGGCAACCAGGGCCTGCTCACGGGCCGGGGACTTCATGAACTTGAGCCGAGCCGGCGTCGTGAAAAATAGTTCGCGTACCTCGACCATCGTGCCGGGCGGCGCGCCGTGAGGTTGGATATCCTCGATGGCGCCGCCGGTCAGACGTGCGCGCGTGGCCGCCGAGGCCCCGGCGTCACGCGTCACCATTGTCACACGGGAGGTCGCGGCGATACTCGGCAGCGCCTCGCCGCGGAACCCGAAGCTCTGCACCGTTTCGAGGTCTTCGATACGGCTGATCTTGCTGGTCGCGAATCGCTCGAAGGCCAGCGGGACATCGTCGGCGGTGATCCCCGCACCGTCGTCGGTCACCCGGATCAGACGCAGACCGGCACCCTCGATCTCGATGACGATCTGGCGCGCCCCGGCGTCGAGGCTGTTCTCGATCAATTCCTTCACGACCGACGCGGGGCGCTCGACGACCTCGCCGGCGGCGATGCGCTCCGCGACCGAGCGCTCCAGGATGAGGATGCGGCTCACTGCAACCGGCGTTCCTCGCGCTCCGCCGGGCCGCCGCGCAGGGCCCGGGCGCGCTCCCGAAGATCCGCAAGGGTCTGCAGCGCCTCAAGAGGCGTCATCGACTCGATGGCCAGAGCGAGCAGGGCCTCCTCGATGGGCGAGGTAAGATCGAGCCCGAGTGGCAACTGCCGCCCCCGCCGGGCGCGTGACGGCAGACGTGGAGCGTCGGGCTCACCCGGCCGCGCCGCCGCGCTCTCCAGCCGTTGCAAGATGCGCTTCGCCTCGATGATGACCTCCTGCGGGATCCCCGCGAGTTGCGCGACGTGGATGCCGTATGAGCGGTCGGCGCGTCCATCGGCAACCGTATGAAGGAAGATGACCTGGTCCCCCTCCTCCCGCACCTCCATCGAGACATTGTGCACACGCCCGAGCAGGTCTGCCAGTTCGGTGAGTTCGTGAAAGTGCGTCGCAAACAATGTCCGCGCGCCAATACGGTCGTGCAGAAAGACCACCACGGCCCAGGCCAGGCTCATGCCATCGTAGGTGCTGGTTCCGCGACCGACCTCGTCCAGGATGATCAGGCTGCGACGACTGGCGCCGTGCAGGATACGCGCCACTTCCTGCATCTCCACCAGGAACGTGCTCCGGCCTGTGGCCAAATCATCAGTAGCGCCGACCCGCGTGAAGACCCGATCGGCGACGCCGATCCGTGCGCTCGAGGCCGGCACGAACGAACCCATCTGCGCCATGATCGTCGTCAGCGCGGTCTGTCGCAGCAGGGTGCTCTTGCCGGCCATGTTGGGACCCGTGACGATGAGCAGCGCCCGCCCGGCGACGTCGAGGGCCAGGTCGTTGGGCACGAAGCGCTCGCCTTGCAGCAATCGTTCCACCACTGGGTGACGGCCGCCTTTGATGTCGATGACCGGCTCTTCAACGACCTCCGGACGCACATAGTTCCAGCGTTGCGCCACTTCGGCGAGCCCGAGCAGGACATCGGCCTCAGCCAGGGCACGCGCGGTCGCGAGCAAGGCGACCGACTGCGCGGCGATCGTCTCGCGCAGCGCCTCGAACAAACGGTACTCGATTTCCGCCATGCGCTCCTCGGCACCCAGGATCGCCGCTTCCCGTTCCTTCATCTCGGGGGTAATGTATCGCTCGCCACCGGTGAGCGTTTGTTTGCGGATGTAGTCGCCCGGAACGAGGGACCGGTTGGCGTTGGAAATCTCGATGTAGTATCCGAAGACCTTGTTAAAGCCGACTCTGAGCGAGCGAATCCCCGTCCGGGCGCGCTCGGCCGCTTCGAGGCCGCTGATCCATCCCTTGCCTTCGGAGGCGCCGGCCCGGAGGTCATCTAATTCAGCGTCGTACCCAGGACGAATCACCCCGCCCTCCTTCGCCCCGAGCGGCGGGTCATCGACCAGCGCCCGGCCGATGAGCTCGGCGAGGGCGTCGTGCGGATCGATCAGGCGGCTCAACTCGATGATCCGCGCATCGGGCATCCGACCGAGCGCGTCACGGATGGCGGGCAGCCGTAGGAGGCCGCCGCGCAGCGCCCCAAGGTCGCGGGGCGTCACCGAGCCATGCCCGACGCGGCCCACCAGCCGTGCCAGGTCCGGCAGAGCCCGGAGACTCTCGCGCACCTCGCCGCGCACCGTCCGGTGTTCCAACGCGACGGCCACAGCGCCCTGCCGCACGACGATCGCTTCGATCGACACCAGGGGGCGCAGGAGCCACTCACGCAGCAGCCGGCCGCCCATCGCGGTCGCGGTCTCGTCCACCACCGTCAAGAGGGTGTTGGCCACCGATCCGTCGCGGAGGTTACGCACCAGTTCCAGGTTCCGCCGCGTGGTCTCGTCGAGCGATAGCGCCGCGTCGGTGCTGTACACCCGCAGCCCACGCAGGTGGTCCAGCGCGCTCAACTGCGTCTGCTTCAAGTACTGCACCAGCGCGCCGGCCGCGGCGGTGGCCAGTGGGAGATCCTCGCAGCCGAAACCGTCCAGCGACGTCACGTTGAACTGCTCGATCAGCGCCCGCCGACCGATACTGGGCTCGAACCGCCATGGTTCCACCCGCGTCAGATGGGAGCGGGCCAGCAGCGGAAACCCCTCAGGCGCCCGATCGGGAACCAGGATTTCCCGCGGATCGACGCGGGCAAGTTCGTCCGCCAGCCGGCGCGCGGCCTCGGGTCCGTCGATCTGCGTGACCAGCAGGTCGCCTGTGGAGAGGTCCGCGGCCGCCAGGCCGTAGCCCCCCTGCCCCGGGGCAATGGCTGCGAGATAACGATGCTCACGCGGCGGCAGGGTCGCGTCCATCACCGTGCCGGGTGTGACCACGCGCGTGACCTCACGCCGGACCAACCCCTTGGCCGCCCGTGGATCCTCGACCTGGTCGCAGATGGCTACCCGGTGCCCCCGGTCCACGAGACGCGCCAGGTAGCCGCTTAAGGCATGATAGGGCACCCCGCACATCGGGACGCGACGGCCCTTGCCCAACTCGCGCGAGGTCAGGACGATCTCGAGGTCACGCGCCGCGACGATCGCGTCGTCGAAGAACAACTCGTAGAAATCACCGAGCCGGAACATCAGCATCGCGTCGGGATAGCGCGCCTTCAATTCCTGGTATTGGCGCAGCATCGGGGTCAGCGACGGTTCGCGGGTCACGGCATCATGCTACCATAGCCGCCGCGCGAAGGAATCCCGCGCCGCCAGCGTTGAATCCCCCCTCGGCGGCACCTATCATGAGGGCGACGCGTCGCAGGGACGTGTCGCAGGTCGGGGAGGACGTAGCATCGTGAAACGCACAATCGATGTCGATGTCAGACACCGCAGTCGCACCGTGACCGAAGGGATCGAACGCGCGGCTCATCGGGCCATGCTCCGCGCCACGGGACAATCCGACACAGACCTGCGCCAACCGCAGATCGGCGTCGCCAGCACCTGGAACGAGGTCACCCCCTGCAACCTCAATCTCAACACGCAGGCACAGGCGGTCAAGACCGGCGTGCGCGCGGCCGGCGGCACCCCCCAGGAGTTTGGGACCATTGCCGTCAGCGACGCGATCGCCATGGGCCATGAGGGAATGAAAGCCTCGCTGATTAGCCGCGAGGTCATCGCGGACTCGATTGAGTTGATGGCGCACGCGGAGTGCTTCGACGCCCTGGTCGCCATCGCTGGGTGTGACAAGAGCCTCCCCGGATCGGTGATGGCACTGGCCCGCATCAATATCCCCGGCATCTTCCTCTACGGCGGGACCATTATGCCCGGGCACTACGAGGGCCGCGACGTCACGGTGCAGGATGTCTACGAGGCGGTCGGCATGCACGCCCAGGGCAAGATGAGCGCCGACGCCGTTGCGGCGATGGAAAGGAGCGCGTGCCCGGGCGCCGGCTCGTGCGGTGGGCTGTATACGGCCAACACCATGGCCTCGGCCATCGAAGCGATCGGGCTTTCGCTGCCTGGCGTGGCCTCGATTCCCGCGACTGATCCTCGCCGGCCTGAGGCCTGCCGCCGCACCGGCGAGGCCGTCTTGCGGTTGCTTCGCGACGGGATCCGGCCAAGGGATATCTTGACCCGTCAGGCATTCGAGAACGCCATCCGCGTCGTGGTCGCGATGGGTGGGAGCACCAACTCCGTGCTCCACCTGCTGGCGTTCGCCCATGAAGCCGGAGTGCCGCTGTCGATTGACGATTTCGACCGCCTCAGCCGCGGGACGCCCCACATCGCCAGCCTGCGGCCGGGAGGTCAATACGTGATGACGGATCTGGACCGGGTAGGCGGTGTGCCGGTCGTGATGAAAGCGCTGCTGGACGCGGGGCTGCTGCACGGCGATGCCCCAACCGTTTCCGGGTACACGGTGCGCGAGAACCTGCGTGACACGCCGTCCGCCGGACGGCCCGTGGTCATGCCCGTCAGCGAGCCGATCGAACCCGAGGGTGGTCTGGCGATCCTGCGGGGCAGTCTGGCGCCCGAGGGCGCGGTGATCAAGAGCGCCGGCACGGCGGTAAAAACCCACAAGGGACCGGCGCGGGTCTTTGACCGCGAGGAAGACGCCTTCGCGGCGGTGATCCGCGGCCAGATCCAGCCGGGCGACGTCGTCGTGCTGCGTTACGAGGGTCCCAAAGGCGGCCCGGGCATGCGCGAGATGCTGGCGCTCACGGCTGTGCTTGTTGGGCGCGGGTTGGGCGCCACAGTGGCCCTGGTCACGGACGGCCGGTTCTCAGGCGCCACGCACGGGCTGGCGGTCGGCCACATCGCGCCGGAGGCCGCCTCCGGCGGACCGATCGCGCTGGTCCACGAAGGCGACACGATCGCCATCGACATTCCGAACCGCCGCATCGAACTTGAGGTCCCCAAAGAAGAGCTCGACCGCCGGCGCGCGGGATGGCAGCCGATGCCGCCACGCTACACCCGCGGCGCGCTGGCGAAGTACGCGCGCCTGGTCTCATCGGCCTCGCGTGGCGCGGTCTGTGATTGACGGAACTTCCGCGACGATGGCTGCGTACCAGTAAGAGAAGCACAACACTACTCGAGCAGGGGAGGTCCAGCATGCGCGCCACACGAGGGATCGCACTCATCGTCGCTGTTGCCTTGCTGATCGGCGGTCTGGCCGTTCGGGCATCGGGCCAGGACATCTTCGGCATCATCAAGACACTCGGGGTCGGGTATGCGATCCGTGCGTTCGGGCCTCAGATCAACAACTTCATCAACGACCTGCTCCAGAACAAGGGCGCCGCGGTCCGCGAACAAACGAAGGTCGTACCGATCTTGAGCATCTCCATCGGTTTAGGGAACCCGGCTGGAGCGTATATCGGCGCCGCGCAGGTATCGGGCCCGAAGGCCGCGGTCGACAAGGTTGAAGCGGTGGCGCTGCTCGAGGCGGATTTCCAGACAGCCTTCCGGATCAAGGCCTACGTCCCGGTTGACAGCCTGAAGCCGTGGGAAGGTATTCGGCGCGTCCCTGGCGTGGGCGTCTCGGCCATCGTCGACATCAGGATCTAGCACAGTGCTGCGGCGCCCCAGGCTTGGCGTTTGGCGGAGGGCCCTGGGAATCGAACCCAGCCTGGACCGATCCGGCCCAGCGGCCGGTGTTGAAGACCGGGACCCGCACCAGCGAGCGCTGCCCTCCGCGCCGACACGTGCATTGTACAAGAATCGGGAGCGTGTGAGGATGCCCGCCCGCGGTATCCTCGGATGCGCACTCGCCGTGCTGCTCGGCGTGCCGTCGATAGCCGGTGGAAGTCCAGCGTGCGCTATCGCTGAAGGCGGCGGCATCGGTGCGATCCGTATCGGCATGACGGTGCAGGCTGCCCTGGCGATCAGCGGCTCTGCGCGTGCGCAGGAGGCGGCCGGTGGTGAAACCGTGTACACGCTGCGCGGTCCCTGGTCACAGATGGCGGCGGACTACGGTATCGTACGACGCGTCGCGACCCGCGCCCCTGAGTGTCAGACGGCGCGGCGCCTCGGACCCGGCACCGCGTCGAACGCGGTCCGTGCCGCCTACAGCAACGCCTCGGCGAGCCTCGTGACGCCCCTGCCCGACGGCGGCGAGACCCTCTGGTACCCGTTGCTCGGGATCCGCTTCGTGATCCGCCGAGAGCGGGTGGAGAGTGTGGAAGTCCTCCGCTCGGAAGGGCGCCGGTCCTCGTCACAGGCTCCGCCCGCGGCCTCGACGGCGAGTCCGGGCCAGGTCGGCACCCCGGCGGCGGCAACGGTCACGTGGGTCATACGTTCGACGTCCGTGCAGGTGCAAGATGACGTACTTTTGGTCTCGGGGACGGTCGAAAACCGCGGACGGGTAGCCGCACCTTACGCCGACGTCCGGGCCTACAGCGGCGCCGGCCGTCTCGTGGCGCGTGGCGACGGCCCGCTGGTCCCGACGCCGGTGCCCGCCGGCGCCGCCGCGACATTCGAGGTGCGGTTGAGGATCGACGACGTGGTGCGGCGTTACACCGTGACCCTCCGCCCGGCGCGGTCGCTCACCGCCTCGCTCGCCGAGCACACGGGGGATGTGAAAAACCTCCAGCAGTTTGCGCCCATCGTGGCCAGAAAGATCCAGACCGCGGTCGAAGTGACGACGAATCCGCCTTCCCGGGACGATTTCGTGGTCGTGGTGACCAACGGCAGCCCGCTGACCGTGGCGGTGGCCACGGTCAGCGTCGAGCTCAACATTACCTGCCACCTGGCCAATATCCAGTTTCCGATAGGTCGGAACATCCAGGAACTGCGCGCCGGGACCGTCGTGGTGCAGCAGATCCGGCCTGGGCAGTCCGCCCGCACGCCGCTTCCGCTCTCGGCAGGGGTGTGCCCACAGTTCGGCACGTGGTCGGCGGCTATACGGGTTGGCGAAGTGCGAATCGGGGAATAAACCAGATACAATCGAAGGGGCAGGCGCGCCGGAGCCGCCTACCGCTCAACGCGACGATGGGAGGTTCTCATGTCAGTTCGCTGGACGCTGGTCGCTGCGCTGCTCGTGGCCCTAACCCCGGTTCCGCGCGTCGGTGCCGCGGCGGCCCCTCCAAGCCCGACCCCCACGACGGCGCCCGGCTCCTGGAGCATTCGATCCACATCAGTGCGCGTCGAAGACACTGACTTCATCGTCTCAGGCACCGTGGAGAACAAAGATCGGGCCATGAATGTCTACGCCGAAGTGCGGGCCTTCAACGCCTCGGGTCGTCGCATTAGTGAAGGCAACAGCCCGTTGCAGCCCAGCCCCGTGCGCAGCGGTGGTACCGCGACCTTCGAGGTTCGGATGCAGGTCGACGACATCGTCAAGCGTTATACCGTCACCATCCGCCCCGCCGGCGGCCGCGCCATCTCGCTGACAGAGTTTTCGGCCGAGATCAAAGACCCCAAGATCTTTGCGTCGATTGTGGCGAAATCGGTGCAGGTCAGCGTGCAGGCGAAAACAGCCAACCCGACGCGCGCTGAATTTCTGGCGGTCGTGACCAACGGCAGCCCGTTCGCCCTCGCCGGCGCAACCGTGCGGGTGGACATCAACGTGACGTGCCGCCTCACCGCCGCGTCGCCTCCACGGTTCGCCCAGGAAGTGTGGTCGGGAACGGCCACCGTGGAACAATTGGGCGCCGGCGCGTCCCAGCAATTCCCGCTCTCGTTGTCAGGTGGACTGTGCGAGGGTGTTGTCGTATCGTGGTCCGCGACCTCAAAGGTGTTGGACCTGAAAATCGGCGACTAACGGGCTGCGGGGATCGGGTCGTCCGCGTGGGGTCCGAGCACGCGGCGGTCGCCCACGCGCCGCGTCACCCGGATCGCATCCAGGTATTCGAGCAGCGCCAGCGCAAACTTGCGGCTCGTGTGAAGTCGATCGCGTAGCGTGGCCACGGTGACGTCTTGGCCGCCCCGCGCCATCTCCCCGACGGTCCTGCGGACGGATTCCACCGCTGTCGTCGCAAACCGCACGTCCGGCGCCACCTGCACGATCGCACCGTCGTCGGCGAGCGCCTGCAGCATCCGGTCGACGGCCTCGCGCGTCCCCAGCCGGCGTAACTCCTCGGGTCCCGGCGGCGAGGTGGCCGCACGCTCGAGTGCCGAGCGAAGCGCGGCCTGCGTGTGCTGCTCGGCATCGGTGACCCGCGGGTGGTGTGTGCCCAGAGCCACCAAACCGTGGTGCTCGACGATCCTGGCCCGCCCGGCCAGCTCTTTCATGATGTGATTGAAGAGGCGGTCATCTGGACCGCTCACGACCTGGCTCTTGAGTTCCTCGCGCGGCATGCCGCGGCGCCAGGCCACCCGGCTGTGATAGGCGGCGACGGCGTCTTCCACCTGCCGCCCGAGCTCGTCCGCCACTTCCGCCGCGTAGAGCCGCTCCCCGATGACGACAACCTGGCCCTGGGCCTGGGCAGCGGCCAGGGCAGTGGCCGTGCTCGCAGCATCCAGCCCCGCGGCCGACGCCGTGGATACCAGGGGCATTCCGGCCTGACCCTTGGAAACGACCGTCGACACGATCAGGGCCTGCGGCCCGGATCGTTCCACGGTCTGCAGGGCTTCGGCCGCCTGAGCCCGTCGCCGCCTGGGTGGGGACGCATGGACCACGACCCCTCCACCGATCGTCCGTGTGGGCGAGTATCGGCGCACGACGAAGTGGTCACCGTGCACGGCGACGACCGGTCGGTCGAGCCGTAGCTGCACCAGGGCCTCGTCGCCCGGCTCGAGACGCGCGCGCTCAACCAGAGCGACGCGGGCGATCGCTTCGCCCGCACCGAGATGCATGTGGACGCGCGCGGCATGCCGCACGGCGGGGGCATGGGGCAGAAGCCGCAGCCTGACGTCGAGCCGATCTGTCGGCTGATACGCGCGAGCGGTCGCCAGCACATCGCCCCGGGTCACGTCGTCCTTCTCGACACCAACGAGGTTCGCCGCCACGCGGCTGCCCGCGAAGACGGCGGGCGCGGACCGTCCGTGGACCTGCACGCCCCGGACGCGAACCTCACGTCCCCCGGGCAGGATTTCCAGCGCATCCCCAGGTTTGATCGTACCGCTCCACAACGTGCCGGTTACTACGGTCCCGAACCCCTGGATCGTAAACGATCGATCGACCGGCAGGCGGACCGGGCCGTCCGCCGGCCGCTCGTGGAGCCCCCCAACAAGGCGATCCAGCACAGCGACCAGATCCGGCACGCCCACCCCCGTCCTGGCCGAGACGCCGACCGCTGGTGCCCCCTCGAGCGCCGTCCCGGCGACGAGCGAGCGGACGTCTTCCTCGACAACCGCGAGCCATTCAGGGTCCGAGATGAGGTCGATCTTGTTCAACACGATCACGCCGCCCGAAATAGGCAAGAACCGCAGGATGTCCACGTGTTCGCGCGATTGGGGCATCACGCCTTCGTCCGCGGCAACGACGAGCATCACCAGATCGATGCCGCCGGCGCCCGCCAGCATGTTATGAATCAGGGCTTCGTGGCCGGGGACATCGACGATTCCGACGCGTGCACCGCTGGGAAGGTCGAGGTGCGCAAAACCCAGGTCGAGGGTCATTCCCCTCCGTTGTTCTTCCGCGAGCCGGTCAGGGTCGGTACCCGTCAGGGCGCGGACGAGGGCGCTCTTCCCGTGGTCGATGTGCCCCGCGGTGCCGACTGTGGCCGGGCGCATCAGCCGGGGGCGAGATCGCGGACGGCCGCCAGCACCAGACGGTCCTCGCCGGGAAGCAGGGCCAGGACATCAAGCCGCAGCGCGTCGTCGCGCACCACGGCGACGACGGGCACGCGGCCCGTCCGCAGGCGCCTCGCCCAGTCTTCGGCACGGGTGCCGTCGGGTCGGATGGTGACGGCCCATGATGGGATTGCGACCCCCGGGAGTGAGCCACCGCCCATCTCGCCCTCGGTCCGCGTCATGCCGACCGAGGCGTGCGTACCGAGCGCCTTAGCGATCGCAGTGGCCAGTCGGCCCGCGCGCCGCCGCCGCGCCGGCGGGGAGACCACAAGCATGGCCAGTATCGGAATTTCACGGTACGCGTCATCGGGCTCGAGGTACTCCCGCAACGTGGCGGCCAGGGCGGCCACGCCAAGTTTGTCCAGGCGCACGGCGCGGGCAAGCGGGTGGTGCCCGCACTGGTCGACGGCAGCCCGCCGACCCACGATCAGACCGGCCTGCGGGCCACCCAGCAACTTGTCGCCGCTGAACAGCACGAGATCGACACCAGCGGCCACGGCCTCCTGCACCGTCGGCTCGCGTGGCAGCCCGGCGACGCGCAAGTCGACCAGGCACCCACTGCCCAGATCGTAGGCGACCGGCACACCCCGCCGCCTTCCCAGATCCACGAGATCGGCCAGCGACGCTTCGTGGACAAACCCCTGGACGGTAAAATTGCTGCGGTGGACCTTCAAAAAGAGCGCTGTCGAGGGCGTCAAGGCGGACTCATAGTCGGCAGGGTACGTACGGTTCGTCGTGCCGACCTCGACCAGGCGGGCGCCGCTCTGCACCATTACGTCCGGCATGCGAAAACTGCCGCCGATCTCGACCAGTTCCCCGCGCGCGACGATGACCTCGCGACCGCCGCTCAAGGCGGCCAGCGCGAGCATCACGGCCGACGCGTTGTTGTTCACGGCGATGCCCGCCTCTGCGCCCGTGACCGCGGCCAGCATCCCATCGACGTGCGCGTGCCGGCTCCCCCGCGTTCCGCCGGCCAGATCGATCTCCAGCGTCGTATAGCCCGCAGCGGTTTCCGCCACGGCCTGCTGGGCAGCGCGTGACAGGGGCGCCCGCCCTAGATTGGTATGGAGGATCACGCCGGTGGCGTTGATGACGCGGCGCAGTGTACCCTCGAAACGACGCCGCAGCAGCACGGCGGTCTCAGCCACCAAGTCGTCGGCCGTGGCGACGCCGCCCTCATGCTTCAGACGCTGGCGCGCCCGTTCGAGAACTTCCCTGGCGCAGATCGTGGCCGCGCGCCGCGGGAGAGCGCCGAGCAACCCACGGGTCTCGAGCGCCACGACCACCCGCTCGACCGAAGGCAGGCCGCGCAGCCCCGACGGGTCCGCCACGATGACCGTGTTGGCTAGCGCAGGAACGTCCCGAGGGCGAACACGATGGCGACGACGAGCACGACCACGACGCCCAGACGCGCCAGGTCACCGCGCAGCCAGACCATGAAACGCTCAGGATTGTCCGCTATCGCGGCAGGCCCGCTGCCGGGCCGGAGCCTGGCACCGCACCGGGTACAGACGATCTTCCCGGTGGGATTGTCCTGACTACATTTCGGACACCGCATGGAAAACAACTCCTCTCGTACGAGTTCGCGCTACTCGACGGCCAGGGCCACAGCGGGTGCGACGCGGTCAGATCGTCGGGTGGCGGCGCGCTCCCTAAGGGGGGCGATGATGTCATCCGGCACGTACTGGCTGCCGACCGGCACGCGCGTCGCCAGTCCCCCACCGTGGAAGTCCGTGCCGCCGGTCATCAGGAGGCCGTGGCGCGCCGCTGCAGCCCGATACCGCGCGATCATCTCCGGCGTGTGGTCAGGGTAATATACCTCGATCCCGTCTAGACCGGCGGGTACCAGTTCGTCGATCCACTCGTCACGCCTGGCCCAGCCGGGGTGGGCCAGCACGGCGAGACCTCCGGCCGTGCGGATGATGGTCACAGCCTCTGCGGGCGCGACCTTGACGCGCTCGACGTAGGCGGGCCCGCTCCTGGCGATGAACCGATCAAAAGCCTCCGTGACATCCCGGACCCACCCGGCCTCCACAAGAGCCCGCGCGACGTGCGGCCGGCCGATCGCGCCGCCACCAGCCAACGCCGCGACACGCGCGAAGTCGATCGGCGCGCCCAACCCTACCAACTTCTCGACCATGCGCTCGGCCCGATGCAGCCGGCCGTCGCGCAAGCGTGCCAGTAGCCCCTGGAACCATTCCAGATGATGGTCGATGAAGTACCCGAGCATGTGGACCTCACCGGCGTCGACATCGCATGAGAGTTCGACCGCCGGCCACACTTCCACCCCGGTCCGCAGGCCCGCGGCCATCGCCGCCTCGACGCTGCCCGTCGTGTCATGATCAGCGACGGCGAGTAACCCAACGCCGTGCGAGGTCGCCTCGGCGAGCAGTGCGTCAGCGCTCAGGAGCCCGTCGGAGGCCGTGGTGTGCGTGTGCAGGTCGATTCGCACGGGAGCCGCTCCTCAGACCTCCTCGACCAGCGAGACGCGCTCGATGCTCGACGCCCGTCCGTCATCGGCGATATCGATCAGCGCGGCGTTGACCTGCACCGGTCCCGACGCCACCTGGAAGCGCACCGGTAGTTGAGTGAGAAACCGCTCCAGGATACCCTCCCGCGACATCCCAATCACGCCGTCGCGCGGGCCGGTCATGCCGACGTCTGTGATGTACGCCGTGCCTTCGGGGAGGATGCGCTCGTCGGCCGTCTGCACGTGCGTGTGCGTGCCGATCACGGCACTGACCCGGCCGTCCAGATACCAGCCCATCGCGACTTTCTCGGAGGTCGCCTCCGCGTGGAAGTCCACGATCACCACGGGTACGGCGCCGCGGAGCACCGCCGCCTGCTGGCGGCCGGTTCGAAAAGGGTCGTCGATCTCCTGCATGAAGACCCGCCCCTGCAAGTTCAGCACGCCGATCTGATGGCCCGAGGGGGTCTTCACCACCGCGGCGCCGCGACCGGGGACGCCCGGGGGATAGTTGGCGGGGCGCAGGACACGCGGCTCACTATCGAGGAGGTCGTACGCCTCCCGATGGTGCCAGATGTGGTTGCCCCCGGTCAGCGCATCGACACCCGCCGCAAAGAGCTCGGTCGCGGCCTCTGGTGTCAGGCCCATGCCGCCCGCCGAGTTCTCGCCATTGGCAATGACCACATCCACGCCGTGTGCGCGCCGAAGCCCCGAGAGCCGGGTGGCCAGTACGCGCCGACCCTGCCGCCCGACGACGTCGCCCACGAACAAGATCCTCACCGCGCATACTCCACGACGCGTGTCTCCCGCAGCAGGGTGACCTTGATCTGACCCGGGTACTCCAGATCCTGCTCGATCTTGCGCGCGATATCGCGCGCAAGGGTGGCCGCGCCGACATCGTCGATCTCGGCCGGCCGAACAATCACTCGGATCTCCCGCCCCGCCTGAATCGCGTAGGCCTTTTCCACACCGGGGAACGATGTCGCCAGCTCTTCCAGCGCTTGAAGTCGTTTGATGTAGATCTCGACCGTTTCCTTGCGCGCGCCCGGACGGCTGGCCGATATCGCGTCAGCGGCGGCCACGAGGACGGCTTCCAGACAGGTCGCCTCTTCCTCCCCGTGGTGGTACATGATCGCGTTCAGAACCTCCGGCGGTTCGTGGTAGCGCCGGCAGAGGTCGGCGCCGATCGCCACGTGCGATCCTTCGACCTCGTGTGTCAGGGCCTTGCCGATATCGTGGAGGAGCCCGGCCCGCCGTGCCATCTTGGGATCGGCGCCGAGATGGTTGGCCAGCAACCCGGCCAGGAGTGAGACTTCCACCGAGTGTCGCAACAGGTTCTGCCCGTAGGAGAACCGGTACCGCAGCCGGCCCAGCACCTTGACCTCTTCCGGGTGCAGGCCGTGAACACCGGCTTCGAACGCCGCCAGCTCGCCGCCCTCCCGAACCCGCTCTTCCAGATCACGCTGGGCCTTCTCGAGGACCTCCTCGATACGGCCCGGGTGGATCCGGCCGTCGACCATGAGCTTTTCGAGCACGATCTTGGCGACTTCGCGGCGGATGGGATCAAACGACGAGATGGTCACCGCTTCCGGGGTGTCATCGATAATGAGGTCTACCCCGGTCAGCGCTTCCAGAGCGCGGATGTTGCGGCCCTCGCGGCCGATAATGCGCCCCTTCATCTCTTCGTTGGGTAGGGGGAGCACCGAAACGGTGACTTCGGCCGTGTGTTCCGCCGCGCACCGCTGAATGGCGAGTGCGAGGATGTCCCTCGCCCGTCGGTCGCCTTCGTCGCGCGCCTCGTTTTCAATACGACGAACTAACTGTCCGGCTTCGCTACGTGTATTGGCCTCAACCGCCGCGAGCAGCTGCGATCGAGCCTCCTCCGGGGACAGGCCGGCAATGCGCTGGAGTTCAGTTTCCTGTTCTCGCCTGAGGCGGTCGGCCTCCTCTCGCAGGTGAACGATCCGTTGTTCTTCCTCCGCCTGATGCCGTTCCCGCTTCTCTAGACCCTCGACCTTTCGCTCCAAGTTCTCCTCTCGCTGCACCAAACGCCGTTCAAGGCGCTGGAGCTCCGCTCGCTGCTCGCGGATCTCCTGCTCGGCTTCTCGCTTGAGCTTGAAGGCCTCGTCCTTCGCTTCAACAATAGCCTCACGCTGCTTGGCTTCGGCCTCCTTCTGTGCTCCTTCAACAATGCGGCGAGCCGCCTCTTCTGCCGACTTGATTCGCGCCTCGGCGATGGTCCTGCGCAGGAGGTACCCGAGGAGAAATGCAATCAGGCCCACGACGACGGAGACGACGTAAGGACCCATGGCGTCGATGGTGGACACCTCCTTCGGTTGTCAGTTCCCTCGCGCGCGCATCACCCTCCAATGTTCAGGGTTGCTTCGTGCGGTGCTAATCAACTACTCATTGTACCGGTGGGCGGAAAATGGTGTCAAGGAATCCTGCAGATGGGACTTCTAGTCCGCGGTGGCCGTGTATGGGCAGATCGAGTTAAAGGCGCAGTACCGGCAGGCCCGGTAATAGTCGGGTGTGGCGACGAAGTTCTGAATTCGGATGCCAGCGGCGGCCCGCTCGACCGCTTCCACCGCCTCCGCCAGTATCGCCTGCGTGGGCTTCACCGCTCCTACCAGGACCTGCTGGGGCCCGAGGAAGTGCAGTTCGAGCTGGTCGGGCATGCGGTCATAGTGCCGCTGGTAGGCCAGCGCGTAAATCCCCAACTGGAGACTCTCCCCGGCACGCCGGTCGGCGTCCCTCTGCGTCCGGACGTCGCTGGTCTTGAAGTCGATGATGACGACCTCTTCGCCCTTCGGATGCTCCGGGTTCCTGCGGATATCGACCCGATCCCAGCGACCCCGCACCCTGGTTGGACCGAGCGAGAACGCAAACCTGCTCTCAACCATCGTTGGTACCGTCGCGCTCGCCAGTTGAAATTCGAGGAACCGCTGCAGGACGGCCCTCCCCTCCTCGAGCCGCTGGTCTTCGTGCTCTCGGCTGATGAACCCATCGTTGACCCAGGCGTTCTCGTACTTGCGGACCAGGTCGTCGATGGTCACGCGCTGCCCGCGTGCGCGTCTTCGGTTGTACTCCAGCGCACCTTCGTGCACTGCTGCGCCGTACACGACCTGGTGGTTGCGCATGAGAGGCACACGCAGAATGTGCGTGTACTTGTATTTCAGTGGACACATCTGATAGTCATCGACCTGCCGGAAGGACACGATGAGGGGGACATCCAGCGGCAGGACGCCGTCCAGCACCTGTTGGGCCTCCGTGGGCGGCGCATTTCGATGGATCGCCTCAATGGGCGAGACCCGAAACCCGGTTTGGTCGATAGCCGGCGCGTCAAGCGCCTCCAAGAGAAACCGGCTGACCTTGCGGGGACGCACGCCCCCGTAGTCGCGGCCGCTGGTGAGCACAAGCGTCTGCCTGGCCCTGGTCATCCCCACGTAGAAGAGACGGCGCTCTTCCTGTAGATGGATATCCCCCGTCGGCAGGACCTCGCGTTCGCGGACCAAGTCGTCAGGGAGCTCAAGGGGCTCGTTCCGGCCGCGCGCGGGAAATTTGTCGGCCACACAGTTCACCAAGAACACGAGCGAAAACTCGAGGCCCTTGGCTTTGTGGACTGTCAGCACCTGCACCCCGTCGAAGTCCGGTTCGGGATCGGGCAGCGGCGGATCGTCGCCGGCTGCGATCAGGTCGTCCATGCGGCGCATGAACTCCGGGACCCGATCATAGAGCGCGACCTCGCCGTGACGCGCGACGATGTCGAATAACCGCGCCAGGTTCGCCACCTTGGCCTCATCGCCCGGCTGCCCGGACGTGGCGAGGCGCCTGATGAAACCCGTCCGAGCGACCAGGTACTCGTAGAGCACCCGCCCCGTCGGATGGAGCCGCATGAATTTGCGCATCTCGTCCAGGTCTTCCACCAGGCGGGCGATGGCCGCATGGCTTTCGGGCGAGAGTTCATCCTTCAGTTCAGGCGCCCCCTTGAGGTTCCTGAAAAGATGTTCCAGCGACCGGTTCCTCCGGGTGACATAGGAGAGCGCTCGCGCCATATCCGTGGCGTC
>JBGPNN010000009.1:0-29695 GCA_041487495.1 bacterium
GATGGGCGGCGCTCTGGCGATACGCCGGGTAGATATGCATGACCTCCACCTTCACGTCGAGCGCATTGGACCGCGCCCTGCCCCGGGCGACCGCCGCTTCGACCTCGGCGACCACGTCCTCGAAGCGTTCCTCCGGGATATAGCGGCGATTGACGATCAGCGTGCACTCACCCGGCACGATATTGCTCTTCGAGCCGGCGCGGATGACGTCGAGGTTGAACATCGGGCTCAGATGCGTGGGTGCGTGCGGGATAGGATCTGGCGCCATTGGGATGGTCGAACGACGTGCCTCCGCAACCGGCTTGAGCGCCATCAGCTCCGTCATGATCGGCAGCATGGCTTCCAAGGCATTGACGCCCATGAAGTTCCTGCCCGAGTGGCAGCTGCGACCGACGGTCGTAATAGTGAAGTCGACGGCACCGTTGCCGCCCAGGACGCGAACCGGATCCTGACTACCCTCCAGACAGAGCACCGGCGCTTTGACATATCCGTGCTCGGCGAGGTAGCGCATTCCGGCATACACACCGATTTCCTCATCGGTACAGAGGACATACGTGATCTCCCAGGCCGGCTGCACACCTAACGCGCGCAGCACGGCCATCGCCGTCAGTGTGGTGGCGAGCGTGCCCTTCATGTCGGCGACCCCGCGGCCGTAGACGCGGCCGTCGACCAGTTCGGCGCCCCATGGGTCGCGCGTCCACCCCTGGTCGACGGGCACGACATCCATGTGCGTGTAGACGGTCAGCGGCGGTTTGCCTGGCGCCGGGAGCGTGGCGACCAGGTTGACGCGCTCACCCTCTAGCGGCAGCGGGATCGCGCGCCAGGTGGCTTCCGGCATCACGACGCGCTCGGTGCGGCAGCCGAGGCGTTGAAACTCCGGCTCGACGGCATCAACCACCTCGCGATAGGTGCGGCCGGGCGGTACGGTCGTATCAATGCGGATCACGCGGCGCAGGCGCTCGAGCAGAGCCGTCTCCTGCGCCTCGACGGCAGCGACGATCGACGACCATGGGGCGGTTGGCATCGGATGCTCCTTCTTCATATCCATAGGATCGTACCGGCGCGCCGCGGGTCTGCGACGCCGGTCATCACGCCCGGCTCGGCGCCGAGCTGAATCGCCTGCAGCGAGCCAAAGGGAGCGCGGAACTCGACGCGGTGGCCGAGTCCCTCGAGCCCCGCCGCCAGTGTGTCACCGCCCTGTTCGACCATGACCGGCTCGGCCGTCTCAACGTGGAACCGTGAGGTCGTGATGGCCTCTGCGAGTGGGTCAGCACGGTCGACGACCCGGGCGATGACGTGGCTCAGGTTGCTCACGATGGTCCTGCCGCCTGCGCCGCCCAGGCCCAGGTATGGGGCGGCGTCCTTGAGGATGAGCAGGGGCGACATGTTGTGTAGCGGGCGCTTGCCGGGCCCAATCGAGTTGGCTCGTCCAGGCCGTGGATCGAACCGCGACAGGCCGTGACCGAGGAGGATGCCTGTCCCCGGGACGGTCAGCAGGCTGCCGAAACTACCGCCGTGGCTGTGCGTCAATGACACGACATTCCCCTGGCGATCGGCGGCGCAGACGTGCACTGTACCAACCAGCAAGGGGTCGGGTGCGATGATCTCGCCCGGACCCGGTGACTTCAGCCCGGCGTCCACACGGCGGCGGAGAGCGCCGACGCGGGCGTCACTCAGTTCCTCATCGACATCGACGGGGACAAAACGGGGATCGCCGTACGTTGTCAACCGCTCGTGCCAGCAGGCCTTGCTGGCCTCGACCAGCAAATGGGCCAGACCCGCATCATCGCGTGCCGCGGCGGGGTCGAAGCCCTCGAGAACCCTCAGGATCTGCAGCACCGTGAGCCCACCCGTCGGAAGATGCGGCGTGCACACGGTCAACCCCCGGTACCGGCCACGCGCGGGCTCGTGCTCGTCGACCGCAAACGCCGCCAGGTCCTCAAGCGTGAGGGATCCGCCACCACGCGTGACCGTGTCGACGATGGCCCGCGCGACCTCGCCGCGGTAGAAGACATCGGCGCCACCGCGTGCGATCTGCTCCAGCACGGTCCCCAACTCGTGATTGGTCAACGTCTCACCGTCACGCGGGAGGCGTCCGTCGATCGCATAGAGCCGGAACGTGTCCGGGTGGGACTCGGCATGGGGGGCGATCATTTCGTTGATTTTCAAGACCGTCCAGCGATCCACCGGGAAGCCGCCGACTGCGGCGTCGATGGAGGGCTGCAAGACAGTCCGCAGCGGCAACGTCCCGTAGCGCTCCTGCGTAAAGGTGAGACCCGCGACCACGCCGGGGACACCCACGGAGCGCGCGCCGAACGCGTTGACGGCTCCGGGCACCGTGAACCGGCCCGCGCCGTCTTCGTGGACCGGAAACATGTCTGCGCGCGCCGCCGCGGGCGCCGTCGACGTGAAGTCCACCGCCACCGCCGCGCGCCGAGTCGCGACGTACGCGACCAGACAACCTCCGTAGCCGCCGATGCCGGTGCTTGCCGGGGTCACGACACACAGCGCGAACGCGGCTGCCACTGCCGCATCGAACGCGTTGCCCCCGGCCCGCAGCATCACCGCGCCGGCTTCGGCGGCTGTGGGATTGGGCGCGGCTACCATGCCGCGCGCCGGGCGTGCCGTCAGCACGTGCGAGCCGTTCACGCAGGCCGTCCGCCGTTCAGCATCAACCGGGCTGCGGCTTCCTGCTCAACCTGCGCCCGGTCCAGGACGAGGAAGTGATGGCGGCCCGACAACCACTCCGGTAGTTGATCGCAGTAGTGAGGGCTTCCCGGATCGCCTGATGCGCCCGCGGCGTCTACCGCCCACAGCCCTGGTGGCGACGTCGCGAGGTCGGCGATCAACCGGTAATTGGCGCCGATCGACGCCATGTAGTTGGGATCGTATCCGGTGTTGCACACTGTCACGCCGCTGCCGCGCACAGGTACGCCGCCCCGGTCGAGCAGGCGCCCCAACTCGCCGCGCCCCGACAGGAAGTGTCGCAGCGCAATGGCGTGCACGCGCGCCCACGTCCAGGCCGACACGTCAGCACCGAAGCGTTCTTCCAGGGTCTCAACGGTGTGACGAAACGCGTCGACCACCGCGATGGGCCGGCTCCGGCGGGCGAACCATCCGCTCAGATCTCCGGACAGCAGACTGAGCGCCAGTCCACCGATGGCGCCGGCGATGGTGCCGACCGCATGTTGCGGGAACCGCTCTTCGGCCACGAGGTGGCACCAGTGGTTGAAGAACAACTCGAAGATCGCCGCGCCGGTCTCCTCAGGCTCCATTCGCCTGTTCCACACACGCAGAGCCTCGGCGGCGCGCCGGAAGCGCGCGTCGGCCATCCCGTCGAGCAGTGCCAGCAGCGGCGGCACGGCCTCGACCGCGCGCAGCGAGAGCGTGTCCATCTGCATGCGGCTGAAGTCTTCGATGCCGAAACGCTCCTGTGCCTCGAGCATTTGGCGGATGCGCATGGCCCGGTGCCCGCTGCCCGACGTGTTCGACAGCGGATACGGGTAGTCGGGTGGCGCGGTCAGGTTGTTGGCCGACCGGATCCACCCCGACGCCGGATCAGACACCGCGGGCATCTCGTCGTAGGGGATGCAGGCGGTCCACTGGTGCATGGGATCCCACCCCGGGCGGCAGCCGCGGTCCCAGTTCTCGCGGATGGGAATCCGGCCAACACACTGGTAGCCCACGTGCCCGTGGACGTCGGCAAAGGCGAAACTCCAGGTGGGGCATCGCCACTCGCGCAGGGCCTCGCGGAACTCGGCGGCCGTGCGCGCGCGGTTGGCGCGCAAGGCGGACGAGAGCTCATCGCAGAATTCGGCGCCCATCCAGCGCATGGCGACCGGACCGGTCTCACGCGCGGGTTCAGGCAGCAATTCGTCGACGATCGGGCCGTTGCGGGAAAAACGAATCTGCTTGCGCACCGTCCCCCCGCCCCTGACCCGAATCTCCTCGACAGTCTCGCTCGCGGGCTCCCACCGTCCATCGTAGAAGAAGCACCCTGGATGATCGGGATCGGTTCGTTCCTGGTAGAGATCCCGCTGCGAGCAGATGTTGTTCGTGATACCCCAGGCGACGCTTGCGTTGCGGCCCATCATCACTGCCGGCACGCCAACGTACGCCATCCCTACCACGTCGAACGACCCGCCCGACAGACCAACCTCGTGCCAGCAGCCGGTCACGCCAAAGGCGATGTGCGGATCGCTGGCCAGCAACGGCAGGCCGGTCGCGCTGCGGCTTCCGGTGACCGCCCAGTTGTTGCTACCGCCGTTGGTGTCTGCGCCGCCGGCCACGCCGAACAGCTCCGGCGCACGGCGGGTAGGCGCATACGAGCCCCGCGGCACGATGGTCTCAAGACCGGCCTCGGGTGTGAGGAATGCCCGGTAGAGGGTGTCGTTCTGCAGGGTGCGCTTTGCGAGTTCGGGAAGCGCGATCACGAACAGCCGGCCGGTGAGGTACCAGCGGAACTCGGCCAGAATCGCGATCGAGTCGAGCGGTGACCAGGGCTCCGGCGCATAATCCAGCAAGGCGAATTCGATCGGCAGGTGCTCGCGCCGCTGTTCGATACAGCAGGTGACGCCGGCCGAGAACTGCTGGAGGAGGCGAAGCGTTTCCTGGGGCAGCCCCTCAAGATGCGCGCGCGCGATCCGCGGAATGCCGACGGTCCGCGCGATCACATCCAGACTCAGACCGTCCGGCCCGAGAATTTCGGCCAGCCGGCCGTAGGCGCGGCGGCGCAGGTAGTCCATCTGCCACAGACGGTCCTGCGCCATCGCGTACCCGAAGCCGAAGAACACGGCCTCGTTGGAGTCTGCGTAGACCCGCGGGATGCCCCATCGATCGCGCAGGATCTCGACCGGGCCCGGTCCCGATACCCGGAGCGCCCCCGCGGTCTGCGGCAGCCGTGCAGCCAGTTCGGCCTTCCACCCCTTGTCGAAGCCGTCCCGCGTCAGGCCCGCATCGGCGCACACGTCGGCAATTGACGCACCGGCGCCGAGTCGCCGCAACGCCTCCTGGGGCAACCCTGTCATGGTCTCGCTCCCTCCACCCGCTCGATGCGCAGTCGCGCCGGTTTGTGCGTGCGCACGCGGCGGCAGGCGTCGCGAAACGCCGTCCAGTCGTATTTCCAGTCTCCCGGGATCCTCGCGAACAAACTCCCGTGAGAGGGGATTCCCTCGGGCCCCCGCAGCGTGACCCCCCGGCCGTACATCAGGCAGATCTCCGCCACCAACTTGCCCTCGCCGGTCACACTGGTGTCGTGCGCCGACCAGTACAGGATCTCGCCCGGCAGCGGTAGTTGGGTCCGGTTTTCGTCCGGCGCCGGTTGAGGGCCATCGATCATCATGAACACCTCCATGCCCGAATAGCGGCCGTGGCCCAGGTCATGCTCCAGCGGGAGCCGAGTCCAGACCATCTCACACGTGCGGGGTGCTTCATCGTCAAGCAGTTCGGCGACGACAGACTCCCCTGTGGCGACAAACGTCAACCGGATATGCCGTTGGGTCGGCATGGATCACTCCTTTTCCGCCGAGGACCCGGGATGCGCGCGGAGAACTATTCGGCGGTAGCAGGGTGATCTCTTTCATCGGCCGGCCATATCGCCCGAGGGAGTCAATGACACCGAAGGATCTGCAACAACGCTTGCGCGGAGTCCTGGCCTTCACCCCGACGCCATTTGCCGCCGACGGCCGGCTGGACGTCGACGGGCTCGCCGCCCACGTGGATTACCTCGTGCGGAACGGAGCGCATGTCGTGGTTGTGTGCGGCGGCGCGGGCGAGTTCTTTTCATTAGATATGGATGAATACCGGACGGTCATCAAGACGGCCGTGGACGCGGCGCGGGGGCGGGTGCCGGTCATCGCGGGAATCGGGCATGGCACGCGGGTGGCGGCCCGTCTGGCTGAGTACGCCGCATCGGTGAGCGTGGACGGACTGATGATCCATCCGCAATACTTCGTCGAAGCGCCGGACGATGGTCTGGTGCGCCACTATGAGACGCTGGCGCGCGCAACAGGTTTGGGGATGTTGATCTACAGCACGAAGGGATCACCGGTGACACCGGCGTTGGTCCGGCGCCTGGCCGAGATCGAGCAGGTCGTCGCGCTGAAAGACGAGCACGGCGACCTGGCCGCGTTCACCGGGATGATGCGCGCGTTGGGCTCACGCCTGGCGTGGATCAACGGTATGGCGGAGATGCACGCGCCGGCATACTTTGCCGCCGGGGCACAGGCTTTTACCTCGGGGATCGTCAACTTCGCGCCGCGGATCACCCTTGGCGTCTGGAATGCTGGGGTGGCTGGCCGGTCCGACGAACTGCAGAACCTGATTGCACGAAAGGTCAGGCCGCTCGCGCAGTTGCGCGCGCGGCATATTGGGTACCCGATCGCGGTGGTCAAAGAAGCCATGAACCTGCTCGGTTTGCCCGGCGGGAAAGTGCGCCCGCCGCTGATGCCAATTGCCTCCGAGGACCGAGAGGACCTGCGGCGGACGCTTATCGAGCTCGAACTGCTACGGACGTGAGCGCCGCACGGTGTGCGGCGCGATTTGAGGAGGATGATCTGTGATCGTCGATTGTCACACGCACATCATGTGGTATCCGGACCACGTGACCGAACAGTACGCGCAGGAAGCCCTGGCGTCGAAACTCATCAAGCTGAAGTATTCCGGCGGACAGGCCTACACGGGCCGGCTCGATCTGCATTCATACGACTCCACGCCCGAGACGCACTGGAAGGTGTCCGAGCCTGCCGACAAGGTCGTGGTCTTCGGCCTGCAGGCGAAAGCGACCGGCATCTGGGTTCCCAACGAGTTGATCGCAGACTATGTCCGCCAGCACCCTGAAAAGCTCGAGGGCTGGGCGTCCGTCGATCCCAACGAGCCCAACTGTGTCGAGCAACTCGAGCACGCGGTTAAGCATCTCGGGCTGCGCGGGCTGAAACTGGGACCGACGTACCAGCACTTTGATCCCCAGGACCGAAAACACTGGCCGCTGTTCAAGAAGGCGCAGGACTTGGGTTTGCCGGTCATGTGGCATCAGGGGACGACGTTCCCGAGCCGGGCGAAGCTGAACTGGGCCAAGCCGTTGCAGCTGGAAGACATCGCGATGGCGTTTCCCGATCTCAGGATGATCATTGCCCACCTGGGCCACCCATGGGAAGAAGACGTGGTCGTGCTGATCCGCAAATGTCCCAACGTCTACACGGACATCAGCGCGGTGCACTACCGGCCGTGGCGCTACTGGCAGGCCATGGCGACCGCGATGGAGTACGGCGTCGACCACAAGATCCTGCTGGCGTCGGACTTCCCGTCGGGGACGATCACCAACGTGATTAACGGTCTGCGCAACGTGAACGCGCCGGTTGAGGGCACGAACTTACCCAAGATTCCCAAAGAGGTGCAGGACCGGATCATCTACGAAAACTGGAAGGCCTTCTTCCCACAGTGGGCCTGAGACCCTAATCATCGGAAGGAGCGAGCGTATGTCGCCAGCCACACCGGGGTTCCCGCCGATCTTTGATGGGCATAATGACACGATCCTCAGCATGATCAAGACGGGCCGGTCGTTCCTCGATCCGTCCGACGAGGGGCATATCGACTTGCCGCGCGCGCGGCAGGGCGGTCTGGGGGGCGGCTTCTTCGCGATCTACATCCGCGACCCGGTGCTCGCCGAGAAATCCGGCCCGGGGGACATGTCGCCGGAGCGCGTGTTGAACATCTACGGCGACGAGCGCACGTGGCCGGAGCCGATGGCGCTCGACTACGCGCAGTCCACTGCGCTGGACCACTTCGGACGCCTGCTGCGGGTCCCTCCGGCGTCGAACGGTGGCGTGAAGATCGTCCGAACCGCCGCCGAACTGCAGGACTGTTTGGATCGGGGCACCTTTGCCATGCTCATGCACTTTGAGGGCGCTGAACCGCTCGATCCAGAGGGACAGGCGCTCGAGACTTTCTACGCCGCGGGCCTGCGGTCGGTCGGGCTCACGCACAGCCGGCGGAATCGCTTCGCGAAGGGCGTGCCCTTCAAGTTCCCTCACTCGCCCGATACAGGTGAAGGACTGAGCGATGCCGGCAAGACGCTCGTCCGCCAGCTCAATCGCCGCAAGGTCATGATCGATCTGTCGCACCTGAACGAGAAAGGGTTTTGGGACGTGGCGGGGATCTCCGATGCCCCGCTGGTCGCCACCCACTCAAATGCCTGGACGTTGTCGAACACGCCGCGCAACTTGACCGACAAACAGTTTGATGCCGTCCGTAAGAGCCGGGGCCTTGCCGGGCTCAACTTCCACGTCGGCTTCCTGCGCGAGGACGGTAACAGAGATGCGAACACACCGATCTCGCGCATGGTCGACCACATCCGCTACATGGTTGACAAGATGGGCATCGAGTGCGTGGCCCTCGGTTCAGACTTCGATGGGGCGACGATGCCGGCCGAACTCAAGGACGCCGCCGGTCTGCCCAAACTGATGCAGGCGCTCGCGGACCGTGGCTTCTCGCAAGACGACGTGAAGAAGATCGCGCACGGCAACTGGGTGCGGGTGCTCCGGCAGACCTGGGGCCAGTAGCCTCGCCGCGGTCGCGCATCCCGGCGGCCGTCAATCGCCAATGGGCGACAAGGTGATGGCCTGCCGGTCGGGGTCGATCCGCATCTGCCTGTCGTGGAAGGCAGCCACCGACGGCCGATGTGCGATGCTGATGACGGTCGCGCGGGGGAGACGCTCCGCCATCAACCGGTAGAGATGCCGCTCGGTATCCTCATCGAGCGCCGAGGTCGCTTCGTCAAGGAACACCCACTCGGGGCGATTGACGAGCACACGCGCGAACCCGACCCGCTGCTGCTCACCGGCTGAGAGTGCCAGTGACCAGTTCGCAGACTCGTGCAGGCGCTCGTTGAGGTGTCCCAGCCGGCACGCGTTGAGGATTTCGAGCACCTCCGGGTCGCCCACACTATCGGCGGCGCCCGGATAGCAGACCGCCGCTTTCAGCGTGCCGAGCGGCAGATAAGACTTCTGCGGCAAGAACAGGACTTTGGCGTCGGCCGGGACGCGCACGGTGCCGCTGCCAAACGGCCACAGACCGGCAAGGGCGCGGAAGAGCGTCGTCTTGCCGCTTCCCGAGGGTCCGGTGATCAGGACTTTTTCGCCGGCATCGATGCGCTCGTTGACACCCTTCAAGAGCACGCGCCCGGTGGGAACCGCGAGCTCGAGGCCCTGTACTTCCAGCGCCGGCACGCTGTTCTGTTCCACGAGGATCGCGTTCTTTGCTGCCGCGTCTTCGCGTGACCGTTCGATCGCGGCGCCGAACGACGTCAAACGATCGACTGTGGCGCGCCAGTCCGCGAGCTGCGGATAGGCGTCGATGAACCACGACAGCGCGCCTTGCACCTGGCCGAACGCGCTGCTGATCTGCATGAGACCGCCGAGCTGGATCGCCCCGGAAAAGTACCGCGGCGCGCCGACGAGAAACGGGAAGATGATCGCCGCCTGCCCATAGAAGGACGTGAACCACGTGAGCGTCTTCTGGCGCTTCATGAGTTTCCACCAGTTTTGCCAGATGTTCGCGAAATCACCGTCCAGGCCGCGCCGCTCGTCCTGCTCGCCGCGATAAAGCGCAATACTCTCGGCATTCTCGCGGACACGCGTCATACGATAGCGGAAATCCGCCTCGAAGCGCTGCTGGTTGAAGCTGATATCGCGCAGCGGCCAGCCGATGCGGTGCGTGAGCAGCGAGCCGAGGAACGCGTAGACGAACGCCACCCAGACCATGTACCCCGGGATCGTGAACGTGGAGCCGGAGACCTTGAAGCTCAGCGGGCCGGACAGATTCCAGAGGATCGTCAAAAAAGACACGAGCGTCACGATGGAACTCAGCAGCCCCAGCGAGAGGCTCAAGGTATTGCTGGTGATGAACCGCATGTCCTCCTGGATGCGCTGCTCAGGGTTGTCGGTGCCGTAGTCTTTGAGTTCCATGCGATAAAAGGCGCGGTTCGACATCCAGTCGCCAAGATACTGGCCGGTCAGCCAGCGCCGCCATCGGATCTCGAGCATCTGGCGAAGGTAGATCTGGTAGACGGCCGCGACGATGAACGCGACCGCCAGGATCGTGAAGACGAGCAGCTGGTGCTGGTAGACTGGGTAGTTCTTGGTTTGTAGCGCGTCGTAGAAGACGCCGTACCAGGTGTTGAAGCGCACGTTAAGGTACACGATCCCGAGGTTGAGCCCGACGAGGATCGCCAGCAGGCCCCGCGCGGGCCAGCGCTCCTCCGACACCCAAAACGGCCGCACCAGCACCCAGAGCTTGCTCCCGAACGCTCGGGCGGTTCGAAGTCGTTGCAGATTAATCGACACTCACATCATCCTTTTGGGCGTCAGCCCGTCATGATAGGGGAGGGGCCGCGAAAGCGGGCGCCGAAGCCCGCCACGTGGATGTACCGGCCGCTCCCGATCTGACTATTGTTGCGCCGCTGGCCCAGCGCGTCCGTGCCAGCGTCGAGCGCGTGATCGTCGGGAAACCCGAGGTCATCGACCAGGCGCTGGTGGCCATCCTCTGCGAAGGGCACATCCTGATCGAGGACGTCCCCGGCATCGGCAAGACGAAACTGGCCAAGGCGCTGGCCCGGTCGCTTGGGTGTACGTTCAGGCGCCTGCAGTGCACCCCCGACCTTCTGCCATCCGACATCACCGGCCTGGAGTTCTTCAACCAACGCGCGCAGGCCTTTGAGTTTCGCCCCGGCCCGGTGTTCACGCAGCTCCTGCTCGTCGATGAGATCAACAGGGCGACGCCGCGGACGCAGTCGGCGCTGCTCGAGAGCATGGAGGAACGGCAGGTGACCGTCGAAGGCCAGACGCGGGCGCTGCCGAGACCGTTCGTGGTCATGGCCACGCAGAACCCTGTCGAGCTGCAGGGCACATTCCCGCTGCCAGAGGCACAGCTCGATCGCTTTTTGTTGCGGCTGTCATTGGGCTATCCCTCGGCGGCCGACGAACAGGAGATCCTGCGACGCTATCGCATCGAGGAACCGCTGGACGACCTGGAACCGGTGGCGACGCCCGAGGACGTCCGGGCCATGCAGGCGGCGGTGCGAGCCATCTACACGAGCCCCGCCGTCGAAGCGTACGTCGTGGCGATCGCCCGCGCCACCCGGGCGCATCCGGAGATCGAGCTCGGGCTCAGCCCCCGCGGCACCCTGGGGCTGCGGCGCGCGGCGCAGGCACTGGCTGCGATCCATGAGCGCGCATTCGTGCTCCCCGACGACGTCAAGGCGATCGCGCCCGTCGTGCTGGGGCATCGGCTGTCGATCAGCAGCGGTGCCCGGCTGCGCGACCGCACGGCCACTGAGATCGTCGACGAAGTCCTGCGCAGCATCCCCGCACCGGTCGAACGCGAAGCCCGTCCCTGAGGAAGCCGCGGCGTGACCGACATCAAAGACGAGACCTTCGAGGGAACGTTTCCGTTTGCGCCGCACTATCGCACGGTGAACGGGTTCGAGATGCACTATGTCGACGAAGGTCGCGGAGAACCGGTCGTACTCTTGCACGGCGATCCGACGTGGGGCTATCTGTGGCGCGCGTGCATCCTCCCGCTCTCGCGTAGCCGCCGCTGCGTTGTGCCGGATCACATGGGGATGGGCAAGTCGGGGGTCCCGCAGGAGCCGAATCCATACCGTCTCGCGCACCACATCGCCAATCTGGAGCAACTCTTGCTACACCTGGATCTTCGTGACCTGACGCTGGTGGTGCACGATTGGGGCGGGCCCGTGGGACTGGGGTTTGCTATACGCCATCCCGATCGGATCAAGCGCCTCATCTTGACGAATACCTGGGCCTTCGCACCGTGGCCCGGCGGGCCGCTGCCCAGGCTGCTGGAGATCATCCGCTCCAACCGGGGCGAAAAGTTCGTGCTCGAGCGCAACGGCTATCTGGAACCCGCGCTGCTCGGCACCACACACTATCCCGAGCGCCTGACGTCGACCGTCCTGGCCGCCTACCGCGCGCCGTACCCCACACCTTTTTCGCGCCGCGCCCTCCTCTGCTGGTCGAGGGATATCCCGATCACCGAGGCCGATCCGTCGTATGGAGAGATGCGGCGGATCGAGCGAGGGCTGGACCAGTTTGCCGGCATCCCGATCCTGTTGATCTGGGGGATGAGGGATCCGGTACTCGGAGAAGGCGTGCTCGGGACCTGGCAGCGAGTCTTTCCGCGTGCGGAGACATGTGAGATGAACGATGCCAGCCACTTCTTGCAGGAAGACGCCGGGGACCGCGTCGCCGCCCGGGTGCTCGAGTTCCTCGCGACGCACCCGTAGCCGATGTTCTCGCAGGGCTGGCTCGCTGTTGGGATCGTGCTCGTCGCCCTCGGCTTGGCCGTGCATGGCGGCGGGCCCTTCGTGGTGGGGATGGTGCTGCTGCTGGGCGCGGGCACATCCTACCTTTCTCACACGCACTGTCTGGACCGGGTGGAATTCCGGCGGACGTTCACGCCGCGGCGGGCCTTCTATGGCGAGGATGTGACACTGACACTGGAGGTCACCAACCGCAAGTGGTTGCCGCTGGCCTGGCTTGAATTGACCGACGAGCTACCCGAGGAGTTGATCCCCAAACGCGGCCGGCTGATCCCAAGTCTCCGCCAGCGCCGGCAGCATCTCGTGCATCTCTTCTCCCTGCGCTGGTACGAACGCGTCCGGCGCCGGGTGAGCGTGACATGTACGGCGCGCGGGTACTTCCCCCTCGGTCCGGCGCGCATGAGGTCCGGCGATGTCTTTGGGATTACCTCCCAGGGCCGAGACATCGAGCCCGTCGACCACCTGATTGTCTATCCGAAGGTCGTGCCGCTGGAGACCCTGGGGCTGCCGCCGCTGCACCCGCTTGGCGATCACCGCGCGCCGCGACCGCTGCTGGAGGATCCCGCTCGGACCGCCGGCGTCCGCGAGTATCGGACGAGCGATCCGCTGCGGAGGGTCCACTGGAAGGCCAGCGCGCGGATGGGCACGCTGCAGACCAAACAGTACGAGCCTACGGCCGTGCACCGGATCGCGGTGTTCCTCAACATGGACACCCTCGGCGCATACGCGGAGTATCGTGGCTTTATCCGGCCGCTGCTGGAACTGAACGTGATGGTGGCGGCGTCGCTGGCCGCGTGGGCCAACGACGGCGGGTACCCCGTCGGATTGATCGCCAATGGCTATCTGCCAGAAGGCCTCCGCCGGGTGCGGGTGGCGCCGGCCGTAGGGGAAGCGCACCTGTCATCCATTCTCGAAGCGCTGGCGAAGGTGTTTCCCACGCCGGTGATGCCGATCGGTGATCTGATGTACCTGGAGGCCGCTGATCTTCCCTGGGGGACGACGGCGGTGGTGATCACCGCCGTGATCGATCCCTCGCTGCGCATCGGGATCGACCGACTGCGGGACGCGGGGCACGGTGTGATCGTGGTGCTGATCGGCGATCAGACGAACGATCTGCCGGTGGAGGTTCCCGTGCACCGGGTGGGCCGGGAGGTGGGCTGGCGTGCGATGGACGAGATCCGTCTCATCTGACCCGGCAGTGGCCGCGGCGGCGGCCGGTTCGCCCGCGGAGCATGGTGCGGTGACCGGGGCGGGGCCCGGCGGTGAGGGTTTCTGGGACAGCGTGCGGCGCGTGCTGCCCACCGCGCGCGCCGTGATGGAGTTCTGCTGGCTCTATCCATGGCTCGTGGTCATCGGCGGCGGGCTGTATGGATCCGACGGGCGCGTGCTCTCACCCGGGTGGGCGTTGGTGCTGCTGCTGGGCGCGCAGGCCATGGCCCGGCCGGTGGTTGAGCGGGCCGGCACGCTGCGGTTCTCGCGTGTGGTCCTGCTCGTCGCCGGCGTTGTCCTGGGCTTCGTGGCGGTACACGAGCGCCACTACACGCACATCCCGTTGTGGCATCCCGCGTGGATCGGCGCGCTGCTGCGCGCGCTGCACGATCTCTTTCCCGGCGTGGACATCGTCGTGACGGCATCGCTCCTGGCCGCGCTGCTCTGGTGGCGTGGACTGGTGCTCGGCCTCCGTGAGGTGGGCGCGATCGAGGTGGACACGGCGTACAAGACCGGCGTCGGCATGATCGTCCTCTACTTGATCGCGGCGGCGATCTATGCAGACACGCGGGGATTCACGGCGGCGGGCCCCGACCTGCCGGGCTCAATGCTGGCGTTCTTCTTCCTGGGATTGTCGGCGCTGGCGCTGGCCCGTCTGTCGACGATCTGGGAGACGGGCCGGCCCGACGAACGCGCGCAGGTTCCCGGGCGGGCCTGGCTGTTGCTCGTGATTGGTGTCGTGGGCCTGATCATGCTGTCCGCCAGTACGATGGCGGGTCTGGCCGCGGCCGACGTTTCCAAATATCTCGTTTTGGCCCTTCGCCCGCTGATGCCGGTGGTCGAGGCGATCTTCCTCGTGCTGTTCTTCGTCGCGAGCCTGATCGTCCGGGTACTCATTGCAATCCTGACGCATCTGCCCAGGCGCCAGCCGCAGGACGTGCGGCAACCGCCGACCACCGTCATCGATGACCTGCTTCGCCGGCTGCGCGAATTCGAGGTCAACCCGCAGATTATCGAGAGCGCCCGGTGGGGGATGGTCGTGGCATTGCTCGCGCTGCTCATTATTGGGATGGCCGTGACGATCGTGCTGATCCGCAGGCGCGAGCGCAAGAGCGATGATGACGAGCGGGAGTCCGTCTGGTCCGCGCGCGAAGCGCTGTCGGGGCTGGCCGGGCTGCTGCGGCGGCTCCGGCTCCGGCGGCCCGCGGCCGGCGAGCGGTCTCTGCCCGAAGTGCATGCAGTCAGGATCCTGTACCGTGAATTGCTCAGGCTCGGCGCGACGCTGGGCGCCTCACGCAAAGCGTGGGCTACCCCGCGCGAACACCTGCCGCAGTTGCTGGGCGCGCTGCCCGGGGCCGGAAGCGACGTGGAGTCGTTGACGTGGGCGTACGAGCGCGTGCGCTACGGACGGTGGCGCCCGACGCGCGATGACGTGCATGCGGCCGCCTCAGCGCTGGAGCGGGTAAAGGCGACGGTGCCGCCTACGGCTTCTTCTGAGGGACGCAGCAGATGAACTTCAGCGTCGTGCCACCGGTGTTCTTGACCTGGTGCCGCTCGTAAGGCGGCACCCACATGACGACGCCGGGCTCCAAACGCTCCTCGCCCTGCGCGCCGACCATCTGGCCCTCGCCCTCGAGCAAGTACATCTCCTGCTCGTACCAGTGGTCGTGCAGGGGCGTGGACGCCCCGGGCTCAACCTCAAAGACACGCATGGCGAAGTTCTCGGCACCGCGCTTCTTGTCGATGACCCAGCGGATCTTGACGCCGGGCATCGACTCGGGCTCTTCTGCAGGGACCTCTTCTGGGCGAAAGACCTTCATGGCACCACTATAGCAAATCCGCTTGGGGCACGTGTACGGGTCGGGGGTTTCGAGTATCCTAGGAGTTGCTGTGGCTGGATGTTAGGGGTGCTCGCATGGAAGTACTGGCTCCTGAAGTGCACAAGTATCTCGACAGCCTGGTCCCGCCGCGCCCGCCCGAGATGCTGGCGATGGAAACCTACGCCAAAGAGAAAGCCTTTCCCATCATCGGACCGGCGGCAGGCTACTTTTGCTATCTGATGGCGCGGATGATCGGCGCCCGGCGGATCTTCGAGCTGGGTTCGGGGTACGGGTATTCGACGGCCTGGTTTGCGCGGGCGGTCAAGGAGAACGGCGGCGGGACGGTTCACCACGTCGTCTGGGACGACGGCCTCTCGCAGCGCGCCCGCAAGCACCTGAGTGCGCTGGGGTACGACGGGATCATCCAGTATCGTATGAGCGAGGCGGTCAAGGCCCTGCGCGAGACCGATGGACCGTTCGATCTCATCTTTAACGATATCGAAAAGGACGGCTACCCCGCCTCGCTGCCGGTCATCAAGGACAAACTGCGTCCCGGCGGGCTGCTCATCACCGACAATATGCTCTTCCACGGGACAATCTTCGACCCGCAAAACCGGACGAAATCGGTGGAGGGCATCCGCGAGCTGACCCGGTTGGTGATGAACGATCCTGGATGGATTTCGTCAATCGTGCCCATCCGGGACGGGCTCCTGGTGGCCCAGCGGGCATAGCGGCCCCAGAGCCTACAACTGTACGGTTTGATCGTGCAGCGTCTTGCTGCGTTTAGTCAGGACCTCCGGTTTCGTCCGCCCGACAACCACCGTGTCATCCTGCCGGAACCCGCCAACCCCGTAGATGTATATGCCCGGCTCGGACGAGTAGACTTCGTTCTCCATCAGCGGCCGGTAGTTAAACGCCATGTCTTCTGGGAACTCGTGGCCGGCGATGCCCATGCCGTGCCCCGTCCGGTGGAAAATGTGATCCCCAAAACCATGTCGCTCGATGACCGCCTGGGCCGCCGCATCGACTTCGGCCACCCGGTTCCCGGCCACGAACTGCGCGATGGCCGCGATGTTGGCTTCGGTTGCCGCCTCGAAGGCGCGGCGCTGCAGGTCGGTGCGTGGCGGGCCGACGAACAGCGTCCGCTCGTTCTCCACCACGAGACCGTTCAGCCGCACGATGATGATATTCACGATACCGTCGCCCTTCTCGATCCGCATCCCGGCGTCCGCCCCTGTGCCGTGGGGCGACGCCGATGCCGGGCCGGAGAGCGACCAGACACGCGCCTCGACCCGGTCCCTGGGGAAGCGCAACGCCCCTTCGACGGCCACGCGCTTCGTCACATCCAGATCAAGTTCGCAGACGAGCATGCCGGGCCGCGCGAGTTCCATATAGCGGTCCTGGCCCCAGTCGGTGAGTGCCGCGCCGAGACGCATGATTTCAAGTTCCTGCGGGTACTTGACCTGGCGCATGGATACCAGGAAGCGTGGGACATCAGCCACATCGACCAGTCCGGGCAGGTATGATCGCAGGTTCTGAAAGGCCGAGGCCCGATCGGCCGCAAGCTTGCCGCCCCGGATGCCGGCCGCGCGCAACTTGACGGCCAGCAGCTCGAGCCAGCGGTCGCGCGTGTAGGTGCGGTTCGTGCTGCGCGGGTGCTCGACATAGATGGCGTAGTCGGTGACGTGCAGCGTGCCGCGTTCGTGCGCCATCTTCAGGTGGTGCGTGGAAAGTTCATTCATGATGAGGAAGGGCTGGCCGTCGGCTGGGAAGACCGCGGCAACTGGTCGTTCCCACGGCGCGACGTCCAGATGGTAGCCGGTCACCATGTAGAAGTGATCGGGGTCGGTGACCAGCAGCGCCCGCATGTCGTGCTCTTTGAGGAACTCGCGGATCCGGCGGTGACGGTCGGTGAAGACTTCGGCTGGAACAAATGGCATCGACAACCTCCTCGAGTAATCGCAGGCCCGGCGGCGCCGGGCTTACGTAGTCAGCCTGGGATCGAGCGTGTCCCTGAGCCAGTCGCCGACCAGGTTTACACCCAGAGCGGTCAGCACCAGCGCCAGACCCGGAAATGTGGTCATCCACCAGGCGTTATAAATGTATGTTTTGCCTTCGTTGAGCATATTCCCCCAGGATGCCATCGGCGGCTGCACGCCGAACCCCAAGAAGCTGATCGCCGCCTCGGCCACGATGAACTGCGCCACCTGGAGCGACGACAGGATGATGACCGGGGTCCAGAGGTTGGGCAGTAGATGGCGTTGGATGATGCGGCCCTCCGGCGCGCCGAGCGCGCGGGCGGCTTCGACATAGTCGAGGGTCTTGAGGGCCAGCACCTCGCCGCGCACCAGCCGCGCGTAGACGACCCACCCGGTGATGATGAGCGTGATAATGATGTTCTGCAGGCCGATTCCCAGGATGGCATTGACCACCAGGGCCAGCAGGATGAACGGAAACGAGAGCTGTACGTCCACCAGCCGCATCAGGATGACGTCGATCGTCCCGCCCACGAAGCCCGAGACGATCCCCACGATCAGCCCGATCGCCCCGGCGATGCCGACGGTCACCAGGCCAATGGCGAGGGAGACCCGCGCCCCATAGAGGATGCGTGTGTAGAGATCGCGGCCGAGTTGGTCGGTCCCAAACCAGTGGGTGCGCGACGGCGCCTGGAGCGAGCGGACGAGATCGCTCGTCGCCGGGGCGTACGGACTCAAGAGGGGGGCGAAAATCGACGTGGTGACAACCACCGCGACAACGATCAGCCCAAGCGTCCCGCTGCGATTGAGCGGCAGCCGGCGTCGGCCACTCCAAGGCTCGAGGCGCGCGGGAGCCAGCGTGGCCGCCGTCGTGCTCATTCGTGGTCACCGGTCCGGTCAGGCATACCGGATCCGTGGATTCAGCCAGGCGTACATCAGGTCCGCGGCCAGGTTCAATCCTGAGTACAGGACGGCGGTGAGGAACACGCCGACCAACACGACGGGGAAGTCGCGGTTCAGGAGGGCCTGCACCAGGAACCGCCCGACCCCGGGCCAGGCGAAGATCGTCTCAGTGATCACCGCGCCGCCCAGGAGTTGCCCCAACTGGAGCGCCAGCAGCGTGACGATAGGCAGGCTGGCATTCTTGAGCGCGTGTTTGTACAGGACGCGCTGCGGCGCAAGCCCCTTGGCCCGCGCGGTGCGGATGTAATCTTGTCCCAGCACATCGAGCATCATCGAGCGCGTAAACCGTGCGAACCGCGCCGAGACAAACGCCGCCAGCGTGACCGCCGGCATGATGTAGTGCAGCCAGGTCCCCCGCCCGCTCGTCGGCAGCCACCGCAGCCAGACCGCAAAGACGTAGATCAGCATCAGCCCGAGCCAGAAGCCGGGGATGGCCTGACCGAGCACGGTCGTCCCGATCCCCAGGTGGTCGAACCAGGAGTTGCGGCGGGCCGCGGAGATTACACCGATCGGGATCGCGGTGCCGAGCGCCAGCAGCATGGCGACCGCGGACAGTGAAAGCGTCGCCGGGAAGCGGTTCAAGACGAGCCCCAGCGCCGACTCCTGCTGCTGCCGCAGCGACTTACCAAAGTCGCCGCGCAGCGCCCCGCGCATGAAGCGCGCGTACTGCACCAGCCACGGATCATTAAAACCCAGCCGCGTGCGATATTCTTCAATCTCCTTGGGCGTCGTGTCGGTCGGGAGGAAGAGTTTCACCGGGTCACCGGCCAGGAACTGCAGACAAAAGACCGCGGTGAGGGCTAGAAAGACCACCACCGCGGCCTCCAACAGCCGGCGAATCACGAACTGTGCCATGCGAGTGAGTTGACCGGCGGGCCGGGTCAGGCTCCGCCGGCCGCGGCCATCAGCGCTTTGTCCACGTCGCGTCGTGCAGGAAGATCTTCTCCGCCGGGTGGGGTTTCCAGTCGACCCGTTTGTTCACGCCGTAGAGATCGTGCTGTTGCCACAGGAAGATCCACGGCGCCTCCGTGTAGAGCATGACCTGGATGCGGTTCCAGGCGGCCTTGCGCTTCGTCCGGTCGACCACCGGCAGGATCTTGTTGATCTCAAGCGTCAGGTTCGGCGTCCCGAACCCGCTGTAGGTGCGGTCGGGCCGGAACAGCTCGGCGATGGTGCCCTGCGCCTCGAGGGCCGGGCCCCAGCCCAGGTAGAACATCTCGCCGGTGCGTCGGTTGATGATCTTATCCAGGTGGGTGCCCCACTCGTTGACCTGAACGCGCACCTTGATCCCAATGCGGCCCAGATAGGACGCGATCGCCTCGGCGGCTTCCTTGTCGAGGGGGTAGCGCCCCGACGGCGAGTCCAACGTGAACTCCATCTTGGAAGGATCAAAACCGGCTTCCTTGATCAACTGGACAGCCCGCTCCGGATTGTAGGGGTATGGCTTGAGGTTCGCGTTGACGTCCTCATTGATGGCCGAGAGCGCCCCGGGAATGCGGGTCGCGCGGCCCTTGTACAGGTTGGTGACAATTTCATCCACGTTGACCGCGTAGTTGAGCGCCTGCCGCACACGGCGGTCCTGCAACGGGCCGGACTTGAAGTTCACCAGGGCCACATAGTTGATGCGCGACGAGGGGATGCCGCGGACCTCGGCGCTCCCGCTCTTGTTCACCTGATCGACGGACACTGGCGGCACGTCCTTCACGATGTCGGACTCGCCCGCCAGCAGTGATGCCAACCGTGCGCTGAAGTCCGGAATGAAGCGGAACTCGACGCGCTTGACGACCGGTGGCTTGTTCCAGTACGTGGGGTTGGCTTCGAGGACCAGGCGCTCGTCGCGGTCCCAGCGGACGAACTTGTAGGGACCTGCCCCGATCGGCGCGCGGTTGGCCTGCTCGTTGCCCACCTGGCGCATGTACTTGGCGCTGTGGACGGTGAAGTCGACGAGATAGTAGCGCAGCACCGGCGCGGGTTCTTTCGTGCGGATGCGCACGGTCAGCGGATCGACCGCGTCGACCGACTCGACAAACGCGAACCGGGGCCGGTACGCCGACTGGTTCCTCGGGTCCAGCAACCAGTCGATGGTGGATTTGACGTCGTCGGACGTCAACGGATCGCCGTTGCTGAACTTCACGCCCGGCCGCAGCTTGATGACCCAGGTTAATTCATCAGGGGTCTGCGGCAGTTCCGCGGCGAGGGCGGGCTTGATCTGCGGCGGGTCACCGTCCCAGTAATATAGTCGGTCAAAGATGTTCATCTGCTGGACGTTCGTTGTCCAGTCGACGATGTGCATCGGGAGCAGGCTGCGCGGTTCGGCACCCAGCGCGACGACGAGCGGGCGCTCCTGCGCGTCTGTCACCTGCGTTGACGCCATGCCCAGCACACTCAGCAGCAACGCGACGGCCACGACGGCGCTGATCGTGCGCATGTTGACCCTCCCCAGAGAGCAGTGGAAAGCCTATTGGCGCCTGGGTGTCTGGAGTCCTGCGGCCGGCGAGGAAAGGGCGCGATGCGCGGCCTGTCGAAGTGCGTCAGCGGTTCAAACCCGAGAGAGAGGGATGACAAAGATGAGCGTGCAACGCGTCGGCGCGCTGGCGCTGGCACTAGTCGTGGGGGTCGTAGTGCTGTTCGGGTTGTCGGCGGCCGCCGGGTCGAAGCAGACCATCACGTTCCTGACTGCTCCCTGGGGCGTCCCCCCGGACAAGGATCTCCTCAAAGCCTTCGAGGATAAGAGCGGCATCACCGTGCAGGTTATCTCGGCGCCATCTGCCGAGATGTACACGAAGGTACAGGTCGCCTCAGCCAGCCGCCGGGCGCCCGCGGATGTCATCTTCCTGACCGAGGAAGCGCCATCGTTCATCGTGGCGCCGGGATACATGGAGCCTCTCGACGGCATGATCGCCAAGAGCTCGGACCTGAACCTCGGCGACATCGAACGGCCCGACTTCTGGACCGTGGACGGCAAAGTCCAGGGGCTCACAACGTACGTCCAGCTCGTGATGATGGATTACAATGCCAAGCGACTCAAGGCGGGCGGATTCGACAAACCGGCGGCCAGATGGACGGAGCTTCGCGAACATGCGCTGGCGCTCAAGAGCAAGGGGATCGACCAGTTCCCCGTCTCGTTTGGCGCGATCGACTGGTCCTGGTTCTTGATGGCCCTTTCGTCAGGCGACGAGATGTTCGACAAAGACCTCAACCCCGTGTTCAATGCGCCACGCTCTCCAGCGCGCCGAACGATGGCGATCCTGGTGGGTTTCTTCACCACCGACAAGGTCGTCACGCCCGACCTGCTGACCAAGGTGACCCCCCACGATGTCTTTATGGGCGGCATCGGCGTGTATCACCAGGCCTGGCAGGGGTCGCTGGCCGTCATGAACAATGCCAAGATCTCCAAGCAGGCGCCGGACGTGCGGTACATGCTGATGCCGGGTCAGCACTTCACGTGGAGCCTGGACGCGGCGATCGGGCTCTCGCGCTTCTCCACCAACAAGGATGCAGGCTGGCAGTTCGTCAAGTGGTATCTCTCGCCCGAGAACCAGCGCGCGATCTTTAAAGGGGTCGGCCTGGTACCGTCGCGGAAGTCCGTGCAGCAAGCGCTGGGCAAGGAAGGCGCCATTCAGGACTTCGATGTGATGGTGGAGCAGGCGAAGTACGTTCGCTATCTCCCGCGCACGGTCAAATGGTGGGGCCCCTGGACCCAGGCCGTGACGGAGGCCATCCGCAAGGCGGGCCAGGGTCAGATGACGCCGGACGCGGCCGTCGACGCTGCGGCCAAGAAGTGGAATGAACTGAAGGCGCAGTACAAGACGAAGTAGCGCCGGTCAAACGCGAGTGCTGCGCGTCCGAAGCCAGGAGCGGACCGCCTATCTGGCTATCTTGCCGGTCGGTCTGCTCCTGGCGTTTCTCGTCTACTACCCCTCGATCTCCACGTTCCTGCTGGGTTTGACCAACGCCAATCCCCGCGTCCAGGGGCTGGACGGCACGCCCGAATTCGTCGGTCTCCACAACTACTTTCAGATCGTTGCGTCGCCGGAGTTCTGGGCGAGCGTCGAGCGCACGCTGCTCATCGTGCTGATGGTGCTCCCCCTGCAGCTGGCTATCGGGCTCGGCGCCGCGCTCCTGCTCAACGAGGACTTCCGGGGCCGCGGGCTGGTGCGGACGATCGCCATCGTCCCGTGGATGCTGCCGCCGCTTGTCAACGGCTTCATGTGGTCGTGGATCCTCAACGGCGACTACGGGGCCCTCAACGGTCTGCTGTACCAGATCGGCGCGATCTCGAGCTATCATCACTGGCTCGCGTCGCCCGCTGGGCAGCTCGTGTGGGTGGCCGTGGCGCAGGTGTGGACGCGCTTTCCGTTTGCCATGGTGCTGCTGCTGGCGGGCTTACAGGCGATTCCGCACGAGATCACCGAAGCGGCCCGCGTCGACGGCGCCACGCCGTGGCAGGTCTTCCGCACCGTGACGTTTCCCATGCTGCTGCCGGCCTTCACGGTCGCGCTGGCCGTCGAGTTTGTGGTGACCTTCCAGATCTTCGACATCATCTGGTCGCTCACGGCCGGCGGCGCGGCGGGTCAGGTGATCAACCCGTTCACCAAGACCGTCATGATCTTGAATTATGAAGTCGTCTTTCGCAATTTCGACCTTGGGCTCGGTTCCGCTGTAGCGTACCTGATCCTGCTCCTGTCGATGGGTGTGGGCTATGTCTTCGTGAAGACGTTGTACGAACGGGCGGCCTGACATGGGCGGTGGCGGGCGGCGCGCGCTCCGCCGGGTGCCGCTCTACGTCTTCGCCGTCGTGCTGGCCGCGTGGGCGCTGGCGCCGATCTATTGGGTGATCGTCAGCAGCCTGTCCAGTCGAATCGAGCTGTACAGCGTGCCGTACAAGCACTGGATCCCGCGCGAACCGACCCTGCAGAACTATATCGATGTCTTCACCACCGGGCCGAAGTACCGGGCCGGCGGGTCCCTGCCATCGGCGACGCTGCTGTATTCGGGCGTGCGCAACAGCGTGGTCGTGGCGCTGGGATCGGCGGCCGCCCTGAGCGCGCTCGCCGCCCTGGCCGGGTACGCGTTCGCGCGGCTGGACTTTCGAGGGCGGACCGCCCTGTTTTTCTCCATGTTGCTACTCGTGCCGCTGCCCATCTGGGTGTCCTTGATTGCGCTGTTCGATCTGATGAGCCGCATTGGGCTCATCGACTCGAAACTGGGCCTCACCCTGCTGTTTGTCGCATACGGGTCGCCGCTCTACGTCTGGCTGATGCAGACCTACATCCGCGGGACGCCGCGGGAGGTGGAAGAAGCCGCCCTCATCGACGGTGCCTCCCGCTTCCGGGCCCTGTGGACGGTTGTCCTACCGGTCGCCCTCCCTGGGCTGGTGTCGGTGTTCCTCGTGGCGTTCCTCAGCGTGTGGAACGCGTTCCTGGTGCCGCTGATCTTCACCAATACGGAGAGCGCGCAGCCGTTGACCGTGGTGCTGTCGCTCTTCATCGGGCAGTACGAGGTGGCGTGGGAAGCCATGTCCGCGGCGGCTGTGGTGACAATGCTCCCCCCGGCGCTGATGGCGCTGTTCTTCCAGCGGTATGTGGTGCGCGGGCTCTCGATGGGCGCCGTCCAGTGACTGGGCTCTCGCTGGAGCAGAAGATCGGCCAGATGTTCATGCTGGCGTTCGCCGGCACGACCGGGGCCGACGCCGCGGTCCTGATCCGCGAGCACCATGTGGGGGCGTGCTATCTCAGCAACGACAACCTACACTCGCCGCGGCAGGCGGCGCGGCTCTCGGCCGCGCTGCAGCGGTACGCGCTGGGCGCCTCGCAGCTTCCCCTGCTGCTCGCGGCGGATCAGGAAGGCGCCTGGACCATCCTGACGCCGTACAGTTGTCCAGGGCCGGGCAATATGGGGCTGGGAGCCGCGCGGGAGCCGGAGCACACCCGCGCGATGTTCGGCGTCTTCGGCCGTGAAATGCGGGCGGTCGGTCTGAATCTCGACCTGGCGCCCGTCGCCGACGCGAACACCAACCCGCAGAACCCGATCATCGGGATGCGCTCGTTCGGCGAGCCTCCCGATCTGGTGGCCCGTCTTGTCGAGGCCGCCATCGCCGGCCTGCACGACGCCGGCACCGGCGCGACCGCCAAACACTTCCCGGGCCACGGCGACACGGCGATGGACTCCCATCGCGGGCTCGCGGTCGTGGACCGCCCGCGCGCGTCGCTCGAAGAGAGGGAGTTTTTGCCGTTCCGCGCCGCAGTGGATGCCGGCGTGGACGTCGTCATGTCGGCCCACGTGAGGTTTCCGGCGCTCGATGCGCAGTGGCCCGCCACGCTGTCACCCGCGGTGCTGACCGGCCTTCTGCGCGGCGAGATGGGTTTCTCCGGCGTCGTCCTGACCGACTCGTTCAATATGGGGGCGATGCGGCGCGTCTACGAGCCCAGCGAGGCCGTGGCACGCGCCGTACAGGCCGGCGCGGACATGATCTTGCTGGCCGAGGAGCGCTACGGCGACGAGTCGGGGCACTACCTGGCGAACCAGATCGCGCTGATCGGGAGCCTCGTCGGCGCGGTGCGGCAGGGCCGCGTTGAGATGTCGCGGATCGACGACGCGGTCGCGCGGATCCTGGCGCTCAAACGGCGTCTCAACCTTTTCGGCGCGGCGGTCCCCGACGCCGATGAAGCCAACCGCATCGTGGGAAGCCAGCCCCACCGCGAAATCGAGCGGCGGGCGGCGGAGGCCGCGGTCGTGCTGGTGCAGGACCGGGAGGGGCGCGTGCCGCTCAGGCCGGGTCCTAACGATCGGCTCGTCGTGCTCTCGGCGACGGATCCCGGAGGATTCCGGCAGATGGCGGCCGGACGCGGCATCGGACCAAACGTGGCCGAGCGGCCGCTGGAGGTCGTCTTTCATGAGATCCGGCGCCGGCATCTGAACACCGAGCTGGTGATAGTCCGCGAGGACGTCACTGCCCTGTCGGGCAGGCTCACCGGAGCCGCCGCGGTCGTCGTGGTGACCGAGAAATACCCGCTGGCAGGCTTCGATTTTCCCGATGAATCGCAGCGCAGACTCATCCGGGCGCTGCTCGACCAGCGGCAGGCGCCGGTGATCGTGCTGGCGTGCCGCGATCCCTATGAACTCGCGCATTTCCCCAACGTGGACGCCTACATTTGCGCGGCGGGCTACCGTCCCGCGTCGGCGGCAGCGGGAGTCAAAGTCCTCTTTGGTGAAATCCAACCGCAGGGGCGGCTTCCGGTTTCGATTCCCGGATGCTATCCGGCGGGCCATGGGGTGATACATGGGTGAGTTATGCGATTGATCGACCTGACCATCCCCTGGGGGGCCGAGATCGAGCCTGTGCCCAACAATCCCCGTATCTTCTACGTGCCCATCAACCATCACGAGCTGCAGGGGTACTCGACCGGGTACGCCGCGTTCAGCATTCATACCGGCACGCACATCGACGCGCCCTATCACTTCATCAAGAACGGTCTGACAATGGAGCAGGTGCCGCTGGAGTGGCTTAACGGGCCGGCCGTGCTGCTCGATCTGCGGGCGGTCGCGAGGCCGAAGCAACCCTTGACGGTCGACGCGCTCAAGGCCGCGGCGGGCCACGTCGCCGACCTGCGCGACAACCGTCTGGTCCTATGGACCGGCTGGGCGCAGGAGCAGTGGGCCGATCCGGCGTTTTATCGTGACAACCCGTATCTGTCGAACGAGGCCGCGCAGTGGCTGGTTGACGTTGGGGCGCGTGCCCTGGGCGTGGATTTCGCGGTGGACGGCGGGCCGCCCAAGCCGCCGGGCCAGCCGAAATATCCGGTGCACGTGATTACCCTGGGCGCCGGCGTGTGTCTGATCGAGAACCTGATCAATCTCGAGAAGATCGGCCGGCGGCAGTTCTCGCTGATCGCCATGCCGGTGCCGGTGAAGGGTGGCAACGGCGGGCCGGCGCGCGTGGCGGCCTGGGTTGAAGATTAATCTGCTTGGGATGAGGAGCGGGGCATGATCCGTGGTGTTCACCATATTGGCATCCTCGTGCGCGACGCGCGGGCGGCAGCCGAACGCTTCCGCGCGGTGCTCGGCCTCGAGGTGACCACCTGGGAGGACTACGGGCCGGGGCAGGCGCTGATCGGGTTCATCCCGCTCGGTGGCACCTTGCTCGAACTGGTCGAGCCCCTGACCCCCGAAGGGTTTGGTGCAGACTGGCTGCGCGAGCGCGGCGAAGGCATCCAGCACATCGCGTTTCAGGTAGAAGACATTCAAGCGGCCATCGAGACGCTGAAGTCTCGCGGGGTCGTCCTTCAGGACAACAGACCTCGGCCCGGCGCCGCCAACACATTGATCGCGTTTCTGGCGCAGGAGACCGCTGAGGGCTACATGGTGGAACTCGTCCAGCCGCGTAAGCCATCGCCATGAACCGGGTCGCGGTGATCCAGATGGCGGCGCCCTGGGAGGCGCCGGCGCGGATGCGCGACCAGACCGCCCGCCTGCTCCGGGAGGCGGCGTCGCGGGGCGCGGCGCTCACCGTGCTCCCGGAACTGAGTACGATTTCGTACGATTTTCAGACGCGCACGGATATTGAACCCTACGCGGAACCACTGGGTGGCGCGAGCGTCACCGGGTGGGAGACCATCGCCGGTGAAACCGGCATGCACATCGTCGCCGGATGGCCGGAGCGTGACGGCGATCGATTGTACAACAGCGCCGTGATCATCGCGCCGACGGGCGTACTGGGCGTCTATCGCAAGGCGCACCTGTACCATCACGAACGTGGCATCTTCACGCCGGGCGACACGGGCTTTCCGGTCTGGGAGACCGCGCTGGGTCGCATCGGCGTCTTGATTTGTTATGATCTGCGTTTTGCCGAAGCGGTGCGGATCCTGATGCTGCGAGGCGCGCAGATTCTCTGCGTCCCGACGACATGGACCGATCGCGGGAAGCCACAGCCGCATGACGCGCGGGGGTGGTGCGGGGCGAACTACCTGGCGGCCGGCCACGCGTACGGGGATCGGCTGTGGGTGGCCTGTGCTGATCGCGCGGGCATGGACGGGGCCGTGCGGACTCTCGGCTGCAGCGCGATCTTCGGCCCGTCGGGGATGGCTGCCGCCGGACCCGCGTCGCATGATGGCGAAGAAGTCGTCATCGCCGATCTGGACATCGCGCGCGTGGACGCGACGCGCGCGACCGACGAGATGGATCTCGTGCGCGACCGGCGGCCCGAGCTGTACGGCGATCTCGCGAGGGGGGGATAGGCATGGACCTCGGCCTGCAGGGCAAGGTGGTCTTCATCACAGGTGGTTCGAAAGGCATCGGCCGGGCCTGCGCGATCGAGTTCGCGAAAGAGGGCGCCAGCGTCGCCATCTGCGCGCGTGAGCCGGACGGCCTCAAGAAGGCCGCCGGGGAGATCCGTACTTCGACCAGCCGGGGGGTCTTCACCGTATCCGGCGACATGATGAAGTGGGAAGATGCGAAGCGCTGCGTCGACGCGGCGGCCGCGTACTTCGGCGGGCTCGACATCCTGGTGAACTGCGCCGGCGCCTCACCGGGCGGCCTGCTCTTGAACCTCACGGAGGACGAGTGGCAGCTCAGCCTGCAGTTGAAGTTCATGGGTTATGTACGCGGCGCGAAAGCCGCGGTCCCGCATTTGCTGAAGCGTGGCGGCGGGCGTATCGTCAACGTCGTCGGCAACGACGGCATCAAGCCCGCCTACTGGGAACTGACCGCCAGCGCCGCCAACGCCGCCGATCTGGCCGTGACCGCAGCGCTCGCCGAGCAGTACGGATCGCAGGGGATCCTGGTGAACGCGGTTAATCCCGGCCCGGTGGCGACCGAGCGCTGGAACGGCCTCGTGCGCGCGTACGCCCGCGATAAGGGCATGAGCTTCGACGACGCGAGTGCGCAGGCAGTCAAGAGCCTCCCGCTCGGCCGCATCTGCACGCCCGAAGAGGTGGCCTCGGTTGTGGTGTTTGTCGCCTCTGCCCGTGCGAGTTACATGAACGGCGCCTGGATCACCCTCGACGGCGGGCAGCGCAAAGCCATCATGGATGTATGATCATCGGCGCATCGGTCAAGCGCAAGGAGGATCCCCGACTGCTCACGGGCCGTGGATGCTATGTGGACGATGTGCGGCTGCCGGGCATGCTGCACGCCGTCGTCCTCCGCAGCCCCCACGCACACGCGTCGATCACGCGCGTCAGGCCTTCTCCAGCGATGGTGCGACCCGGCAACGTCCAGGTGATGACCGCGGCCGACCTGGGAGGGGTCCGGCGGATTCCGATCCGGTTGGGTGCCAAGGCGTCGCTCGTACCCTTTCTGCAGAGCCCTCTGGCCCTCGGTCGCGTGCGATATGTTGGGGAGCCCATCGCGCTGATCGTCGCGGAGAGCCGGTACGCGGCGGAGGACGCCGCCGACCAGGTGGAGGTCGAGTACGAGATCCTTCCCGCGGTGGTGTCGACGGATCAGGCGCTGCGCCGCGCCGCACCGGTGCTCCACGAATCAACGGGGAGTAACCTGGCCGACCGGCTGGAGGCACTCGTCGGCAATCCCGAACTGGCGCTGGCCGGCGCCGAGGTGCGCCTCGCGCGACGCTTCACCGTCCAGCGGCACTCCGGGGTGCCGCTGGAGACCCGCGGGATGGTGGCCTCGTACGATGCCGCTTCGGGCCTGTTGACGGTTTGGGGCCCGACAAAAGTTCCGCACTTCAACCGCGGCGTACTGGCAGGCTTTCTCGGCTGGCCAGAAGACCGGATCCGCTTCATCGAGCCCGACGTCGGCGGCGGCTTCGGGATCCGCGGCGAGTTCTATCCCGAAGACTTTCTGGTGCCCTGGGCAGCCGTGCGCCTCAACCGGCCGATCAAATGGATCGAGGATCGCCGCGAGCACCTGGTGGCGGCCAACCATTCCCGCCAGCAGACGCACGACGTCGAAGTGGGCGCCGCGCGTGACGGCCGGATCGTGGCGCTGATCGACCGGATCACCGTCGACATGGGCGCGTACCTGCGCACACACGGTGTGACCGTCCCGGAACTCACCGCGGCGATGCTGCCGGGGCCCTACCAGATTCCGCACTACCGGGCCGACGTCTCGTGCGTGTTGACCAACAAGACGCCTACTGGCACGTACCGGGCGCCGGGGCGCTTCGAAGCGAACTTTGTCCGCGAGCGCGTGATGGATATGCTGGCCGACGCCACCGGGATCGATCCGGCCGAGATCCGGCGGCGGAACTTCATTGCGCCGAGCGCGATGCCGTGCACGATCGGGACCTTCGCGCTGGGGGAGCCGATTGTCTATGACACCGGCATCTACACCTCTACGCTGCGGGCCGCGCAGGATGCGATCCAGTACGAGCTGCGGCGTCGCGAGCGGGATCGCGCACGGGCCGAGGGCCGGTTCATGGGGATCGGCATCGC